>NZ_JBHHJU010000005.1:0-276843 GCF_042136325.1 Neobacillus sp. KR4-4
GACATGGAAAAGTCCAGAAAAGGCCTAGATAAAGGTATAGAAAAGGTCAAAATTTGCTCTTACGAGCAAAAAAACCATAAAAAGGCATTCGATTAAGCTCATCGAATGCCTTTTGTCTACAATCTGAACTCGCCAATTGGCGAGTTTCCTCTTAAAACATCATCTTTTCTTGCAAGAAGCTAACTAGTTCATGTATCGAGATACGCTTTTGCTCCATTGTATCACGGTCACGAACTGTAACCATATTATCTTCTTTAGAGTCGAAGTCATAGGTAATACAAAACGGAGTACCAATTTCATCATGCCGACGATAGCGTTTTCCAATCGATCCTGATTCGTCATAATCAACTGAAAAATGTTTAGCCAGAGTCGCGAAAACTTCACGTGCTTCTTCTGACAATTTCTTTGATAACGGAAGAACCGCTGCCTTATACGGAGCTAATGCAGGGTGGAAATGCATGACCGTTCTAGAAGTACCATCTTCAAGCTGTTCTTCATCATAAGCATCAATTAAGAATGCTAAAGTAACACGGTCTGCTCCTAAAGATGGTTCGATACAATAAGGAACAAACTTTTCATTTGTTTCTGGATCGAGGTAATGGAAGTCCTCACCAGAATACTCCATATGCTGCTTCAAATCATAGTCTGTTCTTGAAGCAACCCCCCAAAGTTCGCCCCAGCCAAACGGAAACTTAAATTCAAAATCAGTTGTAGCATTACTGTAATGAGACAATTCGTCCTCAGAGTGGTCGCGAAGTCTTAAATTTTCCTTTGTAAGGCCTAATGACATTAACCATTGTTCAGCAAATTGCTTCCAATAATCAAACCATTTCAACTCCTCACCAGGCTTACAGAAAAATTCAAGTTCCATTTGTTCAAACTCTCTTGTTCGGAAAGTGAAATTACCCGGAGTAATTTCATTTCTGAAACTCTTCCCAATTTGAGCAATACCAAATGGCATTTTCTTTCTCATCGTCCGCTGGACATTTTTAAAATTAACGAAGATACCTTGGGCTGTTTCAGGACGAAGAAAAATTTCATTTGTACTTGATTCTGTTACTCCTTGGAAAGTTTTAAACATTAAGTTGAACTGGCGAATTCCAGTAAAGTCATGACTGCCGCAATCTGGACAAGCGATATTGTGTTCTTTCACCAACTCTTCCATTTTTTCAAATGGTAAGCCATCGACAATCATTTCAATGCCTTTTTCATCGAGAGCATTTTCAATTAATTTATCGGCACGATGACGTGCTTTACAATTTTTACAATCTATCATCGGATCATTGAAGTTCCCAATATGGCCAGATGCTTCCCAAGTACGCGGGTTCATTAAAATACTCGCATCTAAACCGACATTATATGGTGACTCTTGGACGAATTTTTTCCACCATGCCTGCTTAATATTATTTTTAAATTCAACACCTAACGGACCGTAATCCCAAGTATTGGCAAGACCTCCGTAGATCTCTGAACCAGGAAAAATAAATCCTCTGTGTTTGGCATGTGAAACGATTTGTTCCATTGTTACATTCATAGAAATTGCTCCTTTAAAATAAATTTGATTCAAACAAAAAAACTCCCGTTCCTATGCTAGATTAGCATAGGGACGAGAGTTACCCGCGGTTCCACCCTAATTGCTGCTAAGAAGCAGCCTCTTTTATCGTGTTAATAAACACAAATATTGCTCAGGAACGCCTTCGTTAGTTCTCTATACCCTAGCTTACACTATCCTAGGTTCGCTTTTATAGAGGATGACTAAGTACTCTTCTCCATCACTGCAATTATTTTATTAATGAAAATAATAGCGAAAACTCCAAACATTGTCAACTAGGCGATTATAAGAGATTGCGAAATTTATCCATGGAATTTAGAAACTTCTTGGATTTAAGGTGCAAACCAGAATACTCTTCATAATAGGCAGTAATAACCTTCTTAAGTTCAGCTTTTGTTTCTTCTTTAACAGAAATATTCCCTAATCTTGAAAGATCAAAATAATAAAATACCCTTAATAATTTAACCGCAGCAGCGGATAGTTTAAGATGATACGGATCTTTTTCTAGACATCGATGACAGAGAAACCCGCCTTCACGAATCGAAAAAGAAAAATGTCCGTCTGTACTGCCGCAAACGGAACATTGATTTAAGATTGGGTTCAAACCCATCACATTTAACATTTTCATCTCGTAAATATTCATGAGGATATCTGGGTCATAACCTTCATTTAAGTAATTTAATGTTTGAAAAAGCAACTCAAAATGAAAAGGATTTGGTTTCTTTTCATCCGTGCACTTATCCGTTAATTCGACAATATAACTAGCATAAGCAGTTAAAAAAATGTCTTCACCAATCGACCGTAATGATGTAGCCGTTTCTCCCTGCTGCAGGCTGCCTAAACCAGACCCTCTTGCAATTAGAAAATAACCATGTGTAAAAAGCTGTGTGATGGAGGAAAGGCGGCTGTTAGGCTTTTTTGCACCACGAGCCATGACTCCAACCTTTCCCCATTCCCTAGTATATATTGTTACAATTTTATTTGTTTCACTATAATCAGTTGTTCTAATAACAATGCCTTCACACTTCTGAAGCATTATTGTCACCTTCTAAAGTAGCACGAAGACAAACTTATGAAACGGGAAAATCGATTTGTGCTAGCTCATCATTCAGATTTCCGGGTATTTCCTGGTTTTCCTTCTCTAGTTCTTTAATGAGAAGATATGTGTCAATATTACCTGTTTGGAGGAATACTTTCCACGTAAAATCCATCATCGAAAACCCCACCTTTCATATTTAGACTAGCTGTTATTCGGTCCCAAACCTTACAATTATCATAGCCTGCCAGCGCAAAAATCATAAGACGAAATATTTGTTAATGTTGTCCATGCATAATTTGAAATAAACAGTAATACTTTAGTTAGGGTTAATTAATATTCATCTTCGTTAAAACCATAATCTCGAAGCTGGGACATCTTATTACGCCAGTCTTTTTGAACTTTTACCCATAACTCTAAATACACCTTAGACCCTAGAAGATTTTCTATATCTGCCCGTGCACGCTTCCCAATTTCTTTTAACATACTTCCTTGCTTTCCAATTATGATTCCTTTTTGGGAATCACGTTCAACAATTACGGTTGCCATGACATCGATCATGTCCTTACCCTCTCGTCGCTCCATTTTGTCAAGAACAACAGCAAGTGAGTGTGGAATTTCTTCTCTTGTTAAGTGAAGGGCTTTCTCCCTGATAAGCTCTGTAATAATAAAACGTTCCGGGTGATCTGTCACTTGGTCTGCTGGATAGTATTGTGGTCCCTCTGGCAAGAAAGACTTAATCTGCTCGAGCAATCTTTCGACATTATTACCTTCAAGCGCTGAGATGGGGACAATTTCTTTAAATGGATATTTTTCTTGATATGATTCAATAATTGGCAATAATTTATCTGGATGAACTTGATCAATTTTATTAATGACAAGAAAAATTGGCGTATTAACGGTTTGAAACTTTTCAAGGATAAATTCTTCGCCACGGCCAAACCCTTCTTCGGCATTCACCATAAACAAAATCAAGTCTACTTCTTTAAGCGTATTCACTGCTACCTTCATCATAAAATCGCCTAATTTGTGCTTTGGTTTATGAATTCCTGGCGTATCAATAAAGATCATCTGTGCATCATTTACTGTTAACACGCCTTGGATTTTGTTACGAGTGGTTTGCGCTTTATCACTCATGATCGCAATTTTTTGGCCAATCACCCGATTTAGAAACGTGGATTTCCCGACATTAGGCCGGCCAATTATAGAAATAAAACCTGACTTATAACCTTTGCTGGAGTTCTCATTATTTAACATGGAGATCCTCCGATGTTACAGTAACACATACTGTTGCTTCTTCAATTAGGTGTTCGATATTCACTCGTGTTCTTCCCTTCCAGCAGATGTCTGCTGTTCCTTTATTTTACCTCAAAATCCATTGAAAATCATTACATATAGATGAAAAAAATTAAAAAATTAGAATTTTCTCATAAATTAGCGAGTCCACTTTTTTTTTCGCTGTAGAGTCATTTTACCGAATTCATTATTCGATTTCAAATTTCGTCGAACCCCCTATTCTAACTATCTAAAATAACTCTAGAATATAAGGTAAAAAGATCACAATCCCAATGACAAATGAAAGAACGGCATATACAAAGACGGCGCCAGCCGCCAAATCTTTCGCCTGTTTTGCCAAGGAATGATATTCTCCTGTAACGAGATCTACTACTCTTTCGATAGCTGTATTCACTATTTCCAACGCAAACATTCCTCCAATTGCCATAAGGATGAATAACCATTCAAATTTAGTAATTGAAAAATAAAAAGAAATAAGTAAAACAACAATCGAACTAAAAAAATGGAAGCGCATATTCCTCTCGCCCCTCAGGGCAGTTGCAATCCCCGCAAATGCAAACGAAAATGACCTTAACAACCCATACTGTGCCGATTTAGCGTTTGAGTCCATATTCGTCTAAAATATCCTTCTGCAATGTAAACATTTCTTTCTCCTCTTCTGCCGTCATGTGATCATAACCCAGGAGATGCAAGAATCCATGTACAGCTAGAAAACCAAGTTCACGTAAAAAAGAATGCCCATATTCTTCTGCCTGCTCGATTGCTTTTGGAACAGAGATAATGATATCACCCAAAACCCTAGGCATATCGGCTCCTACAAATTCCACTTCACCTTCCCCTAGTTCTTCCATCGCAAACGAGATAACATCTGTTGGCTTGTCTTTATCCCGGTATTCTCGATTTATTTCTTGAATTCTTTCGTTTGAAACAAATGTGACAGAAACCTCACTATGCTCTTCCACATCCTGTTTTTTTGCGGCAAAGTTAATTACCCGTTCGATTTCAAGCATTTGTTCTTCTGTAAGTGTTTCAGTTTCATCAATACAATCAATTAGTAATGTCATGCTTGCTTCACCTTCTTTATCATTTCTGGATACTCAATTCTGGAGTGAAAAATCCCTTTTAAAGTTTCACATAACGCTTCAGAAACCGTTTCAATTTCTCTCATAGTGAGATCACATTCGTTTAATTGTCCATCTTGAAGACGATCCGCAACAATTTTCTTAACTAGTGACTCAATTAATTCAGGCGTAGGCTGGGATAAAGAGCGAACAGCCGCTTCCACACTATCAGCAATCCCAACTACTGCAGACTCTTTTGTTTGTGCCTTAGGTCCAGGATATCGATAATCTGCTTCCTTAACTTCAGTATCAGCTTGAGCTGCTTTGTGGTAAAAGAATTTTAGCAAGGTAGTTCCATGATGCTGCTCGGCAATATCAATAATTTCCTTGGGCATATTGTATTTTTTCAAAATAGAAGATCCATCTGTTACATGTGCGATAATAATATTCGCGCTTTTATCTGGCGGGAGGCGATCATGTGGATTCTCAAGATGCATCTGATTTTCAATATAAAAATTCGGGCGCTTTGTTTTTCCAATATCATGATAATAACTTCCTACTCTCGCTAATAGACCATTCGCTCCAATTGCTTCACAAGCAGATTCCGCTAAATTAGCGACCATCACACTATGATGATATGTACCTGGTGCTTCCATTAAAATTTTTCTAAGCAATGGATGGTTGGGATTAGAAAGTTCGATTAGCCTCATCGTTGATAAGATTCCGAAACTCGCCTCAAAAAAAGGAAGGAGTCCAATCGTTAGTACCGCTGAACCTATTCCTGAAACAAGGGCTGTAATTAGATAATATCCATACTCAATTCCAGTAAATTGCCCATTCGGCAAATACATTAACGCTAAGATAGTTAACAGGTTTACGAGTGCGGCAAAGGAGCCTGCCTGAAAGATTTTCGACCGTTGATTAAGTTTACTTAAAAATAGGATACCCGCCAAGGAACTGAATAGGATATAGATACCCTCTGAAAAATTTAAAGTCCCCGTAACCCCTTCATTAAATAAAATACTGCCGCAAACCGCCATGATAATAGACATTAGCGTGGCTAACTTTTCATCAATTAATATTTTAATTAACATCCCTCCTAAAGCAGCAGGGAATAAATAGCCAATTCCAGCATAATTAAAAATTTGCAGCATGCTGATGATTTTCATTATAAGTATCGTAAGGATGAATATTATCCCAAATAATAACAAGTCCGTCTGCTTTTTTCCTGGTATAGACTTAATTTGAGAAAAATAAAAATAGATAGCTGATAGAATAATCGTTATTAGAACGATTAAGCCAATAAAGGGTTTGAAGGGTCGTTCATTATCAAGGAGACCGACCAACTTTAATTGCCGATAAATATCCTGGTTAATTAACTCTCCTTCTTCAACAATAATTTGCCCCTGTAGAATTTTGGCAGGTTCCACACTTTCTACTGCTTGCTGCCTCAGTTCCTCGGTCGCATTAGGGTCATAAAACTCATTTTGAATAATAGCATACCTGCCTAATTCGATGACACCCCTTCTTAAATTATCATTCAAGGTGGTGTATTTTAATTCTTCCTCTACTCTTTTCTTGGCATTCTCAACATCATCTGCAGAAATCCTTTGGGCCATTACATTATTAATCGCTGTAACAGTTAAATCCTTAGCAATCGATAATTCATCAGGATTGGCTTGTACTAAAGCAACAAAGACTTGATCAGAAAGTCCCTTGGAGACATTTGGTGTTAATTTCGCTTTTAACCGGTCCATTTTTTCCGAATCACTTGGTTCAGCTTTATCAGGTTTTTCTTCTGCTGCTAACTCAGCATGCTTGTTTATTTCTTCTTTTATTTCATCATTCATCTCAACTGTAGCTTGAAAAATGGAGCTAATTAAATCCACTCGATTTTGTGTGTATTCTTTTTTTAAGGTATAGACATCCTGAACCTGATCTATTGCTTCTTTACGCTTATTTTCTGTACTTTTTCTATCTTCTACTGTTCCTGGTGAACGAATTGTTTTTTCCGCAACTGAAAATAGGCTTAAATCTAATTTCTCAGGTTTTACATTACTATACATTGCTGCTAATAAAACGGTACCTAACATTATAAAGAATAGTACTAGAAAGAAAGTTATATCCAGCAGCTTACGTATCCGTATGAAGTATTGCTGAAGTTTACCCAACTATATCCCTCCAACCACTGCCCTTGAAAAAAGATTCAAATTGTTCATAAATCAATTCTCAATAATTGTCATATTTTCACTGTTTTTGCTTCATGTAAAATGATAACAGTTTTTCGTACAAGTTTCACCTTCTTTAGGAGAAGATTTGTTTTTACTACATTTTTTAGAAAAAAAGAGGCAAACCTTTATAGGTTTACCCCCTTGTTATTGTTGAATTGCTTTCTTCTCGTATGCCTCAATAATTCTGCCAACGAGCGGATGTCGAACAACATCCGTTTGTTCTAAAAAGATAAACGATATTCCGTTGACATTTTTTAAGATTGCTTCTGCTGCAACTAAGCCGGATTTTGCCCCTTTTGGCAAATCAATTTGTGTTTGATCCCCAGTGATAACCATTTTAGACCCAAATCCAAGCCTTGTTAAAAACATTTTCATTTGTGCATGTGTTGTATTTTGGGCTTCATCTAAGATGACAAATGCATCATCTAATGTACGTCCCCTCATATAAGCAAGCGGGGCGATCTCAATCGTCCCTCTTTCCATTAACCTTTGTGTATGCTCTGCCCCCAATATATCATGAAGTGCATCGTATAATGGCCGTAAATATGGATCCACTTTTTCCTTTAAGTCCCCTGGTAAAAAGCCTAAACTTTCCCCTGCCTCAACCGCTGGTCTTGTTAGAATTATTTTATTTACCTGTCCATTTTTAAGAGCGTTAACAGCCATGACCACAGCTAAATAGGTTTTACCCGTTCCAGCAGGTCCAATCCCAAATACAAGGTCGTTTTTTTTGATGGCCATCACATACTGTCTTTGACCAAGTGTTTTAATTCGAATAGTTTTTCCTTTTACATTTTTGCCAATTTCTTCTTCGTATAAATTCACAAAATATTCCAATGTCCCTGCATTCGCCATTTGCACAGCATACAGGACGTCTCTTTGACTAATATTTACCCCTTTACGGATCACGATCATTAATTTATTAAGAATCTGCCCTGCCAGAGTAACTTTTTCTTCGTCCCCTGACAAACTAACTGCTTCACCACGAGTAATGACTGTGACTCCAAGTTCCTGTTCAATGATTTTTAAATTGGAATCTGAATTCCCTAGCAAACTAATTGCTTCTGCAGGATTTTCAAGCTGTACACTTATGGTAGTTAACTTTTCTGTCATTCACTAGTCTCCTTGGAAATCGGTTGTCCGACCGCAATATTTTCTATTACCTTAAAATGAATATCCAGTATAACTTTACCATTTTTATTTACTTTGTGTAAAATTTTTTCATCCTTTATAATAGCATCTTCATCTAACTGCCCTTTTATTTGTTTTTTTGCAAGTTCAATTGCTATTTGCTGCGCCTCTTTATTAGTATAAGAACGCTGCACCTCTTCTCGCTCGCGAAGGGTCTTATTGAGGTAGGAAACTGGCAATTCCCACTTCAAGAAATGAATTTTATGAACATTCTCTTCTGTTTCATAATTACTGAATTCTGGCTTACCAAACCCCCAAACTGGGAGTTCAAAATTGCCAAGTAATATAAAATGTTTTTCCTTTTCTTTACCGTTAAAAACTTTAAAGTTGGTTTCTAACGGGAGTTCAACGTGACTTTTATACCATGTTTCGCCCCAGACCTCACCCTTAGCAGCAACCAATTCTGGGCTATCTTCTTGTCCAAATGCACCTGAAACAAGGAGTTGACCTTTGTCTACGTGATCATGAATATCCACCATTTTTTGACCATTTTCAATATACATATTAACTATTATTGCTTTCTTTTTCGCAATAAGATTCCGCGGTGATAAATGCTCGGGTTTTTTGGGCTCATTTTTTTCAACTACTTGGAGGTGAAAGGTTGTCCCCTTTAACTCCACACCAACCCATGTTAAGTCCCCGACATTATTAGTCAGTTTCCTCTGAATACCTTCCACATTATCTACAAAAAATTGTAACTTTCCAATTTTTACGCCCATCTTGTCCAACTCTTTACGGATTTGGTACTCTGTTGCTGGTTTTGCGCCTTTAATTTCTATTCCCCAGATAACATTAGACAGAAGCAATAATAGGAACAAGAAAATTCCTGCACCTGCTATAAAGCCACTATTTTTCAACATTCTGCGAAATAAAAAAGGAAGCCCGTTCCTTCGTAAAAAGGATACTGAGCAATTGCTTTTCCTCGCATATCGCCTGATACTCTTGGCATCTTTAAGCCTCATATTAAACGTTATTGTCTCGGTTCCATGTCTTTTGATATTCCAGATTGGAAAATCATTTCTTGTCAGGACATTAATAAAACGTTCAGTGCCCTTTCCTGATACTTTTACAGTAACCCTGCCATTAAAAAATTCGATCCACTGGTTATTCATTTTGTTCCTCCCGGATTTTCATTTATATAAATGACCTGATCAATTTTCCCTTCTAGCAAAATTTCTTCAGGTAAAATGGTTTTAATCACAAAGGATTTTCCTTTTATTAATAACTGTCCTTGCTTTAACAACAAGCGAAGTTCCTTATCTGTAAATACCAACAACCCTCGATGATTCTCAATATAGACATGAATTTGCCCGATCATCGTAATACGGGGTAAATCCATCATGACATCTTGAGGAAGATCCATTTTTTTAGCCATCCAGTTACGAACCCGCCCGGCCCAGTTTTTCGCCATAAAAAAAGAACCCCCTTTCATCTCATATTTATGCAATTTTTTATAGATATATGTAGGGAATTCATGATATACTTGCTTCTGTTAATCATATTCTTGGGAGTTGGCAACTATGACTGCAGGAACAGACACACTTATTAAAAACGTAGGAATTCTACTCCGTATTTCAAGGGAAGCAGGAGAAGGAAGAGATACTTTACTCTCACATAGAACAATTGCAGAAGAATATTGTAAAGAACGGAATTATAACTATAAATGTTATGAGGAAATCATTTCAGGCGGAAAAAATGTTAGTGAACGGAAAGAATTAACCAAGCTTTTAGAAGGTGTTAAAGCGGGGTTATATGATGCAGTATTCGTTGTATCAACTGACCGTTTAAGTCGTAAACTAGGCGCTTCACAAATGATTGCAGATACTTTAGCAGAGTATGAAATTCCTCTTCTGACTAAAGAAAGAATTTATGATTTAAATAGTGAAGACCGTTTACTATTCGATATTGAAGGAGTAATGTCAGCGCAGGAGTTGCGGTTAATTGCTAAAAGACAAAAACGTGGTAAACGGATGGGTGCTTTACGTGGTGAATTTGTACAAGGTGTTGCTCCCTTTGGTTACCAAAGAAACGATAGAACAAGGAAGTTAGAAATTAATCTTGAGGAATCCAATATAATAAGGAAGATTTTCGATTATTCCATTAACGGTTACAGTATTCCTTCTATTGTAAATAAGTTAGCATTAGCGGGTTATAAGACACGCACTTATGAAGTACAAGGTGGGAAGAATGCAGGAACAATCCATGAAGGCAAACCGTTTGGACTATCGCAAATTAATACTATCCTTAAAAACCCTGTTTACACAGGCGTAATCACTTATCACGTAAAGAATAAACAAAAGATGGTTGTTGAAACCATTATGGTTAAAGATGCTCATGAGGCTATTATCACTGCGGAGGATTTTAAGAAAGCACAGGAAGCTGTTTCAAGTCGTTTATCAGGTGGTCAGGATGGGTTAGCTAAACGAACTCGTTCGAAAGGACAAGTGTTATCTATCTTAAAAGATTTAGTTTTCTGTAAAAAGTGTAAAAGTAAGATTGGATTTCGAAAGGATTCTAAACAAGCTAATGCAATCTACCTCAAGGCTTGTAAATGTGGGAATCGTGGGGTGTCAGAAGCTTTACTATTGGATGCATTTCAAAAGAAGTTTAGATTCCTTGAGCAGTTCTATCGAGAAGAGTGGGAGAAGGCTATAAACACCCCTCAGAGCGTTACTAAGGATGATTTAGAACAATCAATTTCAGAACTGAATAAGACCGCCGAGAAGCTAAAAAAAAGACTCGAGGGATACATTGAAATGCGTGCTGATGGAGATTTAACAAGGGAACAGTTTCAAAAGAAGAAGACTGAAACAGAAACAGAATTAATGCGCATCTCGAGTACAATTGGTGATTTACAATCAGAAATCGAATCAATGGACAAGGAATCCATTACATTAAAGTATGAAGCTAAAATAGAAAAGATTAAGCGATTCTATGAATTGTATAATAGCGAGGCTTCTCAACAAGATTTGGCTGAATGCAATCGTTTATTAAAATTGATGTTGGACAAAGTTTACTATACAAGGCTTACTGAGAAAGTAACGGGTATAAATCATTCAACGAAAAGCCTTAAAGTTGAAAAAGGTGATTTTATAGAGATACTTATTGCATCAAAATGAAGGATATCCATGAATAGGAGTATCCTCTTTAATCTTTAACTGACAGATTGTGTAGATTCGTTTCTTTACGTACCATGACACTGGTACTATTTATTGTTCCACATAGTTATAAGCATAATAAACCCACAGTATAAACATAAGGTTGAAGGTGATATATTGAGCAACAACGAAAAAGACGTATACAACCAATCAACTCCAATTGATGAACCAATAGCCCACGTTAAGAAAGAATTGGATGAATTTCTAGATGATTTTGCTCTAGAATATCAAAAGTATCAATTGAAAGAAAAAGAAAAACTTTATTCTTCCAATTACGAAAAGATTAAAAGGAATCTTGCTCATCTGCAAAATGAGCAGGAGTTAGAAAAAAGTTACCCTTTTCTCTATAAGCTGATTAAGCGCAGATTGCATTATTTGACAACAATAATTGAGTATTCTAGAGACAAAATTGTTAGTCGACTGGCACGAAAGCAAGGCAATTATTACTTTTATGTATCATCTAGGTATTTAGCATCTTTATACTCTGGTGGTTATAATACATGGAGCAGAAACATCTCCATTTTTTGTACATTGGGGTTAATGAATAAACTTAAATACGATGACACTAATAATCGAACGACAGAGCGTAGAGCATTGAGGGAAACAAAAGCATTAGCCAAAAGAATGGGTATAGACCATAAAAAGCTATCGCCTATTAATTACTACACTATTCCAATCTATAATGATGAGTTGTTAACCGAAGCAAATCGAAGAGCGGGAGTTCTTTTAGACAATAATTTTCGTGCCAATGGTTTCAGTAAGTTTTATCTTATTAGGGTATTTGGACAACAGTTTGCTGATACAGTATTCCATGATGAGCGCTATATATCAGAATATAGTCAATATGTTCAATCAAAGATTGAGGAGTTTATTTTAAAGGATATTCAACGTCATGGCTATACAACCAAAGACAGAATACTAAGGTATGTTCAAATCGATTATAATCAATTGCAACCTTGGGAATATGGATTTAAACGAGAGAAACAGAACAAAAAGGCAATACTGAGTAGGGAGTTTGACAGGAGTATATCTGAAATAAAGGATAAGTATAATCTAGAGTACAAAAAGGCTAATAAGGAATTGAAGGAAAGGTTCAAACTCGCTACAAGTAAAACCATCATTTATGCAAATGAAAACAACCTTTAAGGGTATGAAACCCGATGTCTAATAAAACTCTGATTTTAATAAGAGTAACAATCCCTTTCACTCCCCTGCTAACTTAATCCAAAGCTATTGAAAAAGGATGTTAGTTCTAGCAAGAAGATAAGCCACGACCAGATCGTGGCTTTATCTTCTTGTGTTTATCTGAGGTTTATCAGTAGAGCAAGTACATATCAACTCAAGAGTAGCGTTATTGTACTAAGCAGGAACGCTTTTTTGTTGTGGTAAAGGTTTAACCACAGACGCTCAGAATGGCTCGTGGTGTGGTGGTTAAGGAGTCTTCTTACCTTATTCCCTTTATATTCGGTTATGTCAAGATTGAATCTAAAGGATACCTTAGCTGCTTTTACAAGCTAAATTGATTGTAAAAGTATGTGCTTAAAGTTACGGGGAGTTGAAGAAGGAAATGGAAAATCCAACCACATTTCCCTGCTATATGTTAACATAGGAGGTAAACTGTACTATATAGTTAATCATTTATAGAGGAGGTGACCCACTCCCATTGTTTTGGAATATTGGGTTTCATATAGGTGTATTTATCATAGGTGCTTTTGTTATGTTTCTTATTGTGTTTGCCAATAGGAGTAAGTAAGGAGAAGTTGTTGGTCTTATTATATTTTAAGGGTGTAGTGATTTTGGAGTTCAATATGGAAGATAGTGGTCAATACGGAAATAGGAGGAATGACATATGGATTGGCGCACGGGAGTAGAGATTCCATTTATTATCAAGTTGCAATTTTATTTAGGCACTTTCACTGTGGTAGCTGCATGTGCTTTTGGCATATGGATAAGGTTACGGTTAGAGAATAAGAGAGATAGCAAAAAAAGGATACTAAATAATCTAACGGATACAGTTAAAGAAGGATTTTGGTACTCGTTAGGAGAAATTTAATTATTATGTTTTCTGGGGATGTGTTTTGGAATCGAAGAGAGTTTTGTCGCAGGCGAGGTTTGTTAAATGAAGAAATTATTAGTTGCTAATGGACTATTGTTGTTTAGCATAATTTATATAGTTGTACGGGCTACACACAGCATATTATACCTTCCTAAAATTTCAATCGAAGTTGATAATCCCCGTTAGTCTATATTGGAATGCCATTGCAATTGACACTGGATTTGTACAAAATAGCCCTGACTCTATTTATTTAATTTGGATGACACCAGTTTACTTGTTGGTTTTATTTGCATTAATACTTACCTTTTTAGCAATCAAAGAAAAAAAGTAAAAACATACATTCTTATTTAAGTTTCGGGTGCGATTCTTCCATAACGAAGGGTCGCTTTTTTGTGTTGGGGTAAGGAGAGGTTAGCGGTTCATATTCACACTCACAAACGCTCAGAATGGCTCGTGGTGATGTTACAGGAGTCTTTCCTCTTTCTATTCTCTCTTCCCCCTCTTTTTTCTTTAATGTGGTTAGGATTGAATCTGAGGGCTTTATGTTAAGTCTATTTTGGAGTTGTTTGGTTAGTTATATTCGGTAATAAGAAACTATTCTCATCCGTAGAATGGAAAAGGGAGGAATAACCACTCCCTCTTTTGAAGAAGGAATTCAAAGCAATTGTGTAGAAATAAATAATTACCAGTATTGGGTAATAAAGGGAGATGTTCTATGTCAAATATTACTTGGGTCGTACTAGGAGCATTACTGCTAAGCATTATTGATTTCATGATGTTTAATTATGAAAGCAAAAGATGGAAATGGTTTGCAAAGAAGCCTTTAATTCAAAGGGTCGGTTTACTTTGCGTAGTTTTTATAGCGATTTTCTTGCTTAACTATGTAGTTTAGGGAGGGGGTTATTCATGGAAACTGTAGGAACTATTTTTCCAATTATACTTTGGGCAGTAATTATCGGTGTAGTAGTATGGGGAGTGGTCAAGTTAGTTAAAAAGAAAGCTTAAAACCTATAAACTTGGTTGGTATAATTGGGCGTTTCTGTAGCCAAGCAGGAATGCTTTTTTGTTGTGGTAAGGGTTTAACCACAGACACTTACAGACGCTCAGAATAGCTTGTGGTGGCGGTTGGAGAGTTCCCTCTTCCCCTCCCTTAAATGCTAAGATGTACTTAGGAGTGAATCTGAGGGTATTGTGTTAGCCTTTAGTGAAGTTGTCTGGTTATTGGTGATAGAGAAACCATCCCATCAATACAATGGTATGAATAGAGAAAAGGGGGCAGAGAAACATCAAACCCCTTACTCTTGAAAGGTAATATAAAGAACGGGGTGATAGGATTGAAACGTGAGGGAATTGTAAAATGGTTTAAGGAAGAAAAAGGATATGGTCGCATTATGCTTGACGGAGAAGATGGGAATTATGTCTTTGTTCATTTTGGTTCAATTTTGCATGATGAGGCTAGGTTTCCAAATGGTTTCCGATACCTTAAACAAGGACAGAAGGTATTATTTGATTTAATTGAAAACTCAGGTTCAGTTGACCAAAAGCAGGTCGCAGAAAATGTAACTATAATATCCGATTAAAAGGTTTCTTAAGTAGCGGTGTGCGTTTCTGTATTTAGCAGGAACGCTTTTTTGTACTTGGAAAAGGAGTAGTAACCTTAATCCCTTATGTATAGAGAAATTAATGGATTTTTATGGTAATATTGGAATCAGAAGGGGGCATCTAAAATGAAAAATTTGATTATTGGTATTATAGTTTTATTTGCACTTTGGTTAATACTTCCGTTTATCGGTATTAACACTTCATATGTGATTCCTAATGTAATAGAATGGGCTACAAAGTTCATTCTGCCTTGGATAATATTGTATTGGATAATTAGGTTGGTTAAAAGACTAGAAAAATAAATTAAAACTCGTGAAAAGCCATACAACAGATGTTAAAGGACTTGGAAACTCTCCAAGTTCTTTATTGTGTCTGTTAGAACCCGAATTGTGAGTACACAAAGCAAACACACCCATATACGCTCGTAGTGGCTTCTTAAGAGTCTCTCCTCCCCTTCTTCCCCTTTAATTAAGTTATGCTCACAGATTGAATCTGAGGGCATTCTGTATGCCTCATATCAGTGCTTAGTGTGTAGGCGTGAAATAGAAACCACTCTCATTCACAAAACAGTATTCGGTAAATTTCCGACACGACTCATCTATTCGATTTGATTTAGCAAGGTAAAGCGATAAAACAGGAAGTAATAAGCTGATGTTGTTCGAGACGAGTAATCGATAACAGGGTATAACCTATTGAGTGCTACCTAAGAAAGGATATCATAGCTTTTAACACATATTGTTATCAATAAGGCATTCATGTTTCAAAAGGTACACTTTTTGGTACACATATCATGAAACGGTTGAATAAGGGTTTGAATAGTCTCATATGGTATTTAATCGATTTTTGATACGTATCATATTTGTTATTGACCTTTAGATACACTTCAGATAAGATAAGAGTATCAAATAACAAGGTGGATTTAAACATGGATAACAAAGAGTTCGGATATGTACGAGTAAGTAGTAAAGACCAAAACGAAGCACGACAACTGGATAGTATGTATGCTCTTGGAATTGATGAGCGTGATATTCATATCGACAAGCAAAGCGGTAAAGACTTCAATAGACCTCAATACCAAGCTTTGAAAATGCGCTTGCGTAAAGGAGATACATTATATATTCATTCGTTAGATAGACTTGGTCGAAATAAAGAGATGATTCTAAACGAATGGAAAGACATCACACAGAACATCAAAGCACATATGGTTGTAATGGATATGCCATTATTGGATACACGTAAATACAATGATTCAATCGGTTCTTTTGTGGCTGACTTGGTTTTACAAGTACTATCATGGGTTGCTGAAGAAGAGAGAACTAAGATTAAGACTCGTCAAGCTGAGGGTATAGCATCAGCAAAGGCGCATGGTAAACACCTAGGAAGACCTAAAACATCTATTACATTTGAGTTTGAAGAGGCTTATAAGGAATGGAAAACAGGAGAAATCACCGCAGTTGAAGCAATGAAGAAATCAAATATGACCAAGGCTACATTCTATCGCAAAGTCAAGGAATATGAGGCAAGTTAAAGAGACTCCCAAACCGAGGAGTCTCTTTTCTTTTGAATAGATACGGGGGCGTGAATTCCACATCTTGACAGGGTTCATTTGCGGGATATGGGGTAGGTTGCCTTATTCACACATCCCTAAATTCTAAAGTTACCGAGTCAAAGCTTCTTATTACCAACCACCTATAACAAATTTCATATTTATGAAATGAAAGGACGTTCTAGCACACCTTTTTCGTATTAACTAAGTTGATTTACCACTAACTGTTTCTGGGACGGTATGGTTTTTTTGACCGTGGTTCCCCAAGAATCTCAGCCCAAATAATACTGTTAATGAGCGTTTTTTCATCGGAATTTAGGGCGATGTTGCTGTCCTCTACCGGTCTAGGATTTCCATCTACTTTTTCAGCCTTTTGTTGGCCAACGGACATTCCGATCCGATTGACCTCAGGCTTTTGTTTTAGTTGAAGGTATTTATTTTCAAGATTATCTTTTGGAGTATCTGGAATATTCTTTGATGGTAAGGGTCCAGTTGTTCGAGATTCCTCAAAATCCAGTTGTTTTTTTACCAAAGTTCGAATTTCATCAAAAGTTTCCTTTGAAAATGTTTTGTTTCTAGTTGTTCCTTTCTTCCCTTTGGCATTACGGAAAACCATAGAAGCAATACCGATGATAATCATAAATAGTATGCTTTCCAATAATCTCCACCCCTTTCATATCCCAAAGTGGATTATTGTCCGTCTTTTTTGTCTCCAGTCATCTTACCGATAGAACCTCTCATATCAGTGTCTGCTGATATATTTTTATAGTTCATATAATCCATTACACCTATATTGCCCGATTTAAGTGCTTGAGCCATTGCCAGTGGAACCTCTGCCTCAGATTCTACAACCTTTGCCCTCATCTCTTGAACCTTTGCTTTCATTTCTTGTTCTAGAGCCACTGCCATCGCCCGGCGCTCTTCTGCTTTCGCTTGAGCAATTTTCTTATCTGCTTCTGCTTGCTCTGTTTGTAATTCAGCTCCAATATTTTTACCGATATCTACATCCGCAATATCGATGGAGAGGATTTCAAAGGCCGTACCAGCATCAAGGCCTTTGGAAAGAACAGTTTGGGAAATCAGATCTGGATTCTCAAGCACTTTGCTATGACTATCTGACGAACCGATGGTAGAGACAACACCCTCCCCGACACGAGCAACCACCGTTTCTTCCCCGGCACCACCAACAAGTCGTTCGATGTTAGCACGAACAGTAATTCTTGCTTTTGCCTTTACTTCAATCCCATTCATAGCCACACCAGCGATAAATGGCGTCTCAATGACTTTTGGGTTAACACTCATCTGAACCGCTTCTAAAACATCACGACCAGCTAGATCAATAGCAGCACAACGTTCAAAGGATAATTCAATATTAGCCCGGTGTGCAGCAATTAGAGCATTTACGACTCTGTCAACATTTCCGCCGGCTAGGTAATGGCTCTCCAGTTGATTAGTGGTAACGTTTAAACCCGCTTTATGGGCCTTTATAAGGGGATTAACCACCCTGCTTGGCGTTACCCTCCGAAGCCTCATTCCAACTAAGGTAAAGATACTGATACGTACACCTGCTGCCAGTGCGGAAATCCACAGCATGACCGGTACAAATGATAATAAGATTCCAAATAATAGTAAGGCAACTACTACAACCGCAATAATAAAAATCGTTCCGTTACTTGCAAACATATTTAAACACCCCTTTTTAATTTAACTCTCTTACAACAATACGTGCCCCTTCGACTTTTATCACTTTAACGAGAGCGTTCTGCTCGATAAAGCCGCCTTCACTAACTACATCGACTCGTTCATTATTAATAATAACAGTTCCAGCAGGCCGCAATACTGTTAGGGCGAAACCTTCCTTTCCCAACAAATCAGTCCTGTTAATATTGGAGACATATCCATCTTCTTTCCTTGCTGAATCAAATAGGACCATTTTATTAAATAGAACAAGTTTTTTATTAAAAATTTTAATCATCATAAAGAAAATTAATACGGATAAGAAAATAGCTATTAAGATAGATACGCCGATTTGGATCGTATCTTCTCCTGCTAAAAAAAGACTTAAGATTAATGCAGCCACACCTAGTGTACCGGCAATAGCTCCTGGTAAAAAGAACTCGAGGAATATAAGGATTAAACCTGCCACAAATAATAGTAAGGTGCCATAGCCCGCAAGACCCGCTTGGAAATGGCCATAAAAGAATACTATGAGCGCTAACACACCGATAAATCCTGCCACACCAAACCTTGTTGAAAATAGCTCCAGTACAATTCCGATTCCCGCAATCGATAAAAGGATGGTTACAACAATCGGGTCAGTAAGAAATTGTGTCATTCGAGAGCCCCCTTTCTTTCTTTAGTCTCGACTATACTTATTACGTATGTAAATGAATTAAGTTTCATTATTAAAATTAAAAAGACTGCAGGCCATTGACCTGCAGTCTTTATGTCAGAATACTATGAAAGGTGTTGTTGTACAAGTTTATTTACAAGTGCCCCATCTGCTTTACCCTTAATTTTAGGCATAATCGCAGACATCACTTTTCCCATTTCTGCTTTTGATTTTGCGCCGACTTCAGAAATCGTTTCTTTAACAATCTCTGCCAGTTCCTCTTCAGAAAGCTGTTTTGGCATATATAATTCAACAATAGCCAATTCCGTGCGCAACTTATCAACTAGGTCTTCACGACCAGCTTTACCAAATTCATGGAGGGAGTCTTTGCGTTGTTTCACTTCGCGAGAAAGGACTGTTAACTCTACATCATCGGAAAGCTCTTTCGTGCCGAGCTTAATAGCTTCATTTTGCAATGAAGCCTTAACCATCCGAATGACTGAGAGTTTGTCTTTTTCCTTGTTTCTCATCGCTTGTTTCATATCATTATTCAAACGCTCGAGAAGACTCATGTATTACACCCTCTCTTAAAACTTACGTTTTCTAGCTGCTTCAGACTTTTTCTTACGTTTTACACTTGGCTTTTCATAAAATTCGCGCTTTCTTGCCTCTTGCAAAGTACCAGTTTTTGATACTGTACGTTTGAAGCGACGAAGAGCATCTTCAAGCGATTCGTTTTTACGAACGACGGTTTTAGACATTCTCTTTCCCTCCCTCCGAAACACAACACACTAACATTCAATCCATGTACCTTGCAATTATAATATAACCTTGAAACAAGGTCAACTGAAATTCGCATGGATAAAACAAGCTTTTTATTTTTTTATTCAATTAATTGAAGACTTGTCTTTATTTCCTTAAAAACTGGCATGTCCCTCATAGTACAACCATACAATGAAGCAAGGGGGGGCCGTATAATGCTATACATATTATTATTTGTTCTTTGCATTTTATTATTTATCTTTGGGATGACCATTATGCGATTTGCATTGTTTAATTTATCGGCCAACAAATTAAAGGGGTGGCTGATTAAACTTACTAGTACTCCTTTAAAAGGGATGCTAACAGGGACATTTATTACTGCACTTTTACAAAGTAGTACTGCCGTAATGGTAATTACAATTGGGTTAATTTCAGCAAGAATAATGACCTTCCCTCAGTCAATTGGAATAATTCTCGGTACAAATATTGGAACTACCTTTAAAACAGAATTAATTACCTTTAATATAGATAAAGTTCTCGTTCCTCTCGCCATTTGCGGAGCTCTGCTTATTTTATTAAAAAATAAAAAAGCAAGAAGTATCGGGATGCTGCTATTTGGTATCTCTTCAGTTTTTGCAGCTATGAAAGGGTTCGAGATGCTTGCAGTCCCATTAACATCTATGAATTTTATCAATAATTATATCCTTTCCATTAATGATCATATTCTTTTAAGCCTGTTAACTGGTACAATTATTACAGCCATTATTCAATCGAGTACTGCGATGACTGGAATTGCAATGAGTTTTTTATTAACCGGACTCTTGAAGCTAGATGCGGGTATAGCTATTGTCCTTGGTGCGAATATTGGTACTTGTATCACAGCTCTAATTGCTTCGATTGGCGGCGGCAAGGAATCGAGATTAGCTGCATTTGCGCATGTTTGGCTCAATGTATTTGGGGTTTTGCTGTTTATCCCACTAATCCCAACACTTACTGAAAATGCTCCACTTCTTGCAGAGACCAAAAATGTACAATTAGCACATATTAGCGTCATTTTTAATGTAGTTACTTCGATAATTGTCTTACCTTTTGCAACCAGATTTGGCAAGATGATTTTATTTTTACATGATAGACCATCTAAAATCACCTAAAAAAGACGGCATTCGCCGTCTTTTTTAATAATTGGAAGTCACTGTAAGGCCATTGATGATAGCGATACTTGAACTTGCCCCAATTCTAGTTGCGCCGGCCTCAATCATTTTTTGGACATCTTCTGTACTTCTAACCCCACCAGATGCTTTTACACCCATGTCTGGACCGACTGTTTTTCTCATTAAAGCAATGTCCTCTGGCTTCGCTCCCCCTGTAGAGAATCCTGTGGAAGTTTTAACAAAATCTGCACCAGCCTTTAAAGATAGCTCACAGGCTCGAATTTTTTCCTCTTTTGATAACAGACTAGTTTCTATAATCACCTTCGTATGTGCCTTACCCTTTGCAGCCTCAACAACAGCTCGGATATCGTTTTCCACTAATTCATCGTTACCATCTTTGAGGGCTCCAATATTAATGACCATATCCACTTCTTCCGCGCCATGATCAATTGCGTTTTTCGTTTCAAATGCTTTTGTTTCAGAAGTGGTTGCCCCTAATGGAAATCCAATTACGGTACAAACCATCACTCCACTACCTTGCAACAATTCTTTTGCGGTGCTTACCCATGTAGGGTTTACACAAACCGAAGCAAATTTATATTCCTTCGCCTCCTGGCAAAGTGCTTCAATTTGGTGCTTCGTCGCTTCTGGCTTCAGTAGTGTGTGATCAATCATTGCAGCAATATTTTTAGTAGCCATGTACAAACTCCCTTCGATTGCCAAATAATATTAGAAAGTAATATGCTGCTGTCCATAGTTTAACCTAAACACAATAAAAAAAAAGGACCTAAATGGTCCTTAAATGGCAGCTTCTTCTTCAATAAACAATTCTGTTTTGGAAATTGACTCCTCAACAACCTTAACAAATTGCCCACGATTGTACGGGTATCCAGCTTGGTTAATTTTAACTTTAACAATTTTACCAATCATATCCTCTGGCGCCGAGAAAATAACCTTCATGTAGTTATCAGTGTATCCGATTAGATAACCAGAATCGGCTTCTTCTGCTGACACCTCTTCAGGGATTACTTCTAGGACTTCACCCTCAAATCTTGAAGCATATTCTTTTGCCAATTGATCAGAAAGCGCGATGAGGCGATGAACTCGTTCATTTTTTATTTCTTCATCGACTTGGTCTTCCATCCGAGCAGCGGGAGTTCCTGTACGTTTAGAATAAGGGAACACATGTAGCTCAGAAAATTTATGCTCATTAATAAAATTATATGTTTCCATAAACTCTTCCTCAGTTTCACCTGGGAAACCGACAATAACGTCAGACGTGACAGCAAGGCCTGGAAGAACTTCTTTTAGTCGATCTAATCTTTCTCCAAAGAACTCCATTGTATATTTACGGCGCATTCTTTTTAAGACAGAATTCGACCCAGATTGTAACGGAATATGCAAATGTCGGACTACTATAGGTGAGTGTTTAATCACTTCAATTACTTCATCAGTAATCTGACTTGCTTCTATAGATGATATGCGCAGGCGCTTTAGTCCATTTACTGCTTCCAAATCACGAAGTAATTGGGCAAGATTGTAATCCTTCATGTCTTCCCCATATCCGCCTGTGTGAATACCTGTAAGAACAATTTCCTGATAACCTGCATTAACTAATTGCTGGGCTTGCCGAATTACTTCCTTCGGATCACGTGATCTCATTAACCCGCGGGCCCAAGGAATAATACAGAAAGTACAGAAATTGTTACAACCCTCTTGAATTTTTAAAGAAGCACGAGTCCTGTCTGTAAAGGAGGGAACATCTAGTTCTTCATAGACGCGGCTTTTCATGATATTGCCAACCCCATTAATTGGCTGACGTTCAAGCTTATATTGCTCAATATATTCAAGCATTTTTATACGGTCCTGTGTTCCCACCACAACATCAACACCAGGAATAGCCATAATTTCAGCAGGGGATGTTTGTGCATAGCATCCTGTTACACAAATAACCGCATCAGGATTTTTCCTAACGGCACGGCGAATGACTTGACGGCTCTTTTTGTCGCCAGTGTTTGTTACGGTACAAGTATTAATAATATAGACGTCCGAAATTGATTCAAAATCAACCCGTTCGTATCCTTCTTGTTTGAATAACTGCCAAATAGCTTCAGTTTCATAATGATTAACTTTACAACCTAAAGTATGAAACGCAACTGTTGCCATTATTTTTCACCTCATTAATTCAAAATGATAGGAAATTGCTGATAGTGCATATAAAGGGGCTGTTTCGGTTCGTAATATCCTTGGACCTAACCCACAAACTGCAAAATCGCTATCCTTTAATTGCCTAACTTCTTCATCAGTTAAGCCGCCTTCTGGGCCAAAAACGATAAGGAGTGTTTCACCTTTATTGATTTTTTTTAGTGTATCAGCAAAAACGGAAGTTTCCCCATTTCTACTTTCTTCCTCAAAGGCAACTAATTTATAATGAAAATCTTTGCTTTTTAAGAGCAAATCTTTAAAGCTAATGGCACTAAGGACATCTGGTAAAAGGGCACGATGGGATTGCTCCGCAGCTTCTTTTGCAATTTTTTGCCATCTGTCTACTTTTTTCGCTGCTTTTTTTTCATCCCATTTAACAACTGAACGAGCTGCTGCAAATGGTAGGAATTGATACGCACCTAGTTCTGTTCCTTTTTGGATAATCCATTCCAACTTGTCCCCTTTAGGCAGTCCACTAGCAATCGTAATTGAAATGGGCAGTTCAGAAACCCCATCTTTCCATTGTACAACGTCTGCAACAACACTTGTATCGGTAATTTCTGCAAGAGCACATACTGCTTGCTTCCCCTCTAGATCAACACAAATAATTTGGTCACCAATTTGCATGCGCATAACTTTTACGATATGATGGCGGTCTTCATCATCAATCAAAAAGCGCCCGTCGTTTACTCGTTGTTTAACAAAGTACCGTTGCACACTTTTGCACCCTCTCTAAATCATTCACACCTTATTTTACTAAATGAAAAGTCTGTTCTAAAAGCATGGCACGAAAAAAAGGGGTATGCCCCCTCTTATTCAACCATTATATCCGTTTGGCAACAATAGCAACCCAATCTTCCATCAAAATAGTTTCGGATATCTCAAAGCCAACAGCAACTAACGCATCTTTGACTTGATCTTTTTTCTGCTGAATGATCCCAGAGGCAATGAACGATCCGCCAGGTTTGACAACTCTTGCAGCATCTTCAGTAAACCGTAATATTACTTCGGCCAATATATTAGCTACAACAACATCAGCAGAATTTTCCTCTACCCCATCCAATAGATTATTTTGGGCAGTAACTGCTCGATCACTTACTTTATTAAGTTTAATATTCACTCTTGCAGTTGTTACTGCTACTTCATCAAGATCAAATGCACGAACATCTTCAGCACCTAGCATAGCTGCGGCAATGCTTAATACTCCCGATCCTGTTCCCACATCGATAACCCGGTCACCAGGACGAACCGTTCTTTCAAGAGCCTGAATACACAAGACAGTAGTCGGATGTGTTCCGGTTCCAAACGCCATTCCTGGATCTAATTCAATGATTAATTCATCACTGCTGACCGGAGTATAAATCTCCCAAGTTGGTACTATTGTAAATTTTTCAGAAATTTTCACAGGATGATAATATTTTTTCCATGCTGTTGCCCATTCTTCTTCATTTACTTCACTTATTGTCACTTTATTTTTACCGATATCGATATTATGAATAATCAAATTATTAATGGATTCCTTAATTGCATCCACCGTTTCACCTAAAAAGCTATTAACCGGAAGGTACGCCTTTAATATCACGCCTTCATCTGGATAATCATCGGGATTGAGTTGATAGATTTCTCCAAATTGATCTTGTCTTTCTTTCGTTAGTTCAAATGGATCTTCAATGACTACGCCACTCGCCCCAGCTTCGTGCAAAATATGAGAAATAGGTTCAATCGCCTCATTTGTTGTGTGAATACTGATTTCAGACCATTTCACATCTACCAACTCCAATCCTTACTCGCTTTTAAAGGCACGTTTTACTTTTGAGAAAAAACTTTCTTCGTGTTCACCAATCGGTGAAGAGCCACTAAGCTCTGCGAATTCTTTTAAAAGCTGCTTCTGTTTATCAGATAACTTTGTTGGGGTAATAATCCGAACTATAATATATTGATCGCCAACACCGTATCCACGAACATTAGGAACACCTTTTCCTTTTAAACGGAATTTTTTCCCTGTTTGAGTACCTGCAGGAATTTTTAGTTTCACTTTCCCGTGTAGGGTAGGCACTTCAATCTCATCACCTAGTGACGCTTGAACGAAAGTGATCGGCATTTCACAATAAATATCATCGCCATCTCTTTCAAAAAACTCATGTTGCCTTACTTGGAATACAACATAAAGATCCCCTGGAGGTCCACCGTTAATTCCTGCTTCTCCCTGTCCTGACATGCGGAGTTGTTGACCATCATCAATACCCGCAGGGATTTTAACATGAATTTTCTTGCGTTTTTGCACTTTTCCTTTACCACCGCAAGTAGAACATTTATGTTTAATTTCTTTCCCTGTCCCATGACAGTGATTACAAGTACGTCGATTGACGATTCTTCCAAATGGAGTATTTTGCTCTACATTTAACTGACCTGTTCCATGACAGTGCTGGCAAGTCTCTGGTTTCGTTCCAGGCTTTGCACCAGAACCGCTGCATGTTCCACAAGTTTCTTCGCGAGGAATTTCAATATCAGTTTCTTTCCCAAAGGCTGCTTCTTCAAAAGAAACCGTCATCGTGTACTGAAGATCTGCTCCTTGTCTTGGTGCGTTTGGATCACGTCTTCTTCCGCCTCCACCGCCGCCAAAGAAAGTATTAAAGATGTCCTCAAATCCTCCAAAGCCGCCGCCGAAATCACCGCCGCCAAATCCTTGGTTTGGATCCGTATGGCCAAATTGATCATAATGGGCCTTTTTCTGATCATCGCTTAATACTTCATATGCCTCTGTTATTTCTTTAAATTTATCTGCCGCATCTGCTGCTTTATTAATATCTGGATGATATTGTTTTGATAGCTTTCGATAGGCCTTTTTTATTTCATCCTTTGAAGCACTTTTACTTAGCCCTAGTACTTCATAGTAATCCCGTTTACTCATGATTACCCACTCCCGAATCTGTCACATAGAGGTTATTGTATCATTCATCACAATGTTAATGCAATAAAAAAGCCAAAGCCCATAGTTCTGACTTTGACTTTTTTCTGAGCTGTGAAAACTTGGATAAATGTCTAGCTCCAGCGCCTAGGCGCTTCCGCTTTTCTATTTATCTTCTTTTACTTCTTCAAATTCTGCGTCAACAACATCATCTTTAGGACCAGCAGTATTTCCAGCCTCAGGGCCTCCCTGTTGAGCTTGCTGAGCAGCTGCCGCTTGTTCATAAAGTTTAACTGTTAGAGCTTGAACGATTTCTTGTAATGCATCCTTTTTCGCACGGATCTCTTCAAGGTCGTTTTTCTCAATCGCAGCTTTTAACGCATCCTTAGCTTCATTAGCTTGAGCTACTTCACCAGCATCAACCTTACCTTCAAGATCTTTTAAAGTCTTTTCTGTTGTAAAGACAAGTTGATCTGCTTCGTTACGAAGTTCCACTTCTTCTTTACGCAGTCTATCCGCTTCTGCGTTTTCTTCTGCTTCTCTAACCATGTTTTGGATTTCTTCATCTGAAAGCCCAGTTGAAGACTTAATTGTGATTTGTTGTTCTTTATTAGTGCCAAGGTCTTTTGCACGAACATTTACGATACCATTCTTATCGATATCAAAGTTTACTTCAATTTGCGGAATTCCACGTGGAGCTGGTGGAATATCAGATAATTGGAAGCGTCCTAGGGTCTTGTTATTAGCCGCCATTGGACGTTCCCCTTGAAGAACATGAATATCAACAGCTGTCTGATTATCAGCAGCAGTAGAGAATACTTGTGATTTAGATGTTGGAATTGTTGTATTACGATCGATTAGTTTCGTAAATACACCACCCATTGTTTCAATACCAAGGGAAAGTGGCGTAACGTCAAGTAATACAACGTCTTTTACATCTCCAGTTATAACTCCACCTTGAATCGCAGCACCCATTGCTACCACTTCATCAGGGTTAACCCCACGATGCGGCTCTTGTCCAGTCGCTTTTTTAATTGCTTCTTGAACAGCAGGAATACGTGTTGAACCACCAACAAGGATTACTTTATCAATTTCTGAAGGAGTTAAACCAGCATCGCTTAATGCTTGGCGAGTTGGACCCATTGTACGCTCTACAAGATGAGCAGACAATTCATCAAACTTTGCTCTAGTCATAGTAACTTCAAGGTGAAGCGGACCAGCAGCACCAGCAGTGATAAATGGTAATGAAATTTGCGTAGAAGTTACACCTGATAAGTCCTTTTTCGCCTTTTCAGCCGCATCCTTTAAGCGTTGTAATGCCATTTTATCTTGTGAGAGGTCAATTCCATTCTCTTTTTTGAATTGGTCTACAAGGTAATCAATTACGACTTGGTCAAAATCATCTCCACCAAGGCGATTATCACCAGCAGTTGATTTAACTTGGAAGACACCGTCTCCTAATTCTAGAATGGAAACGTCAAATGTACCACCGCCAAGGTCATAGACAAGGATGGTTTGATCTTCATCGGTTTTGTCTAAACCATATGCAAGTGCAGCAGCAGTTGGCTCATTTATAATACGTTCTACTTCAAGACCAGCAATTTTCCCCGCATCTTTTGTTGCTTGACGTTCTGCATCATTAAAGTAAGCTGGTACTGTAATTACTGCTTTTGTAACTGGCTCGCCCAGATAATCTTCTGCATAAGACTTTAAGTATTGAAGAATAATCGCAGATAATTCTTGTGGTGTATATTCTTTTCCTTCAATATCCACTTTATAATTTGTGCCCATATGGCGTTTGATGGACATGATCGTGTTTGGATTTGTAATTGCTTGACGTTTAGCAACTTCACCAACTTGGCGTTCCCCATTTTTAAACGCGATTACGGAAGGAGCCGTACGATTACCTTCTGGATTTGGAATAACCTTTGGTTCGCCACCTTCAAGGACTGCAACACAAGAGTTAGTTGTACCAAGGTCGATACCGATAATTTTACTCATTTCCTTTTCCTCCTAAAAATATATGTAGTTTTATTGATTTACTTTCACCATTGCAGCTCGAATCACACGGTCTTTTAATAAGTAACCTTTTTGAAATTCATCCGTTACAATGTTTGGGCCATAATTCTCATCTTCACCCTGCATGACAGCTTGATGCTGATGTGGATTAAATTCTTTACCTACAGATTCAATTGGTTCAACACCCTCATTTTTCAGGGCATCAAGCAAACTGCGGTAAACCATGTCCATTCCTTGTAGAAGTGTCTTAGTTTGTTCATTATCTGCTTCAATTTTCATTGCTCTTTCAAAGTTGTCAATTGCAGGCAATAAATCGGTAATAAGTTTTTGTGCTCTATATTTTTGGCTCGCTTCTAGATCTAACCTAGAACGTCTCCGGAAATTATCAAAGTCTGCTTGCAAGCGTAGATATCGATTATCTGCTTCCTCTAACTTTTCTTTCAACAATTGAATTTCTTGGTCTTTTTCATCAACAGGTGAATCCTCTGTTTGTTCTGTTGCTGCACCTTCGTCAAAAACAGTCTCAACCGTTTTTTCTTCGGTAAGTTCAACATTATCAGTACTTTCAACTTCCATTTCTTCATTTAACGTATTGTTATTCTCGTTTGTCAACTTACTCACCTCCCTTAAAGCATTTACTGTCATTTATAGGATAATTCATTTTCATAGTAAAAGGGGGTTGAAACAGGTATTTCACCCCTATTCAATATTACCCGAGCTATTTATTTTGATACAATTTCGTCCAGACAGCCGTTAAATCCTTACTTAAAAATTGTAATAAGCTAATGACTCGGGAATATTCCATCCTTGTGGGACCTAGAATGGCAATCGTCCCTAAATTTTCAACACCAGCCGTATAGGTAGCTGTGATTAAGCTGCAATTATCCATGACACTATTATTATTTTCCGTACCAATTTTAACTTGAATTCCAGCTGAATCATTCCTGATTAAATTATACATCCACTCTTCCTGATCAATCATCGTTAATAGGCTGCGGAGTTTTGTTACATCATGAAACTCTGGCTGGCTTAACATATTGGTCTTTCCAGCGAAGAAAAGTTTTTCATTAACTGGCATTTTTAATGAATCAGCGATAGTATGCAGCATTAAGTCATAATCATGGATATGCTGCCTTAAAAGCATCGCTACTTCTTTATAAATCTTATCATTCAGGTCTTCGAGAGGAACGCCGGATAAGCGATCGTTCAAAATGTTCACTGTTTTTTCTAAATCACTAGCATCTACTGATGCTGGTAATGAAAAAGTCCTATTTTCTACATGGCCCGTATCTGTAACAAAAATAGCTACGGCTGTTTCTTTGTTTAACGGGATAATTTGAATTTTTTTCAACTTATTAATACTAACAGCCGGACCAAGAACAATTGATGTGTAATTCGTTAAGTCCGATAATATTTTCGCGGACCTTTGGATAATTTTTTCGAATTCGAAAATTTTCTCAGCAAAAATCGACTGAATGATAGATGTATCATGTTGATTTAATACTTGCGGAGACAATAAATGATCCACATAATAGCGATATCCTTTTTCAGATGGGACACGACCTGAAGAGGTATGTGTCTTTTCAATATACCCCAACTCTTCAAGGTCGGACATTTCATTACGAATGGTTGCCGAACTGAAAGAAATCTCTTTCTTTTTCGACAAACTTCTTGAGCCGACTGGTTGGGCAGATCGAATAAAGTCATCAACAATAACCTGAAGAATTAACAATTGACGATCTGTTAGCAACATTCATCACCTCTGTTAGCACTCCTAGTTAACGAGTGCTAATTATATTAATAAATTATCAAATGAAGGGGGATGGTGTCAATCAAAAAGAACAGGAAACCGCACTTATCAAGACAATAATTATTATCTTGCTTACCTTAAAAATGCCTGGAATACCTCATTTCCTAGCAGTCTACCCTTTTTCGTTAAAAATATATGATTTTTTCCCACATCTAACCACTGTTTTGCCGTTAATTCTCTAATCTCTTTTTCGAATAATTGAAGGGGATCTTCCGCAAATTTTTCAATAAAATGAGGAATGGCAACACCGGCAGTTTTTCGCAGTCCCAAAAACATTTCCTCTTCCATTTGCTCAATTTTTGATGTTTGATGTTCTTCCATTACTGGTAGGATGCCATTGTTTATTTGCTCCATATACCTTTTTAAGGGACCAATATTCGAACGTCTTATCCCATTTAAATAGCTATGTGCACCTGCCCCAAACCCATAATAGGAATCGTTATTCCAATAGGTAAGGTTATGTCTGCTCTCATACCCTGGTTTAGAAAAATTGCTAATTTCATATTGGTTGAAACCATGCTTTTCCATTTCTTCCATTAGCAATTCGTACATCGAAGCTTCCACATCCTCACCAGGAGTTGGCAGTTTTCCTTTTTTTAACAAATTATAAAAAACTGTTTTTGGCTCAATGATTAAGGAATAGGCAGAATAGTGTGTGATATCAAGCGAAAAAGCCTCTTTTAATGTTTCCTTAAAATCCGTAAGAGTTTGTGAAGGTAAACTAAAGATAAGATCAATACTGATATTTTCAAAACCTATAGATTTTGCTTTATCAATGGTTTGGTAAACATCTTTCGCTTTGTGGACACGGCCGATTTTCTGCAGTAGTTCCTCATTAAACGTTTGAACTCCTAGGCTAATCCGGTTAACCCCAGCCTCTTTTAATATTTCTAATTTCCCTGCCGTTAAATCACCAGGATTCGCCTCAAAGGTAAATTCTATAGTCTCATCCATTGGTAAATTTCTGTTAATACTTTCACAAAATTGATAAAGTTGCTTCTCATTTAACGATGTCGGTGTACCCCCACCCACAAATATCGTCTCAAGAGACGTTGTTGGATATTGGGTTAAAGTCATTTTCATTTCTTGTTCAAGTGCTTTTAGGTAATCATCAACCGGCTGACCCTTTAGATATACTTTATTAAAATCACAATAATGGCAAATATGCTCACAAAAAGGGATATGGAGATAGGCTGATTTAATCATTTCGTTCACTTCCTCATTCTTCAACAAAAAGAGGCTAGAATTCGCCTAAAAATATGGCTTGTCCTAACCCCCAGCTAGTTTATTTTTTTGTGTTGCTATCGTCCATTTTTAAGACAGCCATAAATGCTTCTTGTGGTACTTCCACGGATCCTACTTGCTTCATCCGCTTTTTACCTTCTTTTTGCTTTTCTAATAATTTTCGTTTACGAGAAATATCTCCGCCATAACATTTGGCTAAAACGTTTTTACGCATAGCCTTAATTGTAGAACGAGCAATAATTTTCTGACCTACTGCTGCCTGAATCGGAACTTCAAACTGCTGCCTTGGAATTAGCTCCTTCAGTTTTTCAACAATTATCTTCCCTCGTTCATAAGCGAAGTCTTTATGAACAATAAAGCTTAATGCATCCACTTTTTCACCATTTAACAATATGTCCATCTTAACAAGGCTGGAAGGTTTATAACCTATGAGCTCGTAATCAAAGGATGCGTAACCTCTTGTGCTTGATTTCAGTTGATCAAAGAAATCATAGACAATTTCTGCTAATGGCATCTCATAGATAATACTTACCCTGTTTTCTGCCAGGTATTCCATTGTCACAAAAATACCGCGTTTTTGTTGGCAAAGTTCCATAATGGTCCCTACATAATCATTTGGAGCCATCATCGTAGCCTTCACATATGGCTCTTCCACACGGTCAATTTTTTGTGGATCCGGTAAATCTGATGGATTGTCGACCCTTATTTCGGAGCCATCTGTCATATGAACATGATAGATAACACTCGGAGCTGTCGTTATTAAATCAATTTTAAATTCACGTTCAATCCGTTCTTGAATAATTTCCATGTGAAGCAATCCTAAGAATCCACAACGGAAACCAAATCCAAGTGCTTGCGATGTTTCTGGTTCAAATTGAAGTGAAGAATCATTTAACTGAAGCTTTTCAAGCGCTTCACGCAGATCATTAAACTTTGCTGTATCAATTGGGTAAAGTCCACAATAAACCATTGGGTTTAGTTTCCGGTAACCTGGAAGTGGCTCTGTTGCCCCATTTTTTGCATTTGTAATCGTATCACCCACACGAGTGTCGCCGACATTTTTTATTGATGCTGATAAAAAGCCAACATCACCAACGGTTAACTCATCACGCATAGTTGCTTTTGGTGTAAATACGCCTACCTCATTTACTTCAAATTCTTTCCCAGTAGCCATCATTCTTACTTTATCGCCGACTTTAACGGTTCCTTCGACCACACGAATGTACGCGACAACACCTCGATAGGCATCATAAAGGGAATCGAAAATAAGGGCCTTTAATGGTGCTTCTGGGTCTCCCTGTGGTGCAGGGACTTTCTGAACAACTTGTTCAAGGATTTCTTCAATCCCAATCCCAGCCTTTGCTGAAGCTAATACGGCTTCCGAAGCATCCAAACCGATAACATCTTCAATTTCACCTCGAACACGCTCTGGATCTGCACTAGGTAAGTCAATTTTGTTAATGACGGGTAAGATTTCAAGGTCGTTATCAAGGGCAAGATAAACGTTGGCTAGTGTCTGTGCTTCAATTCCTTGTGCAGCGTCAACGACTAAAACAGCCCCTTCACATGCTGCAAGGCTCCTTGATACCTCGTACGTAAAATCGACATGTCCTGGTGTATCAATTAGATGGAAAATATACTCTTCTCCATCTTTTGCTTTGTATTTTAACTGGACGGCATTTAATTTAATAGTAATTCCACGTTCTCTTTCAAGGTCCATCGAATCAAGGAGCTGATCTTTCATTTCCCGAGAGGTCAATGCATTGGTTCTCTCCAAAATTCGGTCAGCTAATGTTGATTTCCCATGATCAATATGGGCAATAATTGAGAAATTTCTAATCTTTGATTGTCGTTTGAGTCTTTCATTATTGTTCACGGTCTTTCACTCCTACTATACTCGCACATATACACTATTTTGAATTATATCAATAGGATTAACAAGATTCAATCAAAATCGAAAAGCGGCACCTAACTGGTGCCACTTCAATTATTTTAATCAGCAATAAGATGAACTAATTTTTCAGAAACCCCTGATATCCCCTCAGACATCTTCTTCCCCATAGAAGAGAAAAAATTATATGCACTTATTTGTTCGAGTTTCTTTTGCTTTGCCTCTAGATCATGACTTGAGATTTCGTTTCCCAAAAAGGTAGCTTGAAAGTTATTGTCTGCCCCATTTAAACGTACAGCATTTTGAAAATTTGGATCATCATAGCCTTTCATTTTGTGAATACCATCATTAGCCAATTGCATACCTACTAAAACAGAGATTAACATGAGAGCAGCCAAGCATAGGCTTTTTAACATGAACATCTTCATAAAAAATGCTCCCTTACAACTATTGTTTTTTTGTTGATTGTTCAACATCCTTGTTAACCTTTTCAGCCTGCCAGTAAAATTCACTAAATACATCCGCTAAGGCATCTGCGGAACGATTTAATTCTTCAAAGCTATTATCTACTCCGCCAAATTCAATCAACATGGCATTTTCAGAGAGGTTTTGATTATAGATACTATTTGAACCGGCTGCATTTTTAATAATTACTCCTCTGCTTAAGCCTTTATATTTCTTTTGAAGAAGTTCGTGGAGAGCTTTTGCAAGTTTTGCATTCTTTTCATAATTAGGATTCTTCCCCCCGATAATAAAGGCCAGTCTCGCATAGGATTTACCTTTAATATCCACGGTTGTTTGTGCTTTTCGTTGAGAATCCCGGTGAATATCAATCAAATAACTTATATCTTTGTTTGATGCCATGGCTGCTTGAACCACCGGACGGGATTCATCGTAGGATTGCCAAAATTTCCGCCCCTTCTTATTTAAGCTTGCCTGAATGTCTGTTTTATTAACAGTTGTTCCGATTCCTCTGTCCTCGAGACTTGCTTTTAAATGATCACCAATATTCGTCACATTGATTTTCGAATGATATGCAAGGTTGGGATTTGTTACCCCTTTTAAATATGGAAGATAGGATTCCCGATTATGTGAGAAGTATAGATAGACTACCTTCCGTTTACCAGTGGTTTGATCTGGTGCTGACGGGGTATTCTCACTAGATGGATGCTCGGTAATTTCTAAATCTGTCAAGGCTGCCTCTCGTTCCGCTTTCATAATATCAAGCGGCGGCGCAGATTCAATCGGCATATTTGTGTAGTTCGTCCCCTCACCAGCGACTAGAATTTTTCCATCAAATTCATAAAAACCTGGGAGTTCTCTTCCTAAGAGACTTCGGGGATCATTCAAATTAATATTGCTTGATAGCTTAAATACAAGGTTCGTTAATGTTGGAGCTGAGGTCCAATCTTGTTCAACGGATAAGAAATGATGATTTTCCCAACCCATTAATTGATAGAGCAATTCCCCATTTACATTTGTAGCTGCCTGATTTACTGAAGACGACATCGGTCGATATTGTGGCTTTAACGAGGTTAACAACCCACTAATAGAGAAAATCAAAAGCATAAATAGCAACAATACTCCAGCGGCTTTAAGTAGACTTGTCCCTTGCACCATAACAAAAGTTCCTGAATTTCTAGCCTTCATGGTTCCACCTCGCAAAACGGATTCTAGTAAATGATATGAAGCTACTAGAATTGGTAGAACCCGAATTTTAACTTAAGAGGCATCCTTTCAAATAAATAGATTTGAAAAATGCCTCTCATCATCCTTTATTTTGTATAGTAGCCAGCATTACCTTGATCAACAGCACCATGAAGTGAAGAATTTAAACCATTGGCAATTAGATTGGCCATGTCTTCAATAAAAACATCAACTTCCTTAGGAGTAACCATTAGATTATGACCAATTGGCGATAAAACTTCATAAATTAATTTCCTTTTCTCCTCATCTTCTAATGTCCCAATCATTCCAAGAAAGGTCTTACGGTGCTTTTCTTCAGGTAAGTCTTCTTCAGTCAACTTTCGCTTTTCACCGAAACTCATGCCTGCAGGTGCGAGCGCTCTTGAAGGACGATTGCCCTCCTTAAGCTCTTTTCCAAAATGCTTTAGTATAAAATCAATGGTATCACTAGTAATAGATACAGCGTCTACCACGGTCGGAACCCCAATTGCAATAACAGGTATTCCTAAGGTTTCTTTACTCAATTCTTTTCTCTTATTACCTACCCCCGAGCCAGGGTGTATACCTGTATCGGAAATTTGGATAGTTGAATTAACTCGTTCAATCGAACGAGATGCAAGTGCGTCAATAGCAATAACAAAATCAGGTTTTGTTTTTTCCACTACACCAAAAATAATATCGCTTGTTTCAATCCCCGTTAATCCCATTACACCTGGTGAAAGGGCACTAACGGACCTGAAGCCTTCTTCTACATTTTCCGGCTGTAACTGAAACAGATGACGGGTGACCAGTAAATTTTCACACACCATCGGTCCTAGGGCATCTGGGGTCACATTCCAATTGCCTAGCCCCACCACAAGACATGAATCCGTTTTTTTGATCCCAGACCCCTCCAAAAAGTAGGAGAACTCTCTAGCAAAAATTCCCTCCACCTTTTGCTGTACCTCTGTGTTTTGCTGGCGAATCCCTTGTACCTCAACAGTTAAATATCGACCAGGTTTTTTCCCTAGCTGGTCGGCCCCTTTTTCGGTTACTTCGACCAAGGACACTTTTATGTCATCCACATCTTTTTCCTTAATAATCACGCCTTCAATTTGCGAAAGATCTTTCTCTTGCCCGACTGACCCTTTTTGCTGTGTAAGGACCATCTCTCTTGCTTCAATCGCCAAATCCGTTCGAACAGAATATTGACTCAAGTCAATTGACTCATCCATTAATATTCACTCCCATCAAATCTTTCAAAAGTCTAGAAACTATTTCCTATTTTTGCCCTTACCATCTTAATTCATGCAAATGATATTCTTCTTCGAAAACAGTATTGCATTATAGCCTTCCATTTGATAAAATATTTCATGTTCTGAATTATTTCTTAGGAATGTTAAGTCGAGTTCATATAGTCTCGATTCTTTGTAGGAGGTGAAAGTAATGCCTAATATTAAATCTGCTATTAAGCGTGTAAAAACAAGTGAAGCTCGTAACGCTCAAAATACAACTGCGAAATCTGCAATGCGTACTGCTGTTAAGAAAGTAGAAGCTGCAATTTCTACTAACGACGGTGCTGCTGCTAAAGAAGTATTTGCTGCTGCTGCTAGTAAATTAGACAAGGCTGCTGCAAAAGGTCTTATCCACAAAAATGCTGCTGCTCGTAAAAAATCTCGTCTAATGAAGAAGACTAACGCTCTTTAATTTAGAGAAAAAAAACGATTCCCTTCTAAAAGGAATCGTTTTTTTTATTTCTTTAAATGAAATAGAAACATTTCAATCAATAAAGATTTATTCATTCCACCGGTTTTCATTTGGTAATCCGCTTCAGCAAGAAGGTCGATTAAATGAGCCAATTCTTCATCCGTAAATTTATTTGCTTGTCCGAGTGCCAACTTAACACGGAAAGGATGCGTTCTTAAGTAACCAGCAATTTGCTGCTGCCCATACCCTCTCCTCGATAATTCCTTTACTTGGTAAATCAATCTAAATTGCCCTGCAAGCAAGGCCAAAATCTTTATCGGTTCTTCATTTTGTTTTAGCAAATCGTAATAAATCCTTAACGCTTCATCAAGTTTTCGCTGGACGACTTTTTCAATGAGTGTAAAAATATTCTGCTCAAGCGATCGTGCAACTAATTTCTCTACTAGACCTATGTCTATTCTTTTTTCACCTGCTGCGTATAAAGCCAATTTATCTACTTCACTGGTTATCATAAACATATTAGTTCCAACTAATGCCAATAATTGGTCGATTGCATCTGGCTCAAATTCAATCCCGCTGTTCTTGGCCCTGCCCTTAACCCAGTTCTTTAAGTCATGTTCATTTAACTTTTTTGCCTCAACAACTTCAGCATTTCTTTTTAATTCCTTTGTTATTTTCTTCCGTTCATCTAACTTTTCGTACGGCGCGGAAATTACCAACACCGAATAAGGCGAAGGCTCTTTCAAATACATTTCGAACCTGGATAAATTATGTACCGCCTTATCCTTGGACTTTTCTGCTGTTAAAAAAACAGGATTATGTAAAAAGATAACTTTTTTTTCTCCTAAAAAAGGAAAGGTTTCAGCATCTTCGATGGCCACCTCGATTGGCGTTTCCTCTAAATCATAACTAGCAAAATTAAAATCCTTCTCTTCTTCGGTTAAAATATGATTGAGTAGTAATTCCTTTGTTTCATTAATTAAAAAAGACTCAGTTCCAAACAATAAATAAATAGGAGCAAATTCCTTTTGTTTGATTTTTTTCCAACTATCCATTACCATGTTTCAGCGCTCCCCTTCTTTCCATTCATACCTATGGTAAAGAAGCTTGGCCATTTTGACAAGCATTTTAAAGGGAATTAGCCCTTATTTAAAAAGTGCTAATTCCCTATCTATAATGAACGCCCGCAATAGAAGCCCTAGGATATTCTATTGTCTGGCGGAGTTCCTTAAGTAAATATAGTTTAGCCGTTTATCCGTCTCACTATTTTGACAACTCTTGTCAGTTGTGGAAAGCAATTTGATGTATGCTGGATTTTTTTTCGAGAATGACTTATACTATATTGTGAAATAGGAGGGGTAGACTGTGAATGAATTTGAAAAAGATGTGCAAAGTAAACGAAACGACGCAATTGATTCAGGGGTAGGATTTGGGGTTTCTTTTGGTTTTTTTGCCATAATGTTTATTGTTGCAACAGTCATTAAGGTAATCGGTTCGTAATGATTGGCTACATATGTGTAAGGTAGAAGGCTGCAATGATGCAGTCTTTTTTAATTATTAAGATGCTTTATCCTATGGTAAATACGGGTAAAAGGTTCCTTTTTGATGATAAAATTTATAGGTGATTGCCCCCTGTAGATCTGTACGAAAAATAATCGTATTTGTTTTTTCTAACCGTTTAAGCACCTCTTGATGGGGATGACCAAAGCGGTTATTTTCACCTGCTGAAATGAGGGCGACTTTTGGTTTTATTTGGTTAATAAAAGTATCTGCACTTGAAGTTTTACTGCCATGGTGACCAGCTTTTAACACATCAATATGTAAATGAGGATATTGACGTATGATTTTCTCTTCCCCTGCTTGATCTAGATCTCCTCCGAAAAACCAACTTACACCTCCTAATTGAGCAATAAAAGCAATGGATCCTCCATTTCTTTCTCCCTTATAATTCTTTTCTGGCGACACAATAAAAAAGCCATTTTCTTCATTTGTCCACTGATCGCCGTCCGAAACTTTTATGACTGGAATATTTAATTTTTTGGCCTCCTTAATAATATCAAGTTCAGTACTCGATGGTTCAACCACAGCAGGCATTATGATTTGTTTAACTTTAAGCTCTTTTATAATTGAAACTGTCCCCCCAATATGATCCATATCCCCATGCGTTAAAATTAGTTTATCAATTTGCGTTATTCCCTTTCCTTTTAAAAATGGAACAACTACATCCCTTCCCACTTCAAAGGGTTCTGCACGTTCTCGCCATTTTTCTTCAGCAAAGTGCATGGTTCCACCTGTATCAATGAGATAGGTCCCTTTTGAATGTGGGAAATGGATTAAGATACTATCCCCTTGACCAACATCAATCATTGTTACTTCCCCGTATGGGGATAACCAGTTCCAACTTTTTTGTGAAATTACCAACATGATACTTAAAAAAATCAGGAAAGCCTTTCTTTTGGGATACGTTTTTGACTCCCAAAGATAAAAAATAGCAAGCAGCAGTAAAATATAAGTGATGAGTAAAATCAAATTGGGTCTCCCGGGAGTAAAATGGAAGAAAGTAAAATCGGAGAGATATTCAATAAGGTGATTAGCGACAGTAATCATGATTAAAAAGAATTTAGTAAGAAATGGTGGAGTTGTTCCGAAAATAAACTGAATAAAAAACAAAAGATATAATCCCGGTAGATATAGAAATGAAAAGAGCGGAATATAGACCAAATTGGCGATAATGCCAATTAATGAAACCTCAAAATAATGATACAGCAAGAATGGCAGTGCCCCTAATTGAGCAACTAATGAAGTCGCAAGCATCCGTGTTAAATGATTAGCATAATCTGTAAGAATACTATTAGCAGATAAAATGATGACTAGACTCACTGCAAAAGATAGTTGAAAGCCAGCATCAAAAACCACCATTGGACTAACTATTAAATAAGCAATAAAAGCCAAACTAATGGCATCAAGTGGGAGTAACTTCAGTCGAGTGCGCCACTTCACAGTAAGTAAGACAACAAAAATCATTAGTCCTGAGCGAATAACAGAGGGCGAACTACCAGTTAATATCACATAGATTGGAAGGATCATTAGAAGGAAATTAATCATGAACTGTCTCGTAAGTCCGAAGCGGACCCCAAGATAAAAAACCATCGCGATTAATAAGGAGACATGGAGACCAGAGATTGCAAGTAAATGGACAAGACCCGTTTTTTGATAAGCTGATAATACATCTGGGTCAAATAAATTTGTGTCGCCAAAAATTAATGCAGCTGAAAGGGAAGCAATTTCCACGGGAAAGTGCGACTCGAGGTAGTTAATTCCTGTATAACGCAGTTGTTTGATGATCACTAACGGAGATGGTTTCAGCGGAATGCAATGTTGAAGCGGATTTACTTGTACTTCCATTATCCAATAAATGTTCTTCCTCATTAAATAAGCTCGGTAATTAAACGAATTAGGATTTTTGGCGGTCGCCGGTTTTTCTAAGGTACCTGATACGGTACATAATCTTTGATAAAACATTTCTGTTTTTAAATTCATTTTTTCCTGCTCAGATGAAATGTTGTAACGAATTAAGACCCTCTCCTTGTAGCGTTGTTCGATTGCTTGCACTTGTAAAAGATCGCCATCAATTTTGGGGTCTTGAGTATATTGAAGCGTAAAAGTTGTTGTAGGAGCGGGGATAACCGATTTATTTATTGAATTAGAATGAAGGCCAATAAAAAAGAATATCAAGAAACAAATGGTGATACTTGTTAGTTGCAAGGTGGAAAAACGTTTGTATATATATAGAAGATAAAGAACAAAGACTTGTAATAAGAAAAAGGGAAGGACCTTATAGAGCGAAGATAATACACCAAATAAAGCGGCAATGGCAAAATAAAGATATTTTCGATTCATTCGATTTTCTCCATTTAGAATTTCATTTATTTAGATTTAGGGAGGCCGGCACATAACCGGCGTCCATTTGAAAAAATTATTATTTAACCACCCGTAAATCCATCACTGACTCGTTTAAAGCAACCTTCTCAATTGTAACGTTTGCCTGTTTAAAAAGGTCAATTGCATACGGATGATTCTTGTAATCCTCTGCGTAATAAACCGTTTTAATCCCCGCTTGAATAATTGCTTTACAGCATTGAAGACACGGGAAATGGGTGACATAAATTTCAGCGTCAGCGGTTGGAACACCAAATTTAGCACACTGCAGTAATGCATTCATTTCTGCGTGGACCGTTCTGACACAATGATTGTCAATTACAAAACACCCCTTATCAATACAATGGTCACCGCCAGCTATGGAACCATTGTATCCCCCGGCAATTATTCGTTTATCTCTAACGATGGTTGCACCCACGGTCAACCTGGTACATGTGCTTCTAAGTGCGAGCAAATGGCTTTGTGCCATAAAATATTGATCCCAAGAAATTCTCTCCACTTCTCCCACTCCCTTTTTTGATCGTTCTCTATTAGTGTAATAGTGCTTGTCCTTTTTGGTCAAATAAAGATTTTTTATATAGCAATCAAATCCTTTAATTTTTCAAACGTTTTGTCCCCAATCCCGCTGATATTTTTTAAATCTTCAACCGTTTTGAATGGGCCGCTTGTATTCCTATATTCGATGATGGCCGCTGCCTTAGCTGGACCGATGCCAGGAAGATTCTGCAGTTCTGTTTCATCTGCCTTATTAATGTTAATTTTTGCTTCATTTTGACTACCAACTGACGAAGCTGGGTTACCTGATGAGGTAATAGGTGAAGAAAGACCCTCCTCTCCCTTTGCGGGTATGTAAATGATCATTTCATCCTTGACGTGTTCGGCAAAATTCACCATGCCTTGGTCTGCTTTATCCGTTAAACCACCAGCCCGGCTAATAACATCAATCACTCTTTCACCCGTATTTGCTTGATAAACTCCAGGCTGTTTAATTTGTCCTTTCACATCCACCATAATTTTTTCTGGTAGTTCAGGTTGGTTGCCGGATTGGGTACTTCCTTTTTCTCCCACATTCTCTTGAACCTTTTCTTCCATACTAAGTGTGTTAACGGGGGAAGTGGTTGCAGAATCACTAACATAAAAATAATAAATACCGCCTAAAGTTAATAAAGCCCCCAGCAAAACAGAAATCTTGTGTTCAATCAACCAGTCTTTCACTTTGATCCTTCCTTTCTAAAGGTATATTTCACTACCTGATTTCATATGGTTATAAAAGAATAATTGCATGTGAGGAGGGTCGGAACAATGAATATAGGTATTATCGGTACTGGTAATATGGGGAGCATGTTGGTAGAAGCCATGATTGAAGGAAAAGCCATTTCCCCTGCTTCTATGATCATTACAAACAGAACAAAATCAAAAGCCTTGTTGCTTAAAGATAAATATAAAGAAATAAAGGTTGGGGCAAATCCAGGAGAAGTAGCTGCTGAGTCCGACTTGGTATTTGTTTGTGTCAAACCATTAGATGTATATAAAATTTTACATGAAATTAAACCACGGTTAAGTCCAAAAAAATGTGTAATCACGATAACGAGTCCTGTCAGTACAAGCCAAATTGAAAAAAAGGTTTCCTGTTCAGTCGCAAGAGTAATCCCAAGTATTACCAACCGAGCATTATCCGGGGTAACGCTGATTACCTATGGAGAAAATTGCAGTGAGAGATGGAAGAGGAAGATCGAAGAAATAATTACTAAAATTGGAGTGCCAGTCCATATCAACGAAAAAATTACGAGGGCTGCCTCTGATATCGTAAGTTGTGGTCCTGCATTTTTCAGTTATCTACTCCAAAGCTTCATTAATGCGGCAGTTAAAGAGACTGAAATTAATGAAAATGATGCAACGACGATGGCTAGTGAAATGATTGTCGGACTAGGTGAATTATTAAAGCAAGGGCATTACACCTTGCCGTCACTACAAGATAAGGTATGTGTTAAGGGCGGAATTACAGGTGAAGGAATAAAAGTATTAGATAATGAACTCGGGGATGTTTTTGAACATATCTTTCAGGCAACAAAAGCAAAATTTAAAGACGACCTTGATAAAGTCGAATCACAATTCTCAAATTATTAATTTCGCTATGAACTGACAAATTCCTTTTTTATTATGATAAAAAAGCCATCTTTTTTTATAGATGGCTTTCTTTATGTTTTCTTGCTACAAAGAAGATTCGTTCTGATTGTGAGTGAGGGTCGGTATTTTCAAAATCCGCGCTGACTTCCAGGACTTCAAAACCGGCCTCAATTAACCAGTTTGAATATTGCTGTATGGTATATGTACGTTGAAAATGAAGCTCATCAAAGCGGTCATACTTACCGGTCTGTTCGTCCAGAACAAAGAAACTCAGCTCATGCTCGACACTATTTAGACTTTTTCCAGCAAAGCTATTCCAAATAAAGGAAACATTTTCCTCACTTGAAGCATATGTTTGATTTATAAATAGATGAGCTATTTTATAAATGGAATGGACATCAAAGAGGAAAATTCCCTTAGTGCTCAAATGCTGAAAAACGTTTGAAAAAGTTTCCCTAACTTCGTCCTCAGTTTGGAGATAATTTAACGAGTCACACAAAATACCAATGACGTCAAACTCCGCCTGTCCTTCCAAATCTGTCATACTCTGTTGAAAAAATGGAATTCTTAGCCCTGTTTCCTCAGCTTTTGCATGGGCCACTGCTAGCATATCCTCAGATAAATCGACACCCGTTACCTGAAAACCATCTTGGGCTAAACGGACAGATAATTCACCCGTGCCACATGCTAAATCAAGGAAGCGAGTGCCCTCAACATGATATTTTACGCACCTATCTTTAACGAATTCGACCCACTCCTCATAGGGTGCATCCTTCATTAATTCATCATAAAGATACGCGAATTGTTGATACCTCATGTATTTAACTCACTAAGGATATCTTCCATTGGTGCATCGCCCCATAAGCGTTCCAACTTATAATAGCTTCGTTCGTCACGATGAAATACATGGGCAACGACATCACCAAGGTCAATTAATACCCATCTAGCTTCATCAAAGCCTTCTATTCTTTTTACTTCACATCCTTGCTCTTGCGCTTTTTCTTTTATTTCCCTTGCAATTGCTTGTACTTGTTTATCTGAATTACCATGACAAATGATAAAATAATCTGCAATTAGGGAAATCCCCTTCATATTTAATGCAAGAATATCTTCCGCTCGTTTGTCATCCGCAGCCTTTACGGCAATTTTTAGTAGTTCATAATTATCCATGAATCAATCCTCCAGTTTCGCGATTAGGTCATTGTACGTATAGAATGTATCAGGGTAAACCGTTTGATTCTTTTTTAATAAAAAGCTAATTGTATTTTTAATTGCCATAATTAATGCTTTATCTAAATTTTCTTTCGCCATTTCTCTTACTTCATCCACACCTGGAAAATGACGGCCAGGTTCAATGTAATCGGCCAAATAGATTATTTTTTCTAAAAGGGTCATTCCTGGTCTTCCTGATGTATGATAACGAATGGCATCTAACACTTCAGGGTCGGTTATGCCCGCTTCTTTTTCCACCAAGTACGTACCAGCAGGGGCATGCCACAATTCTGAATTAAAATGAAGTAAATCCTCTGGGAATCCTTGACTAGCGATAATTTCCTTCATTTCTTCTTTCGGCCGAAATTTTGCATAATCATGGAAAATGGCTGCTAATTCTGCTTTCTGTTCATCCCCGCCATATTGCTTTGCAAGGACGATTGCTGTCTCCATTACTCCTAAGGTATGCTGATAACGATGGTCGGTTAATTGTTTCTTAACAAGTTCTAAGGCCGCTTCACGTTCCATACAAATGCTTCTCCTCGATATATTGAATGACCGAATCCGGCAATAGATACCGAATGGTCTGTTTGTTTTTTACCCTCTCACGTATCATACTCGATGATACATCCATTGCTGGCACATCTACGTAAAGGACAGGGTATTCAGTTTGACTGCTATATGCTGGTCTCTCAACTCCAACAAATTGGACCAGTTTAATCAGCTCTTCAATTTTATGCCATTTTGGGAGGTATTCTATCATATCAGCGCCAATAATAAAGAAAAATTGATGGTCAGAATACTGGGCATTGATCATTTTCATCGTATCGACTGTATAAGAAGGGCCTTTTCTATGAAGTTCAATCGTTTCGACTCGAAAAGCATCATTTCCTTTGATGGCTAATTCAAGCATTTGCCGGCGGTCTTCATTTGATATCGATTCCGATTTTTTCTTATGTGGAGGCTCTTGATTTGGCATAAACCAAATTTCATCTAGATGAAGGCTGGAAAGAACCTCATTTGCAATTAAAAGATGTCCGTAATGCGGAGGATCAAAGGTTCCTCCCAATATCCCCACCTTTTTCATGAGCTCGTCTCCTTATACATTCAATTATGGAAGCTTGATTGTCTTCTTTTCTACAGACTCTTTATAGAGAACTATCGTGTTACCAATTAGTTGCACAATTTCTGCTCCTGTACCCTCTGCTAATTGCTCAGCAACGACGGTTTTGTCTTCTTCACAATTTTGCAAGACGCTGATTTTAAAAAGCTCTCTTGCTTCAAGTGCATCAGCAATTTGCTTAATCATATTTTCATTTACTCCCCCTTTACCTACTTGAAAAATAGGATCTAAGTGGTGGGCCATTGAACGTAAGAATCTTTTTTGCTTTCCTGTTAACATGTTTTTCCTCCTAGTTGTTTTAACACATTATCTCTCATTCTTTCTACATCCGGGAATATTCCTGTCCATTTTTCAAAAGCTAGCGCACCTTGATAAACAAACATATCTATTCCGTTTTGGATTCTTGCTCCATTTTGACGTGCGTCTTTTAAAAATTGTGTTTCAAGTGGATTGTATATGATATCACAAAAGACTGACTGATTCCGTACATTATTTATTGCAATCGGCTGCTCATAAATTTTGGGAGACATGCCGATCAATGTTGTTTGAATAATTAAATCATATTCACCTAATGATTCAATGGCTTCTTCAAAAGAACACGCTCGAGAATCAACGGAATAAGGGCAATCATTGATCAATCCAATAGCCCGATCCATTGTACGATTGGCAATGTCTAATCTCTGAGTGTTTTCCTTTGCCAAGGTAAAATAGATGGCTCTCGCTGCGCCGCCGGCTCCAATAATTAAAACTTTTTGGCCTGTTAAATTAGGTAATATAGCATTTAATCCTTTTAAAAAACCAGGACCATCCGTGTTATAGCCAATTAATTGACCATTCTCATTCACAACTGTATTGACCGCTCCGATATTTTCAGCCAATTCATCTATACCATCCAAAAAGGGAATAATATTGCTTTTATGTGGGACAGTTACATTGAATCCACCGACACCCACTGCCTTTAAACCCTTGACAGCATCTTGTAAATTCTCAGACTTTACATGAAATGGTAAATAAACGGAATCCATGTTATAAAAGGAAAATAAATCGTTAAGCATAAACGGAGACATTGAATGTCCGATTGGATCCCCTAAAACAGCATATAATTTCTTCACCAGTATCCCCCCACCCATTAAGCATTGTCTATTTATATTAAGGATTTCCGAATTAATGCTTGTACCCCTTTAGGCACGTAAGCAGCTACCTTCGCACCAGGCTCATTGACAGTAATCCATCCAAGCCCAGAGAATACAATGTCTGTTTTTGCTTCTTTTATGGTAAATTCCTGTTTCACAAGTTCCGGAAAGGAATCGATTTGATTCATACGTGGCGGAGTTAACATTTCCCCCACATGTTTTTCATAAAGCTCATCGGCATTCTCCATTTTAGTTCTATGAATATTTAATTCATTGGAGACATAACAAACAAATGACCTACGGCCGCCGCTAATATAATCAAAGCGAGCCAACCCGCCGAAGAACAAAGTCTGACCTTCATTTAATTGAAATACTTTAGGCTTGATTTCCTTTTTAGGGGTAATAATTTTTAAATCCTGCTTATCAACAAAATGCGCCATTTGATGATGGTTTATAATACCAGGAGAATCAATTAATGACTTTTCATCATCGAGCGGAATTTTGATAATATCCAATGTCGTTCCTGGAAAATGAGATGTGGTAATTACATCGGTTTCACCAGTTACCTCTTTAATAATTCGATTAATAAAGGTAGATTTCCCAACATTTGTACAACCCACAACATAGACGTCTTTACCGTTTCGATGCTCATCAATGGCGGCCGCGGTTTCTCGAACAAACAACCCTTTCGCTGCACTAACAAGGAATACATCTTCCGGCTTTAATCCAAGTTCTTTTGCCTCGTGTTTCATCCAATGAATTAATTTGCTATGTTTTACAGATTTGGGTAACAAATCTACCTTGTTCCCGACAAGAAGCACTTTATTGCTTCCAACAAAACGGTGTAACCCTGGGAGCCAGCTGCCATTAAAATCAAAAATATCGACAATCATGACAATTAAAGCATCTGACTTACCCATTTCATTTAATATTTTCAAGAAATCATCGTCCGTTAAGCTGACATCTTGAACTTCATTATAATGCTTAAGACGAAAACATCGCTGGCAGATAATCATGTCCTTTTCCAAAGCTGATGTTGGTGCATATCCTAGTTCCTCTGGGTTATCGGTTTGAACTTTTACTCCACAACCCATACATATATGTTGATGTTCACTCACACATTAATCCTCCCATTGAAGCATACCTTTTTTTCGAAACCAATTTAAAATCCTTCTTTCAGCAAAACGGTTAAACTTTGTCCAAAAGCCATCCGTTTGCGCAACAGGGACAACCAGGATAGTATGAAATCCACCCCGGTTTCCGCCAAGTACATCTGTTAGTAACTGATCTCCAATTACTACAGCCTCTTCCTTTTTTATTCCCATCTGTGAAATTGCTTTATGAAAAGCGACTGCAAAAGGCTTCCTCGCCCTAAAAATAAACGGAATTTTCAAAGGATCAGAAAAAGCTTTGACTCGTTCTTCATTATTATTAGATACAATTGTCACCAGGATATTGTGTCTTTTAATTTCCTCAAACCACTTAATTAACTGAGGAGTAGCAAAGGGACGGTCCCACTCTACTAACGTATTATCTAAATCCGTAATGATCCCCTTTATTCCTTTGGCACTTAACTGCTCAGGAGATATATCAAGAATGCTTTTGACATGCTCATTCGGTAAAAATTGTTTTAACACTAAGTTAACACCTCATTGACATCAAAATTCGTTCATTTTTTTCACATGTACCATCATAACCAATTTTAACTTTTGTTTCAAAGATTAAAAGAAGTTTTAAACTTATTATTCATCAAAACATGATAATGCATGATGAATAATTTATCTCTCCATGTTCATCCGTAGAATCTCTTCTTGCAGCAATAAAAAAATCCACTTGATAAAAAGATTAAAAATATTTTTCGACAAATTTCATCATTTCCAAATATTGTGGATAAAGTTATTAACATTATACCCATTGAATCATACACTTTTCATCATTTTATAAACAAAGTAATCACAAGTTATCCACCAGAATATGTGGATAATTGGAACGATTGTTCTATAGGAATAAATTTGGTAGATTTAGGGTACACCATTGAACATACCATTTTATGTTTATCATTCCTATAATAGAACACTTTATTTGCAAATCGGAGGTGGAATTTGCCGTGCGAAAACTTTCAGATGAATTACTAATTGAATCGTATTTTAAAGCAAGAGAATTAAACCTTAGTCCTGAATTTATTGGACTAATCGAGTCAGAAATGCTGCGACGTTCCTTATACCATAAAATAAAAATGTCTTCATAATCCGCCCTAATCGGGCTTTTCTTTTTGCCCATTTTTCTTTCGTACTATCTAAAAATCCCAATTTTCTCTCCCACTTTAATGTCCTTCGGGGTATGTATGGTTGAATCGATTTGAAAAATATCTTTTTCGAATAACAAGACAACCGTTGAACCGAAACTAAAGTAAGCTAATTCTCCGCCCTTTTCTAATTCGGATCCCTTGTGGGTGGTTTCAATCGAATTAACAAACATTGCCCCTACCTTAACAATGGCTACATGCCCGTAATCTGTTTTAACTTCAGTAATTACCCGATAATTTTTGGCAAGCGTTCGAACCCCATATTTTAATCCCAGCTTATTGACAGGATATGATTTAGCTCCCAGCGTCCATTGCTTGGTGACGACTCCATTAACAGGACTATGAATACGATGATAATGACTTGGGCTTAAATAAAGGATCATATATGTACCATGTATATATTTGGCTAATAATTCTTGGTCGCCGAGCATTTCTTTAATGGAATACGTCTTGCCCTTGACCAGAATATCACTTGTTTCTGTAATTGGGCCAACATCTTCAATAACTGCATCCACAGGGCTAACAACTGTTTCTTCGTTTTTATCAATTACTCTTGCTTCCTTTTTCAGTGTCCTAACAAATAAATCATGAAGAGTAGCATAGTCTGACAAATCCTTCTCCGTTTCTTCTAAGTTTAAGTGATAAATCTTGGCGAAGGATGGTATCATAAAACGACTGACAGATGAACGAGCAAACCTTCTTAATATAACTGAAGTCCACCTGCCATTGGTTAACTCAATCATGAAACGATAAAGACCTTGAATCATCGAACTACCCCCAAATAGTGTAAAAATACTCTTTACGAAAAGACATAAAACGCTTAAAATTAAATAATATAGAATAAATTAACAAATTTGATTTCCCTTTTGGCTAAAAAAAGGAGTGATGTGGAGAATGTTTTTGTTGGACGTACTTGATCAAACAATAAAAAAACTTAAATCCCAAACAGCTAATGTACTCACCTTAACAAACTTATCGCTTGGCGGATTTGCAATTATATTCGGGCTTCATGGGAATCTAAGATTAAGCTTGCTGTTAATTTTTATTGCGGCTTTGGCAGATCGTTTTGATGGCATGGTTGCACGAAAGTTTAATATCGAATCGGAATTAGGCAAACAGTTAGATTCCATGAGTGATATTATATCATTTGGTGTAGCACCTGCACTATTACTATATCAAGGAATTTTACATGAATTTGGCGGACCGGGTTCATTTTTCACCGTTTTCTACATTGGTTGTGGTGCCTTCAGATTAGCACGCTTCAATATATCGGAAAGCAATGGATACTTTACAGGTTTACCCATTACCGCAGCAGGTTGCTTAGCAACTCTAAGCTACTTGGCCATTCCTTATATTCCATCGCAATCATTCTTATTCATAACCATCATTCTATCATTCCTTATGGTAAGTCCATTTAAACTGAAAAAAGTCTAATTATTGAAACTTAAAGCATCCATCACTCCGACGATGGATGTTTTTTTCTGGTTATATTTCGAAGTGAATTTTTGCCGCTGTTGATTGGAGCGGAAGGCACGAAGACTCCTGCGGGAGTACGGGGCAGGGGAGACCCCGCAGGCGCTGAAAGCGCCGAGGAGGCTCCCCGCAACGCCCGCGGAAAGCAAAGTGCCTGGAGAGGAAATCAACAGACTAGTTTATTTAACACTACGCCAAAAAAATGTCTCTCAAATAAAAAAGTTTATGGACAGACACAATTTCCCTTTTCCTTCATAGGAATTAATAATAGGCGAAATGGCCAAAAAAGACGGGGGTAGATGCGGATGTCTGGAATCTTAACAGCTCTCGGATATTTAATGAAAGAATTTTTATTCCTTGTCTCCTATGTTAAAAATAATGCCTTTCCTCAACCCCTATCTGCTGCAGAAGAAAGAAAATATCTTCGCTTAATGGCAGAGGGGGATTCACATGCGCGTAATATGCTAATTGAACACAATTTGAGACTGGTCGCGCATATAGTCAAGAAATTCGAAAACACAGGGGAAGACTCGGAAGATTTAATTTCGATTGGAACGATTGGGCTAATTAAAGCGATCGAGAGCTACTCAGAAGGAAAAGGAACTAAGCTAGCAACCTATGCTGCACGTTGTATTGAAAACGAAATTTTGATGCACTTACGGGCCCTTAAAAAAACAAAAAAAGATGTTTCCTTACATGATCCGATTGGTCAAGATAAGGAAGGAAACGAAATATCATTAATCGATGTACTAAAATCAGAATCCGAAGATGTGATTGATACAATTCAGTTGAACATGGAACTTGAGAAAGTAAAGAAATACATTGAAGTTCTCGATGACCGAGAAAAAGAAGTAATTGTCGGACGCTTCGGACTAGACCTGCAAAAGGAAAAAACACAACGAGAAATTGCGAAAGAATTGGGCATATCAAGAAGCTATGTCTCAAGAATTGAAAAACGCGCCTTAATGAAAATGTTCCATGAATTTTATCGGGCTGAGAAAGAAAAAAAGAAAAAATAAGAAATGAAACAGAGCCGAAAGTTTATTTCAGCTCTGTTTTTCCATTCTGCATCGGATTATTCCATTTAACTCCACCATCTATCGATTCATAGATATCATTATTTATGGTGGTGAAAGCTATTTGCTTAGGATCTTGAGGATTAACTGCTAAGTAAGTGATTGGATTTTCATAATCAAGGAAGGGAATCTCGATATTTTTTTGTTCACCGGTTGCAGGATTAATCGTTTTTAATAATATGTTCTTATTTTCCACACTTGAAAATAAAACTGAATCTCCGCTAAATGTAAGTGACGTAACCATAAATGGATTGGTAATTTGTTTCATCGTATTTCCCTTATCGGTCGAATAATAAATACCAGACCGTGTCGGCATCGCGATGATATCCCCATTTTTCGGATGAACGGCAATCCTCCCATAGGAATCCGCATTAAAATTCTTTAATGTACTATTTTTCCACGTCTTCCCATTATCCTTAGAATAGTTCAGGCCTTGGCCTAAGGTTTTTGCATTTTGGTCTTCTTTAATAACATAGAGACCTTTTCCTGAATAACTTGCCCCCATGAAATGAAAAAGCGATTGACCGTAGAAGGATAGTTTACTGATAGTTTGTCCTTTATTGACACTTTGAATGATACCAAGCGGGTCCTTTAATCCCGATCCTTTTTGCGGATGTCCGCTTGCAATAAAACCAGTACTTACCGCTTGAAAACTATAGTATTCATGTTGGTTCGTTGTTGTTTCAAACCAATTTGAACCGTTAAACATTTTTAAGCCCTTATCGGTCGCAACGTATAAAGCAAAATCATTTCCTGGATAACCAATACCAAGAATCTGATCTACTTTTAATGATTTTGCTTGAATAATATCATAGGTGACCTTTTCTTTCTTTTCTGGTTGTGGCCGCTGCTTTTGTTCTTGGCTTGTGTCTTGGCAGCCTGAGGCCACTAGCAACATGGTTCCAATCAACATTGCAAGAAAGACTTTCATTGTTTTCTTCACTTTTTTCCCTCCATACTAAACTATGAGGTATTCACTTATGAATCCTTATCCATCCACTTATACCCCAGTCCCCATACGGTTGTCAAATATTCATCAACTGGAAATCCTGTTTTTCGTAATTTATCTCGTAAATTACGAACATGGGAATCAATTGTCCGGTCTTCTGCCTGAGCCGCATAACCCCAGATTGTTGTCAATAAGTGTTCACGGGTAAACACTTTATTCTGATTTTTTAGGAAAAGCGCTAATAAAGCAAATTCTTTTGGTGTTACAGGGATTTGCTGATTATTGAAAACAACACTGAAAGAGTCCTCGTTCAATTCAAGACCCTTAAAGTCAATCAATCCTGTAAAACCTGTTTTTCTTCTTAAAACGGCGTCAATACGAGCAAGTAATTCTTCTTCATCAAAGGGTTTTGAAATATAGTCATCTGCCCCCATGTTTAAACCTTTTACAATATCATTTTTTTCACTTCGTGCGGTTAGCATGATGATTGGGATGTCCCAGTGTTTTCGAATTTCCTGACATGCTTCCCACCCCCCCATTTCAGGCATCATTACATCTAACAAAATGATTTCTGCTTTTTTCTCTTCTTGCAAATAATGAATGGCCTGACGAGCAGTAGTCATTTTTATGCAGGTATATCCCTTGGGAGTTAGATAAAGGGAAAGTAAATCTAACATTCTTGGTTCATCGTCTACGAGTAGTATTTTTTTCACGAACTTCCACTCCCATAAATAGAAATCTAGATTTAAATTATACTATATACCAACTAATACAAATATGAAGATAATAGTAATTTCCTACGCTTTCGACCGATTCTTCGGAAAGCGTAGTTTATAGAATTTTTCGAAAGAAATTTATATAATTATATTGTAAATACATAAAGGGGGTATATAGATTGACAACCACTCCATATTTAGATGTTTGGGACCTAGACGCAATTTTTAAAGGTGGCAGTGAATCCGCTGAATTTGCAGACCATTTAATCCTCACCTCAGAATTAATTGAGCTATTCCAATCAAAAGTGAATAACTGGTCACCACTCAATGCGATTGAGGACGCAAATCTCTTGAAAGAATTACTTGAGGACTTTGAGCATGCTGCTAAAAAGCTGCGTCAGGCAGGTGCCTTTGTTGGGTGTTTGCAGGCACAAAATACAGACGATAAAAAGGCATACTACTTGGACTCCAAAGTAACCAGCTTAAGTGCTGCCTTTCAAACAGCTCTTAGTAAGTTTGACATTTCATTAACATCGATCACTGATGAAGTTTGGACGAAGCTGTTAGCGGATGAACAATTAAATGTCCTTTCTTACATATTAACGGAACGGCGTGAACGTGCAAAAGATAAACTATCTAAAGAAGAAGAAGCATTAATTAGCGCCCTTGGTGTGGATGGTTATCATAGTTGGGGTCAGTTGTATGATTTAATCGTTGGAAAAATAAAAATCCCTTTTAACGAAAACGGAGAAGAGAAACAACTGTCCGTCGGTCAGGCTTTCAACAAATTTTCAAGCCCTGACAGAGATATCCGCGCAGCAATCTTTGCGAATTGGGAGAAGGCTTGGGGAGAACAGGCTGATTTATTAGCCAAAACCCTTAATCACCTTTCGGGCTTTCGTTTAAATGTTTACCAGAAAAGAGGCTGGGAGGATATATTGAAAGAGCCGCTTAGCATTAACCGTATGGAAAAGGGTACTTTGGAAACCATGTGGGCAGTCATTTCGGATAACAAACAAAAGCTCGTTAAGTATTTAGATCGGAAAGCATCGCTCTTAGGTATTGAAAAATTGAGCTGGTACGATTTAGATGCTCCATTGGGAAAAACGGCTTCAAAGGTTACTTATCAAGAGGGAGCTCAATTTATCGAACAGAACTTCGCGATTTTTGGAGAGAAAATGGCTTCTTTTGCTCGAAAAGCATTTGAAGAACGATGGATTGAGGGGGAAGATCGACCTGGAAAAGCACCTGGCGGTTTTTGTACTTTCTTTCCGGAAAGTAATCAGTCTCGTATTTTCATGACTTACTCAGGAACACCATCAAACGTTTCAACATTAGCACATGAACTAGGTCACGGCTTCCACACATTTGCCATGAAGGGTGTCCATCATCTCAACCGCAATTATGCGATGAATGTCGCTGAAACGGCTTCAACCTTTGCTGAAATGATTGTTGCAGATGCTGCCGTGAAAAATGCGAAGGATAAGGAAGAAAAACTTGTTCTTTTAGATGACAAAATCCAAAGAACTGTTGCCTTATTGATGAATATTCATGCGCGCTTCTTATTCGAAACACGTTTTTATGCGGAAAGAAAACAAGGGCCTGTTGCGGTGGAACGTTTAAATGAGTTAATGCTTGAAGCTCAAAAAATGGCCTATAACGATGCATTAGAAGAGTATCATCCATTATTCTGGGCTTCAAAACTACATTTCTTTATTACTGGGGTTCCGTTTTATAATTTTCCGTATACATTCGGTTTTCTTTTCTCACTTGGCATTTATGCACAGGCGCTAGTAGAAGGGAAAGGTTATGAAGAAAAGTACATTGCCCTGTTAAGGGATACAGCATCCATGTCAGTCGAAGACCTTGCAAAGAAACATTTACAGGTTGATTTAACTCAACCAGAATTCTGGGAGAAAGCCGTTCAAATTTGTCTTGATGATATTGATGAGTTCTTAATGTTAACAGATAAATAAGGAAAATTGAGATAGGGGGAGGCGACTAACCTCCATTTATCCCTCTCACACCACCGTACGTACGGTTCCGTATACGGCGGTTCCTAATTATGTCGAACGCTGTACGTCATATCTAGCAGTGATACTTTTCAATCCTAGGGAAAGCCAATAGGCTTTCCCTAATGTTTTATGAAGGATTGGACTTTTGGATATTCGCCAATAAGCCTTTCTCGTATTTCCCCATTCGTGTGCTTTTCCTTCCGGTACGCCTAGTTTGATTAGCTTCTTGACCTTAGTTCGTGGATGTTTCCATTCTTTCCATCGAATCATTCTTAACCTTCGGTTTAGCCATCCTTCGAGCTTTGCGATTACTGAGCGAGTGTCAGCTAAATGATAATAATTGACCCAACCCACAAGGTATTCATTGAGTTTATGAATTCTAGCTTCCATCTTAATTGATTTTCGTCTGCTTGTGAGTAGTCTGATTTTATCTCTAAACCGCTTAATTGACTGAGGTGAAATTCTCACTTTCGGTTTAAGGTTTCTTGTAAAACTGAATCCAAGAAATTTTCTTTTCCATGGGCGGTCTACAGCACTTTTATCCCTGTTAACCTTCAGTTTAAGCTTCCCCTCGATAAAATAGGTCATCGCCTTCATAACCCTTTCACCGGCTCTTTTAGATTTCACATAGATATTACAATCGTCGGCATAACGTACAAAACGATGTCCTCTGCTCTCCAATTCTTTATCCAGTTCATCCAAAACAATATTCGAAAGAAGGGGACTTAAAGGTCCACCTTGTGGTGTACCCTCAAGGTTCGGACTGACAAGTCCGCCTTCCAAAACACCAGAGGTTAAAAATCGTCTGATTAGTTTTAGGAGAATTCTATCATTAATCCTCTCAGCTAATTTGCTCATTAATCTATTATGATTAACCTTGTCAAAGAACTTTTCAAGGTCAATATCGACTACCCATCGATAACCCTCTTCTATATAGCTCTGGGCTAATTTAACAGCCTGATGTGCTCGCCTATTAGGACGAAATCCAAAGCTATTTTGGGAGAATCCTGGGTCGTACTTTCTGGAAAGCACTTGGGTAATTGCCTGTTGAATGAAACGGTCGGTCACGGTGGGGATTCCTAGTTTCCGCTTCCCTTTGCCGTCTGGTTTCGGGATTTCGACTCGACGGACGAGGGATGGGATATAGGTTCCCTCGAAGAGGGATTCTCGCAGTTCACTCCAGTTGAGCATAATATGTCCACGAAGAGCAGTAACGGGCATTTCGTCTACTCCATGTTTCCCCTTATTCTTTTCAACCCTTTTAATTGCGTTAAGTAGGTTCTCCCGTGACAGGATTCGTTCCATTAACATTGATATAACCTCCTGCGTAAATAGGTATTCTGTTTGTGTTCTTCCCGTTCTCCACCCTGTTTAAAGACCCCCACGGATTCACCGTTTCTTTCATTACACAGGTACATATTTTCTGTTTCATTGAAGGAAAGATACGCCTAGTCCCTATTTTCCATAACTGGTTCAGCCCTTCCTTATCCTCTTAAGCGAATAAGTACTATGGCTTCTGCTGACGCCTGTCGTTCAACCTATCCTCACGGATAGGCTTACCGCATGAGTACGGCATACCGACAGGTTCTCCCCGGGTAAGAGTGCAGACTTTCCTTCCATGTCTCCGCCTCATTTACTCTGTGACCCCTTCGGCAGTATGGACTTTGTCTTGTATTGCAGACTCATCCAGAGTCACCTAGCCTTATATGAGATTCGTGTTCCTCGGAGCGGAAGTTTGCCGCTGACTTCCTTCAGATATGAAGGTCACCCCGCATATCCTTGTCTTAAGCTACGGTTACTACTGCCTTCACCGTTCGGGACTCGCACCCTAGAGCCTGCACCCATGCCGGGCACACAATAAAAGCATCGACCGATTGGTGTGGTCGATGCTTACTTTTATTCTACACTAAGTTCAGCTGAAATTACGCAGCTGATTGCCGCAGTAATGACGATTGCCATCACAACCATGAACATACTCTCCACCCCTTAGATAGATCCTGTTCTTTCTAATTTGAATTTATCATATTTTCACAGTATCTACCGGGGGGAAATTCGAACATTTTGTTAACAAAAAAGTGAGGCTATTAGCAATAATATTTACCTATGATATCATTATGAACTTTTTTTCTTTGATTTAAAGAATAGCGACAATAATAAGATATGGAGCGGCATCTCGTTACCTCCTAATTTTTATTCTCAGCTAGGTGGTATCCTTCATAATCCAGAAACTTGCACCCCGACCTTGCATTACTAAACACTTCATATTTAAAACCACCTTTCTTTTTATCAAATTTATTGCTAATTACATGCTGCGGAACATGGATGCTTGACGGTCCTTGTTTTGTTCATAAAGCTTCTCAACCATTTCTTGATGAATAGCTTCTTCTGTACTTACTTTTCTTTTCTTAATCGTAATCGAAAAGAAGATGATATTTAGAGTCATTTCGGTACACTTCCTTTGTTTTTAGCTTTTAATTAAGGATTTCCATTACATATAGCGGTACATGGAAATTTGTTTATCCTTGTTTTGTTCATAAAGCTTTTCTACCATTTCCTGGTTTGCAGCCTCTTGAAGACTGATCTCACGTTTTTTGAATGTAATCGTGAAGAAGAGTATGTTCAGGGTCATGTGGTACCACCTCCTTTAAATAATTTTTAATTACTCAGTCACAACAAATTTAATTTATGCAGCACATATCCAAAATGCTCTCAAAAAGGGCACAAAAAGGCCGCAGAAGATTATCCCCTGCGGATTGGTGATTTTTTAGGCACAAAAATACCGCAAAGGATCATTCTCCCTGCGGCATGGATATGTATGGGTAACTTAACGTAATCTTAAGCAATCCATTCCAGTCGGGTCGAATGTTTGATATTCATATATACAGTTGTAGATGCTAAAGTCATGCCCATTGGTGCAACAATCTTACGAGTTAAAGTTAACATCATTTTCTTCGACCTCCTTTTTGGAATTTTTTACTTTCTACGGTAATTATATCCATACACTACCACTTTGTAAACCTTTTTTACAGAAGTTTTTATAAATTAATTAATAAGCCTAATTTAAAAAAGGGTGTCAGGCACCATGTGAATTCTTCACATGTGCTTGACACCCAAGTTTTAAGCTTTTAATGCATTGTCAAGATCTTCGATGAGGTCTTCTGCGTCTTCTAAGCCCACTGAGATTCTTACGAGGCCGTCTGTGATTCCAAGTTCTGCTCTGCGTTCTGCTGGTATCGATGCATGTGTCATTCTTGCTGGTACTGAAATCAAGCTTTCTACTGCTCCAAGACTTTCTGCTAATGTAAAATATTTCACCTTACTAAGTAATTTGTCAGCGTTCTCGGCACTTCCAACATCAAATGAAACCATCCCGCCAAATCCTCTTGTTTGCTTTTTGGCGATTTGATGATTGGGATGTGTTTCAAGCCCAGGGTAATAAACTTTCTTCACATTCTCGTGTCCTTGTAGAAATTCTACAATAGCCTTTGTATTGGCTTCCATCTCTTCCAAGCGAACCCCTAAAGTACGAATCCCACGAATTAATAAATAAGAATCTTGCGGACCTAAGATTCCTCCTGTTGAATTTTGCACAAAATGGAGATCTTCCGCGAGCTTTTCACTGTTTACAACAGCTAAGCCTGCGACGACATCGCTGTGCCCGCCAAGATATTTGGTGGCACTATGCACAACAATATCCGCACCCAGTTCGATTGGATTTTGCCAATAAGGTGTTGAAAATGTATTATCGACAATGGTTAAAAGATTATGTTCTTTGGCAAGCTTTGCAACTGCCTCAATATCCGTAATTTTTAATAGCGGATTGGTAGGTGTTTCTAAATGGATCGCTTTCGTATTGGGTTTAATGGCACTTAAAATATTATCAGCCTTACTTGTATCAACAAAAGTAGAATCAATGCCTAACCGATTCAAGACTTTAGTCATTACACGAAACGAGCCACCGTAAACATCATCTGTTAAAATGACATGATCCCCACTGTTAAACAGCATCATTACTGCTGTCATGGCTGCCATCCCAGAGCCAAAAGCAAATCCTGCTTTTCCTCCTTCAAGCTCTTTAATCAATTCCTCAAGCGCAAATCTTGTAGGATTTCCGGTACGAGAATATTCATACCCCTTATGTCCACCGACACCTTCTTGCTTATACGTACTCACTTGATAAATAGGAAAGGTAACCGCCCCCGTTGCAGGATCATTACTTATTCCACCATGAATCAATTGGGTTTTCCTTTTCATCTAAATACCTCCTTCAAAAATCTTCTTGCTTAAATATCGTTCGCTTCCATCAGGGAAGATAACCACAATATTTGTGCCAGGCTCAGCCGCCATAGCTTCTATCAATGCTGCATGAAAGGCTGCTCCCGAAGAGCTGCCCACCAGCAAGCCTTCTTTCATAGCGATTTCCTTTACCAAAGCAAAAGCAGAATCATCAGGTACAGTATGAATTGCATTAAAGTAATCAGGATCCATATATCCTGGCAAAAATTCCATTCCAATCCCTTCAGTCTTATGCGGACCTGATTCTCCACCATTAAGGATAGAGCCCTCCGGTTCAACAATCACTGTTTTCACAGTATTCTTTTGGTCTTTTAAGTAACGAGCAGTTCCCATAAATGTTCCGCCAGTGCCTGCTCCCGCTACAAAGATATCAATTTGACCGTCCATTTGATCCCAAAGTTCCGGTCCAAGTGTTTTATAATACGTTTCAGGGTTGGCAGGGTTACCAAATTGCTGTGGACAATACGAACCAGGTATTTCCTTCAGAAGCTGCTCAGCCTTGGCAATTGCCCCTTTCATTCCTTGCTCAGTTGGAGTATGAACGATCTTAGCTCCAAGTGCTTTCATTAAATCTTGCTTTTCCATGCTAAACTTTTCAGGAACACATAGGATCACCTGTACTCCTTTGTTAATAGCAGCAAGTGCTAAACCAATCCCGGTATTCCCGGCGGTGGGTTCAATCACAGTTCCACCGGTCTGCAATTTTCCAGATGCAAATGCTTCCTGTAATAGCTCGACCCCAAGGCGGTCTTTTACACTGCCGCCTGGATTCATAAATTCTAGCTTTGCATAAATACGAACTCCATCAGGCAAAGGAAACTGTGAAATCTCAACAATCGGGGTATGCCCGATCAGCTCATGAACATTTTTATAAACCTTCATTTTTCCACCTCTACTATCGTAAAGCTGTCACCATTTTCATTACAAGGGTTGCAGAATTGGTCGCCGCTTTATCAATGAATTGATCAAACGAAAGTTCGGATTCTTTTCCAGCAATATCTGAAAGCGAACGAATAATTACGAAAGGAACTCCAAATCGATGGGCCACTTGGGCAATCGCTGCTGCTTCCATTTCAACGGCCTGCAGGTCATTAAATTTAGACCGGACAAAGTCAACTCGGACCGGGTCTTCCATGAATGAGTCTCCTGTGACAATCAAGCCTTTAACAATTTGGAAATTATCAAGCTCTTGTGCAGCTGTTTCAGCAACTGAAATTAATTTTTCATCTGCTAAAAATGCAGCAGGCAGCTGTGGTACTTGACCATATTCATAGCCAAATGCCGTTACATCAACATCATGGTGTCTGACTTCAGTAGAAATAACCGCATCTCCCACATTAAGTGATGGGTTAAAGCCACCTGCAGAACCAGTGTTTATGATACAATCAGGCTTATATTTTTCTAACAGGATAGTCGTTGACATGGCCGCATTTACTTTCCCGATTCCAGAGCGGAGCAAAATAACATCCGCACCATGCATTTGCCCAAAAGTAAACTCACATCCTGCGACGGTTTCTTGTGTTTGATTGGTGATGTTGTCTCTAAGTAAGGTAACTTCTTCTTCCATTGCTCCGATAATTGCGATTTTCATACTTGGACCTCTTTCTCATTTTTTTACGCCTTCCTTAGCTGTCTAGCCTTGTTTAAGGTCGTAACGTTTCTGCTAATAATCTTCCTCGGATTCATCCATCGTATCCGCAAACACTATTCTACCGTTTTTGAAAAAAGCATGCTAATAATACAGCAAGTACTTCTCCAATTTCCCCCGCGACAGAGCTATATCTCCAATCCTATAAGTATCATATGGGTTCGTGAAAAACCTGTTCCCAACGAATTATATTTGCCAGGCTCTTCACAATTTCGTTGTGCGAATTCTTGGAAAAAGCTAAAATACAAACAATAGGAAGGTGATCATATGAATTTTCAATTTGAACTTATTGAGGATAAAGTGGAATTTTTTGAGGCAAATAATTTAAAAACCTTACAAAAAAAGATTGAATCGCAAATTGACGAAAATCGGGCAATTTTACTTTCTGTCCATTCCGTTTCCCACCAAATGCATGTTAATGAAAATGGCCAAACATATTTTACTGCTGTTGTCCATTTTAAAAAGAAATAAAAAAACCTCTCAGAGATTTTGAGAGGTTTTTCACTATCCATTTTTTAATGGTCATTCCCAGAGAGATCTTCTACCTTGGTAGGTTTCCAGCCTTGGCCATCCACCCACTGAAGGTAGACATTGTACTTCTGCTTATTATCTTTTGAAGCGACTGTGCTAAACGAGCCATTTGCGGTAGATTTATCTCTTCCAAGCCAATATACTGTCATGTTGGCTTGGTCTAAACCAGTGGCATAGGAAATAGCATTTAACATTTCTTGCCAGTCAGCGGAAGATTTATCATAGTTAGCGATATGCTCGCCCGTTTGAGTTGTACCAACAGGCTCCCATGATGAATTTTCAGTCTCACTTCCCCCATCACCCTCTGTTACCACTTCCTGTGATTTATCCGCTTCCTCAGTAGCTGAAGAATCTTCTGTCGTTGCGGATTCTTCCGTTGTTGAAGTCTCTTCACTTAGTTCTTCTTCTTGTGCAGCAGTATCAGTATCAGTGTCGTCCTCAGCTGAAGTGACATCTTCCGACTTTGTTTTTTCTGTATCCTTTTGTGCCGATTCTTTTTGTTCTGTTTTCGTTGTTTCCTTTTTTGGTGATGCATTATCATTTCCTGTAGCAAAAATATTGTATGCGACAAAAATTATCAGTAAGAGTACAACGACGATTAAACTATTTAAGACGATATTAGTCTTTTTTCTTTTTGCACGATAACCTGAACGTGATTTAGAATTAATGTTATTAGTCAAAATTATTCCCTCCTAAGTAAAAATACAGAACTCCCCTACAGACTGGAGCCCGACATTTATAGACTCTCAATATTCTAACATGATTTCAAGAGAACTTGAAGGAAAAACCATTTCCTATTGCATTCCATGATCTTTTTGATATAACATTTTTACCATTTCAGCGAATAACAAATTTACTCCGCCCTCCGAATCGAGCACATCTAAATTCACGGCAACAAGGACATATTTGGGATTTTCATAAGGGAAATAACCTGCGAACCATTTATTATGCAGCTGCATCCCCGCTTGATATTTTCCAGTCTCTGCTGTCCCGGATTTCCCTGCGACCTCGTAGGGCAAGTCTTTAAACCATCTTCCCGTTCCATTTGGGTTTACGACAACTTCCCGCAGTAATCTTTGAAGTTTCATTGCGGTATAAGGAGAGATGTTCTCACCTTTTAGGTTTTGCTTTGGGAAATCTGCCATTGTCGTCCCGTTCTTATACTCTATTTTTGAGACGGCTCTTACCATCTCTTTTTCTCCACCTCTTGCGATTGTTGCCATCATATTAGCGACAGCCAAAGGAGTTGCCCGTACCTCATGCTGACCAATTCCAGACATCGCCGCGATATTTGCATCCTTTCTTGCATCATCCGATAGAAATACTCTGCCTCTATCTTCATCAGCCAGTTGTTTAAAATCATTTGTATGAAAAATATCGCCATGCCAGCCAACAGAACTTGTAAGCGACAGTTTTTCTGCATAGTCTTCTATAAGGTGTGGATTTATTTTTTGCAATTCCTTTGCTACTTCCCCGAACGTTCGATTACAGCTTCTCGCAAAGCTATTCGTAAAGTCCAACATTCCGTAATTATATCTTAACTCAGGTTTTCCATTGATTTTCTTACTACAATCAAACAGTCGCTGCGGATTATCAAGATTATGATCGATAGCCGCAGCTGCGACAACCGTTTTGAAAACTGAACCCATAATCTGCTGTTTTAACATCATATTTGTCATTCCTGCACCATTATAGGGATCATTTTTATTGATGGTTGGCCGCGAAACAAGTGAAAGAATGCTATTATCCTCAATATTAAGAAGAACCACCCCCCCTTTTTTAATTTCATATTGGTCCACTAAATCCTCCGCTTTTTGCTGCAAAGTCTTGTCAAGGGTTGTCCGAACATTAACAGGATAAAACGGATTAGCCGGATCCACATATTTCACATTAATTCCAAACAGGGGCGCCCCGCCTCCATCGACATGATAAATGAGCTTAGACTTTCCTTCAGGAAGAAGGAATTCATCAAAACTTTCTTCCAGCCCTGATACACCAATCAAGGTTTTCTCGGTTAGTTCTTTATCCGGGTAACGCTTCTTTAATTCGGTTGCATTTTCTCCTGTAAGCCCAATTAGCTGCTCTGCTGGTATTTCTGAACGCTCAAATTTCTTTTCAATCGCAAATACTCCTGGGATTTTCAAACGATTGATTCTATCCTTTTGTGAAGTCGTAAGTTCTAAAGGTTCAGGGTCACCAAAGGCAAAAGGCTTTTTCGCTCTTTCCACAGCCTTTTTAAGGACCTCTACAGGTATACCAGAAATGTCAGATACCCTGTCAGTATCCCAGTCCATTTTTTTTAAAAAAGGGAAAAGGACTAGAACAGACACCTTTTTATGCGTGAGCATTTCACCATTTCTGTCTAGAAAATTCCCTCTGCCATTATCAATAACTAGTTCCTGTGTTCGTTGTTTTACGCTTTCTTCTAGTAAATTTACATTATGTTTCGAAAATGTCTCTGTCTCAATTAACTGTATTTGCATTAAACGTGCTAAAAGTAATAGCAAACCGGTTATAGATATTATAAGCCATCCTATCGCTCGTTTTCGCCACATAAAAAACACCTCGTCAAAAGTTTTGACGAGGTTTTCTTATTTCAATCAATTATTCAAATGAAAGACCAAAAATAGTTATAATAACGATTATTTTATGCTAACGATTCGGACGCTCATTTCTCCGCCAGGAGTTTGAACTGATACTTGATCGCCTACTTTTTTACCTAAAAGGCTTTTGGCGATTGGGGAATCATTAGAGATTTTCCCTTCAAATGGATCAGCTTCAGCGCTTCCGACAATCGAATACGTTTCTTCATCACCATCTGGAAGCTCAACAAACGTAACAGAACTACCTAATGTTACAGAGTCACTTGCCATGGCAGCCTCTGCAATAATCTTGGCATTACGAATCATATTTTCTAAAGTAGTAATTCGGCCTTCAACAAATGCCTGTTCCTCTTTCGCAGAATCGTACTCAGAGTTTTCAGATAAATCACCAAAACTTCTCGCGATTTTAATTCTCTCCACCACTTCTTTACGTTTCACAGCTTTTAAATATTCAAGTTCTTGGATCAGTTTTTCTTTACCTGCTTGTGTCATCGGAAATACTTTCTCTGTAGCCAAAACCCTCACTCCTTCTAGTCCTTAAGAATTGTGTATGTACTCTATGTAATTCTATGCCCATCAGCATAATAGATAGTAGCGCGTCCTCTTTTATAAGGGCGCGCGACAGAAAATATTTTTCCAGTCTGAAATTAATATTTAGACTATTCCTTGCTATTGTTTCATAAAAAAGACTTTTGTTCAAGAATTGTTTGAATTTTTGTGACCATTAAATCAATCGCCACATGATTATGGCCGCCTTCAGGGATAATAATATCTGCATATCGCTTAGTAGGTTCAATAAATTGATTATGCATCGGACGAACAACATTTAGATATTGTTCAATAACGGAATCAAAGGTCCTGCCACGCTCACTAATATCACGTGTCAAACGGCGGATAATTCGTAAATCTGCGTCCGTATCTACGTACAATTTAATGTCCATTAAATTTCGTAGTCGTTCATCTTCAAGTACTAAGATTCCTTCTAAAATGATTACATCTTTTGGTTCTACAGGGATGACCTTGTCAGAACGTGTATGGATTGAATAGTCATAAACAGGTTTTTGGATGATTTCATATCGTAAAAGTTTTTCGATATGTTCAATAAGTAAGTCATTATCAAACGCAAGCGGGTGATCATAATTTGTTTTCAAACGCTCTTCAAATGGTAAATTACTCTGGTCCTTATAATAATAATCCTGTTCTATAACTAAAATCGAAAGATCTTTCAACGTTTCATAAATGGATTTTGTTACACTGGTTTTTCCGGAGCCGGAGCCGCCGGTTACACCAATAACAACCGGTTTACGCATCATGCTAGTTCTCCTTTCGCATCATGTTGTTAGGGTAGACCGGTTTGTCCAATTTAAATTGTACAATTTGAAGTGGATGTCTTGCTGCGTCCAATTCATTACCTTTTTCATCCCATATTTTATCAATGACATGTGTAAAGTTTTGAATTTCAGGTCCAAAAAATTCCACTTCTTCACCTGGTTTAAAATGGTTTCGCTGCTGAAGTGTAACCATTTGGGTTTCTGGATTATAATGCAAAACAAGACCTACAAATTCAAAATTTGTCTTCTTGCTATGATTACCAAACATCTGCTCTTTATACCCCGGAACACCTTCAAAAAATGCTGGTGCTGTTTCTCGATTAGCACACTTGTCCAGCTCTGTTAACCAATCCTTCTGGATAACAAAATTCTCAGGATCGGCGCAATAAGCATCGATTACTTTGCGGTATACACTAACGACTGTTGCAATATAGTGAATGGATTTCATTCTGCCTTCAATTTTTAAACTATCGATTCCAAGTTCAATCATTTGCGGGATTGCTTGAATTAAGTTAAGATCTTTCGGGCTCATTGCAAATGGAGCGTCTCCCTCTTCATAGAGAGCCACTTCTTTATTGCTGCCTTCCAGTTGGTAAAGATCATAATCCCAGCGGCATGATTGACAGCAGCCGCCACGGTTTGAATCTCTCGCAGTCATATGGTTACTCAAAGTACAACGGCCTGAATAAGCGATACACATGGCACCATGAATAAAGGTTTCAATCTCGACATCGACCTTTTCTTTCATTTCCTTAATTTCTTCTGCGCTTACTTCACGTGCTAAAACAACTCGCTCTGCCCCTGACTCTTTCCAAAACTGAGCTGCCTTCCAGTTAGAAAGTGATTGTTGTGTACTAATATGGATTTCAATTTCCGGTGCAAGACGGCGGCAAGTTTCAATAATTAACGGGTCTGCAACAATAATTCCCGCAATTCCTGTTTTCTTCAAGCCTAAGATATATTCCTCTAATCCGTCCAAATTTTCATTATGAGCAAAAATATTAGTAGTTACATAAATCTTTGCTCCATAGTTCTTAGCAAACTCTACACCCTCTTTCATTTCTTCGAAGGTAAAGTTGTCTGCATTTGAACGAAGTCCATACTCCTGGCCACCGATAAACACGGCGTCAGCACCATAATGGACAGCAATTTTTAATTTTTCAAGATTTCCAGCTGGAGCAAGGAGTTCCGGCTTCTTAACAATGACACGTTTTCCATCGATAATTTCAGAAATCTTATCTTTAACTGTACTCATAGCTGAACCCCTCCAATTGTCTAGCTTCTGCGCCTAGGCGCTTCCACTTTTCTGTTAATAAACGGTCTCTTTGAAAAAGAATCCTGTATCTAATGAACGATTTTCTGGCTGAATTTCTTCAATTGCAGCTAAAAGCTCGTCCTTTTTATCTTCATATGCGTCTGGATCTTCACTAAATAAATCGATGGCTTCCCGGTAAGCCTTTGTTACTGCAAGAATATATTCAGAGCTTTTTAAGATTCCATCTATTTTAAACGAATCTACACCCGCTTCTAACATTTCTTGCAATTCATCAATGATACAAATATCATTTGGACTCATAATATGGGTTCCATTTTCGTCTTCAAAAATGGGGTATTTATTCTCACGTTCTTTATCATGCAGGAACATATTCTTTTCCATTTTGCGGTTTTCGATTTCTAATACCTTCCCTTGGTATTCATAATAATTTCCCAGCAAGGAACGTTTCGATTGGAACATACAACTCATCCCATGAACTTGAACTTCGATTTCCACTTCTGCATTTTCTTTTGTTTCCACAATGGCGTCCATGTTTATTTCTCTGGCAAGGACAGCTCTTTTTGCACCCTTTGTTCCCCAATAGTTGCAAGTAAACCAGTTTGTTCCAGTGGTTTCCGTACCCCAATGGAGTTTCATATCAGGAGCAACCTCTCTGGCAGTCATTAAAACGGCTGGGTCACCGAAAATAATCGCATCAGCCTTTGCGTCAGAAACAAATTTAATATAATCATCTAATTCATCAATTTTTTCATTATGAAAAATCGCATTCATGGCCACATAGACTTTTTTACCTTTTGAATGAGCTAGTTCAATCGTTTTTTGTACATCGTCACGAGTAAATTCACCCGCCAGCCGCAGCCCATAGCGTTGTTCACCAATTACAAACGCATCTGCACCTGCTTCAATTAATGGCAAGATATCATCAACTGTCAACGGAGTTACAAGTAATTCCGGTTTTTTCATTCCCTCTCACCTCTTCTTTTACTGATCGCAACCCCATCCCCTACAGGTAGAATGACCGAATGATAATCTGGATGGCTCATTAACCAGTGGTTAAATTCATCAATTTTTTTGACGAGATTACGAATTCTTTTCGTTTCAATTTCTGGTTCAGCGACCAGTCCTTTAAATAAAACATTGTCAGTAATGATCATTCCATCATCACTTAAATATTTTGAATACATCTCAAAGAACTTTTTATATTGACCTTTTGCTGCATCAATAAAAATGACGTCAAATGAGGCATGGTCTTTCACAGCATCCTCAACTTCTAGTGCATCACCTTTAATCAAAGTAATTTGATTTTGATGTTCCGAACGTTGAATAAATTCCTCTGCCACTTGCAGCCGTTCCATATCACGTTCGATGGTAACGATATGGGCTTTTGGCAACGCATCAGCCATTCGTAAGGCTGAATAACCGATTGCCGTGCCTACCTCAAGAATTCTTGCCGAACGGTGAAGCCGCAATAATTGAAGCATGGTTTCTATACCCGCGAGTTCCATAATAGGAACATTATGAATACTTGCATAGTTTTCCATTTCTGTTAGTAATGGATCTCGTTCTGAAATAAGACCTTCTATATAAGAATGCAGCTTTTCATTTAACAAGCTGCCCTCACCTCTATCCTTAAATAAGAATTGCACTCATGTAGCAATTCTCTAAGTAAAATACTTTTATTATCTCTATCCATAATGCTCTTTAGACATGAAAAAATAGCGTTCACAGTAATCTTCAGCATTTAACGGCAAAAATCCGCCATCATGCGTTCCAAGCAGTTGCTGCTTAGGGTACCTTTACTGTGAGTTACGCTATGGATCCTTTATTAAAATACTTGAACTATTTTATCATAAACCAAACGTAAATTTCAACAAAAAAACGAGGGAAAGCGATTGTTTCCCTCGTAGAAGCCTTTATTTTTTACTAGTAATATGTTTTGCTTTTTCTTTATTATGTTCTTCGAGTGTTTTTGTAAAAATAACCTCTCCGTCAGCTGTTGCTATGAAGTAATAAAAATCTGTTTGCGCAGGATCAAGTGATGCTTCAATCGAAGACTTTCCAGCATTGGCAATTGGTCCTGGAGGTAAACCGGTATTTTGATAAGTGTTATAGGGAGATTCCACTTCTAGATCCTTATATAATACCCTTGCCTTGTGTTTCCCTTGTGCATAGAGAACAGTTGGATCTGTTTGGAGCATCATTCCCTTTTTTATGCGATTATAAAAAACACTTGCAATCGTTTTGCGGTCTGCCTTTTCGGTTGCTTCCTCTTCTACTAAGGAGGCCATCGTCAAAAGTTGATGAACAGATAGCTTTTTCTTCTCACTTTGTTCCGCATAGTCAGATAATACTGTCCGAGTTTTCGTAAGCATAGCAGCAACCATTTCCTCCACTGAGGGATTATTTTTATAAAACGGATAGGTTGCAGGGTACAAATACCCCTCAAGAGGATATTTCACTGAGGAATTTAAGATTTCCTCTGTTAAGATATCAGGATATTTAGCCATCAATGATTTAATAAATTCCTGATCGTTCAATTTATTAAAAACATCATTTTCATTCTGCTTAGTTGCTTTCGCCATGATCACAGCGATTTCCCTTAGTTGTTTACCTTCTGGTATTGTAATTTTGAAGCTGGCTTGTGCCAGTACTTTTCCCGTCTTGAGGCGGTTGACGATTTCAGGGACATCCATAGACGGACTTAGTTGATATTGCCCTGCCATAAACCCGCCTTCATTTTTTAACTTAACATAATATTTGAATACTTTTGCACTCTTTATTATGCCATTTGATTCTAATGTTTCGGCAATACCAGTTACCGATGAACCTAACGGAATATCAACCTGTTTAAACTTCTTGCTATCTGCGTCAATAGGTTTAAGCGCTGAATCTATATACAAATATCCTCCACCACTGATTAAGAGTATAAATAATAGCAATAAAATAGAAATAATCAAAACTATCTTTCTGACAACTTTTGCTTCTTTTTGATGTTCTAACATTTTTTTACGAATAACATCTTTTTTTGTATCTGTATGGTTTGTTGTCATTTGACTCCCCCTTTCCTTTGACTCATCGAACTACGTACGAAAAAATAGACCATCTTAATTATTTCAGCATATAGTAAGAAGAATGTCAATTTAACAATAAATTTGTCAGATTTTAAAACGAAATCCATAAAAAAAACCGACCATGGAAATGGCCGGTTTTTCTGTTTCTATTCTTCGTCTTCTTGGTCTTCGTTGAAGGTATTGAAAACTTCTTCAACCATGTCCCATTCTTCGTCTGTTTCAATTTGCATTAACGGACCATATCCGCCGTCTTCTGTTGGAATGTAGGCATAGACATGGATATCGACATCTTCTTCCTCATCATCAAAAGATCCGACTGGATAAAAGAATACATAGGACTTTTCGAATTCCTCAGAATCAAAAGTAAAAAGTACTTCATGTAACTGTTCATTACCATTTTCGTCTACTAATGTAATATATTGTTCCTCTTCATGTTCGTGCTCGTGCTCGTTTACCATTTCTTCACCTCATTAATTTTTACTATCAAGATAGCCTTGCAAAATCATTACTGCTGCCATCTTATCAATAACTTTCTTCCGTTTTTTCCGACTCACATCGGCCTCAAGTAATACGCGCTCAGCTGCCATAGTTGTAAGACGCTCGTCCCAAAGAATTGTTTGAACGGCAAATTGCTTTTCAATTTCATCGGCATATTGCATACTTGCTTCTGCACGTGGTCCGATCGTCCCGTTCATATTTTTAGGCAGACCGATAACAACTTTCTCTACTTGATACTCTTTTATTAATTGACCAATTTCCTCAAAACCAAACTCATTTCTTTCTTCATTGATTTTAAGAGTGGTGAGGCCCTGAGCAGTCCAGCCGAATTCATCGCTTAACGCCACACCGACTGTCTTCGTGCCTACATCTAAACCCAATAAGCGCATTATTAACCCTCTCGCTGCTGTTTAAGATAGGATTTTACCAATTCCTCAATAATTTCATCACGTTCAAGCTTGCGAATTATATTGCGAGCATCACGATGACGTGGAATGTAGGCAGGATCTCCTGATAATAGATAACCAACAATTTGGTTAATCGGGTTATAGCCTTTTTCCTGCAAAGCTTCATACACTTGATTAAGAACATCATTGATATCATGTTCAAATGGTTCTTCAGGAAAATTGAATCGCATCGTTTTGTCAAATGAGCTCATTGCATGCACCTCGCTTTTTATTTGAGGAAAATTATTCTATTTCTCTTCATTTTACACTACTTTATTTCAATATCAAATGGATTTTACCCATTCCTCAACGAATTGAAGCGCTGCATCAAGCTTTTCTGGGTCTTTCCCACCAGCTTGAGCCATGTCAGGACGACCGCCGCCGCCACCGCCGCAGCGTGTAGCAACTTCTTTGATTAACTTACCAGCATGGTAACCTTTTTCAATTAGATCCTTCGTTACCGCTGCAATTAAGTTTACCTTTCCTTCCTGTGCACTTCCCAAAACAATCACAACAGAGCCAAGCTTTTGCTTTAAGTCATCCGCCATATTTCTGAGGTTGTTCATATCAGCACCTTGAACATTTGCCGTTAATACAGTCACCCCATCAATTTCTTTTGCTTTGGTTACGAGATTTCCAGCTTCAATATTTCCAAGCTTCGTTGCAAGAGATTCGTTCTCTCTGTGAAGTTGTTTGATTTCAAGCATCAAACTATCAATTCTTGCAGCGATATCTTTAGGATTGGTTTTTAGTTTCTCAGCTGCATCCTTTAACATACCAACCTGCTCATTTAGGGACTTATAAGCCGATTCACCGGTTACTGCTTCAATCCTTCTTGTACCAGCACCAATTCCACCCTCAGAAACAATCTTAAATAATCCAATCACCGAGGTATTCGGTACATGGCATCCGCCGCAAAGCTCAAGACTGTAGTCTCCCACTCTTACGACACGAACAATGTCACCATATTTTTCGCCAAAAAGAGCCATCGCTCCCATTGCTTTTGCTTCAGCAATTGGTTTTAAGCTGATATCCAGTTCGATATTTCTCCAGATCTTTTCATTGACGATTTGTTCAACCTGTTCAAGTTCTTCTGGCTTAATTTGACCGAAATGCGAAAAATCAAAGCGGAGACGATCAGGTTCTACGAGGGAACCCGCTTGATTCACGTGCTCGCCAAGTACGTCTTTTAAGGCTTGGTGTAACAAATGTGTCGCTGTATGGTTTTTAATAATTTTGACACGATTTTCGGCATCCACTTCAGCTTTCACTTTGTCATTCGTTCTTAAGGTTCCAGCTGTAACCATGACTTGATGTAGATTTTGACCATTTGGTGCTTTTTGTACGTCCTTAACAGCAACACTGCTGCCTTCACCTACAATTACACCACGGTCAGCAATTTGTCCGCCGCTCTCGGCATAGAATGGTGTCACATCTAGAATTAATTGTACTTCCTCACCACTTGTCGCACTGTCAACAAGTTCACCATTTTTAATAATCGCTGCTATAGTAGAATTTGTTTTGAGTTCATCGTAGCCAACAAATTTACTCTCAACCTTTACATCACGAAGGACTCCACCTTGAACCTGCATCGAATCAACATCTTGTCTTGCTGCACGGGCACGTTCACGCTGCTGCTCCATTTCGACCTCGAAGCCGGAATGGTCTACCTTCATCCCCTCTTCTTCGGCATATTCCTCTGTTAATTCAACAGGGAATCCATAGGTATCGTAAAGTCGGAAAATATCAGCACCTTTGATGGTATCACTGCCTTTTTCTTTTTCCTTCTTAATGACAGTTGCTAGAATCGCTAAGCCTTCATGAAGTGTCTCATGGAAGCGTTCTTCCTCACTTTTGATAACTTTTTGAATGAAATCTGTTTTGTCCTTTACTTCTGGATAGAAGTCATCCATAATTTCGCCAACTACTGGTACGAGTTCATACATGAATGGACGATTAATGTTGATTTGTTTGGCATACCGAACAGCTCTGCGCAGCAGGCGGCGAAGTACATAGCCACGGCCTTCGTTGGATGGCAATGCTCCATCTCCGACAGCAAAAGCAACCGTCCGAATATGGTCAGCAATTACTTTGAACGCAACATCGGTTTCTTTGTTTTGACCGTACTTTTCACCAGAGATCTCTTCTGTTGCACGAATAATCGGGATAAATAAATCTGTATCAAAATTGGTAGGGACGTTTTGTACAACAGAAGCCATACGCTCTAATCCCATCCCCGTATCAATATTTTTCTTTGGCAGCGGTGTATAAGTGCCGTCAGGATTATGATTGAATTGTGAAAATACAAGGTTCCATACTTCCAAATAACGGTCATTTTCACCGCCTGGATAAAGCTCTGGGTCTGATGGATCATTTCCATACTCTGGACCGCGGTCATAAAAAATTTCAGTATTCGGGCCGCTTGGGCCTTCTCCAATATCCCAGAAGTTCCCTTCTAAACGAATAATACGCTCTTCTGGCAAACCAATGGTGTTTCTCCAAATGTCATATGCCTCGTTGTCTTCAGGATGGATCGTAACTGAAAGAAGTTCTGGATCCCAGCCAATCCATTTTTCAGATGTTAAGAATTCCCACGCCCATTCAATCGCTTCCACCTTAAAATATTCACCAATGGAAAAGTTACCAAGCATCTCAAAGAATGTATGGTGTCGAGCCGTTTTCCCAACATTCTCAATGTCATTGGTTCTAATTGATTTTTGTGCATTTGTAATTCTCGGATTTTCAGGAACAACACGTCCATCAAAATATTTCTTTAAGGTTGCGACACCACTGTTAATCCATAAAAGTGATGGATCATCATGAGGCACTAGTGATGCACTTGGCTCAATCGTGTGACCTTTTTCTTTGCTAAAAAACTCTAAAAACATGGAACGAATTTGTGAACCTGTTAAATCTTTCATATGTAGAAGACCTCCTTTTTTATAAAAAAGCATACAAAAAAGCCCTCATCCCAAAAAACAGGGACGAGAGCCTATCTCGCGGTACCACCCTGATTATGGATACAATAAAACGTATCCATCTCTCAAAAAACCCTTAACGCAGGCATACGGCAGTGATTAGCTGCACTCCAGATTAGCTTTCTGTCGTCCTTCATCTAGAGCTTCTTTCAGCTAGGGAAGCTCCTCTCTTCTTCGCAAATGCGATACAGATGGACTACAACATACTTTATCCTTCAACATTTTCATCCAATGACTCTATAACACGAATTATAGACACCCGAAAAAAGTTTGTCAAATCAATCTTTCCGCTTAAGTGCTAGGTTCCTTTGCATTCCTTCGAATAAAATGATTTTTCGCATGAATTATGGCTACTTTGATCACCACAAGGACCGGGACGGCCAAGATCAGTCCCAGAATCCCGCCGATTTCTCCTCCAGCTGTTAATGCAGCCATAATAATTAAGGGGTGCATATGAAGACTTTTCCCCACAATCAAAGGGGATAAAATGTTTCCTTCAAGAAATTGGAGACCAAACACGATAACTAATGTAATCAATACTAATTTTACGGATGATGTGGCAGCGATAATGACGGCCGGGACTGCCCCGATGATGGGCCCAAAATAGGGAATGACGTTTGTAATCCCCACTATTAAACCTAATATTAACGGATATTTTAAATGGAACAGCCAAAACAATAGGGCAGAGACACTGCCAATAATGATACATACCAGTAGTTGTCCCCTAATATAGCTGCCAAGGGATTCATCCACATCCTTCAGGAATAGCGTCCCTTTTCTCCGCCATTGTTTAGGTGTTATATACCAAATTGCCCGTTTGATCAACGGAAAATCCTTTAACATATAAAAGGCAATAAATGGAATGATCATCATAATTAATGCTGAATTAAGAAACTTAATTAAAATATTGACAATGACCGTTAATAAGGAATCCAGTTTTTTTTCAAACGCATCAATGCCTTCATCCATTCTAGTCTGCAGACCATCTGGCCATTCCCGTGTGTGCGATTGAAGCGTAGTAATCCAACCTCTGTATTGCTCTGCTAATACTGGTGCACTTTCAGAGAGATCTTTTATTTGGTCAATGATTGCTGGAACTCCTTTATACACGCAAAAGCCGAGTCCACCAAAAAATAAGATATAAATTAGAAAAATAGCTAATCCACGGTGGAGACCCTTTTGATGTAATTTTTCCACAATTGGATGGAGCAAGTAGGTGATAAATGCTCCAATTGCAAAGGGAAGAATAATAAGGATAACCACCCTTAAAATAGGCAGCCACACAAAGCGGATTTTTAGAAAAACATAAATAGCAATTAATAAAAGGAGTAAAAAACCGATGCGGTAATACCACTTCATACGAATTTCCACATTATCCGAGCCTCCCTTCAGGTTAGTGTTAGAGACACTCGGTAAAAATATGCATTAATAATCCCCCTCTGCTGCGAGGGGGATTCGTTCTAAAAAATCGCTCGTTTTACTTTCTTTGTCATTCTTTTCATATTGCGGGTGGACATCATATTATTTCTTTGGGCGACATTATAGGCTGCCATCCCCGCACCAAACGCAATCATCGTCGTCATCATTTTATTCATACGTTTCACCTCTTTAATAGACGTTAAATAAGTTTCTACTCACTTTGATAACGGTCTAGCATAGCGTTTCCGCTTTTCTCTCTTAAAGGGTGTAACGACGCTCTTCTTCTTCAAACAAATCGTCCAAGGAACTAAGTGACCCGTCTTCTTCGACTTGATGGGTATTGATTAGGCCTTTGTTTACTGAAAGTTCAATAAAGCAATTCCAACAATAATATTGGTTAATTCCAATTTTACCGATATCCTTACTTTGACAATTGGGACACTTTAACATGGAAAGACACCTCACGTATTATTTACATCTACGATAATGGCATCCTTTCCGATTGCTAAGGGCTTCCCGGATTGAATGACTTGTTTGCCTTCCGTAAGATCCGAAAAGAAGCCATCCGTGATTTCGTACCCTATGATTGTGCCCAATTCCTCCTGAAAATATACATCTTTTAACAAACCAAGGGATTCCCCGCTTTTTGAAAGCATCATCATCCCGTCTAATGGCTGTTGATGTGTAAGTGTATATTGGGGGTCTTTCAGCTTTACTAAAGAGGTGTTATCCTCAATCATTACCCCATCTACACCGAAGGAAGCCACTTTTTGGATATCCAAAAAAAAGGATTGTTTGAAAAAAACGCCTTTTTTTACCAATAATCCGTCTACCCTGCCGGTGCTCGAGATACATAAATCACTTACCTCGCCAATTTTCTGACCGCTGTTTGTTTCAAAAACAGGCTGTCCTTTTAATAAAGAGAATGTCCGCAAAGAGTGTCCCACCTCCTGTGAACATTCATAGTGTTAGTCATTTGCCATGAAATCATAAGGTGAAACGTTTTCCATTCCAACCATTGGATTAGCCTGCATGAATTTTTCTTCGTAGGACATGGCAGAACCTATTTCTTCACCTTGGTCATTACTTTCTATCGCTGTATTTGATTCATGCTTTTTACCAACATGTGAAGCCGGTGCAATCGACTCTTGCAGCTTTTGACACAATGTAGTTTGACGGGAAAGTTCATCCGCTCTTTCTACGCCCATTTTAAGAGCATCGACTTCACCGCAAAGAATTAAGGATTGTTTACTTCGTGTGATGGCTGTATAGATTAAATTTCTACGTAACATCCGATAATAACTTCTTGTCACTGGCAAAATGACAATCGGGAATTCACTGCCCTGCGATTTATGGACGGAGCAGCAATAGGCGTGGGTAATTTGAGTTAAATCTTGTCTAGTGTACTCGACTTCATTGCCTTCAAAGGAAATGTATATCATATCCTGTTTTTCGGTGTTTTCCTTCGAATAGATAATCGAGATAATTTCCCCAATATCCCCGTTAAAAACATTGCTTTCTGGTTGGTTCACCAGTTGGAGTACTTTATCACCAATCCGATATTTGACCTCACCAAAAGCAATTTCCTTTCTTTTACCATCAGGATTAGGATTAAATATTTCCTGTAATAAAACATTCAAGCGGTCAATTCCAGCAGGCCCCCTGTACATAGGCGCTAACACTTGAATATCCTTTGCGGAATAGCCTTTATTTTTCGCATTAAAGGCGACTTTTTCAACCACTTGTGCTACCTGGGCTGTTGAACATTTAATAAACGACCGATCTGCTTGCTTCTGAGTGATATCAGCGGGCAAGTAGCCTTTTTTAATTTCATGGGCAAGTTCAATAATTGAAGAACCTTCTGCCTGTCGGTAAATATCCGTTAACCGTACGGTTGGAATCCGTTCAGATGTGAGCAAATCTTTTAAGACCTGTCCCGGTCCGACCGATGGTAATTGATCTTCATCACCAACCATGATGACTTGGATATTTTCGGGAAGCGCCTTAAACAATTGATTTGCAAGCCATATATCGAGCATAGAGGTTTCATCTACGATGATAATTTTCCCTTCGAGCGGACTTGCATCGTCACGGTCAAATCCTTCTTGACCATTAAATCCAAGTAAGCGATGGATGGTTACCGCAGGGAGGCCGGTCGATTCACTCATCCTTTTAGCGGCTCTTCCAGTCGGGGCTGCTAATAAGAACGGAAAGGGTTCGCCTTTTTTCTGGTAATCCTTAAGCTCTAAGGAACAGCCATGCAGTTCTGAATAAAGTTCTACAATTCCTTTGATAACCGTAGTTTTTCCTGTCCCTGGTCCACCAGTTAGAATCAACATAGGCGACATTAACGCCGTTTGGATGGCTTCACGCTGCGAGGGTGCATATTGGACACCCAGTCGTTCCTCTAAACTTCCTAATGAGAGAAGAAATTCAGATTCCGGAAATTGATCCTTATATTCGGTTTGTTCGAGGATACGCTGGATATTTGTTACTAGCCCTTTTTCGGCAAAATATAAGGATGGTAAGTACACGCGTTTCTCTTCACCAATTAATTTGCCCTCTTCTTGCAGCTTGATGACTTCATTTGAAATATCTATGTATTCTATTTGATCGCGCTTGTTCTCTTCTAAAAGGTCTTTTACCTGTTCCAATAAGTCCTCAGCATGGATGTAAACATGCCCCGTCTGCATGCTTTCATTTTCAAGGATGTAGAGACAGGCTGCCTTAATCCGGTCAGGGTGATTCCCAGAAATCCCTAGTTGGTACCCGAGTTCATCCGCCCGGCCAAAACCGATTCCCTCTATATCTTCAACAAGTTTATAAGGATTCTTCTGCATAATTTCAAGCGTCTGTTCTTTATAGGCTTGATAAATCCGCATCGAGATTTGAGGTCCGAAGCCATATTGATTTAAAGCGACCATGACTTGCTCTAACCCTTGATGCTCCATTAATGTATCGTAAAGCATTTTTGCTTTTTCTGGAGGGAGTTTTGGAATGGAGTCGAGCAATGACGGCTGGTGGAGAATCTTTGAAATGGCGTCCTCTCCTAAGGTTTCAACAATGTTTTCGGCCGTCTTTTTCCCAATACCTTTAAACATCTCACCTGATAAATAGTTGATGACCCCTTGTTTCGATTGGGGCATATCTTTGCGGAAATGATTGGTATGAAATTGCAGTCCAAACTTAGGATGATCCTTAAATTCCCCGAAAAAGATATAGGTCTCCTGTTCATGGATTTTTGGAAAATAACCGGTGACCACAGCCTCTTTGTCCTCATAAGAATGATTGGTTTCATCGACTCTTATTCGTAAAACCGTGTAAAGGTTTTGTTCATTGTGAAAAATGGTGACAATCGGTCTGCCTTTTACAAATTTCCCCTGTTCAGCAAATAAATCCAACGTGTCTTGCTTTTCCATTTAGCTCCCTCCCTTCTATATAATAATGAGTATTATTGATTGTTTTCTATTAATTTTTTCGCATGACCTGCGAGCAGATGGTCGGGTTGAATGTCGAGTGCTTTGTTTAACATTTCTAATGCTTTCGCTGGATTGTCTTGAAATGCGTAGGAAACACCTAAATTATAAAAGGCATCGGAATGTGTTGGATCCAATTCGATACATTTTTCAAATTGAATGACAGCTTCAGCGATGAATTCTAGTTGTGCAAGGCATAATCCGTATTGAAAACGAGCTTCCGCATCAGTTTCATTTAACTCCACACTTCTTTGTAGATAAGGGAGAGCAAATTTCCCTTGATCTAATTGAACAAGCGTCAGCCCTAACATGAAATAATTATCACTGGATTGCAGACCCTTTTTCATTGCAGTCTCAAACATATTCTTAGCTTCGTTTAATAGGTCCTTGCTAAATAACAAAGTCCCAATACTATAATAAGCAGCCGCAGCGTTATCATCTATTTCAATGGCTTTTTGATAAAAATTAAGAGCCTTTTCGTCGTCCCCAACTGCAGAAAGTACATTTCCGAAATTTATATAGGCAACTGGGTCGTTTGGGTTTTCTTGAATGGCTTCATTAAAGGCCTTTGCCGCCTCTTCCAGATTGCCATCCTGCATGTATTGTACACCTAATTGGTTTTTATCCATTAGTACCACTCCAATCTAAGAGAAAGTATATCATATTTTATTAAAAAATAATTTCAAGAGTTGTAACCAAACGGGGTATTCCCTATTTAACTGCCCTTTGGGATCTCGCCAAGTTTGAAGTTTATTTCGCCAAACTCTAGAGGGATTTCGCCAACTTTAATTTTTATTTCGCCAAACTCTGGGGAGATTTCGCCAACTTTCACTTTTATTTCGCCAAACCCTTGAATTACCCACAAAAAAACCTGATTCCATTTGAGGAATCAGGTCTTCTATTATCCCACATAGGTTAAACGTTCACCATTTTTAAAAACATGATCAATCGTCCCACCGCCAAGACATTCATCACCATTGTAAAACACAACTGCTTGTCCTGGTGTAATTGCCCGAATCGGTTCGTCGAAAATAACTTCCACTTGATTATCTTCTAAGAGACGAACGGTTACGTTATTGTCTTCCTGGCGATAGCGGAATTTTGCAGTACATTTAAATTCCGCTGGCTTTTCACGGTCGGATACCCAGCTGACATTGACAGCCGTAATCGAGTCTGAATAGAGTTTTTCATGATGAAAACCTTGACCGACATAAAGGATATTTCTTTCTAAATCCTTACCAATTGCAAACCACGGCTCACCCGAACCGCCAATCCCTAGACCATGGCGCTGACCAATCGTATGGTACATCAAGCCCTCGTGTTTACCTTTAACTTCACCGGCGAACGTCTCCATATTCCCTGGCTGGGCAGGTAAATATTGACCTAAAAACTCTTTAAAATTCCGTTCGCCAATAAAACAAATCCCCGTGCTATCTTTTTTAGCAGCCGTGGCAAGGTTTGCTTCCTTCGCAATTTCCCGGACTCTTGGTTTTTCAAGATTACCAATTGGGAACATTACCTTACTTAATTGCTCTTGGGTCAATTGGTTCAAGAAATAGGTTTGATCCTTATTTTCATCCAGACCGCGCAGCATCTTATATTCTCCATCCCGATACTCAACTTGAGCATAGTGACCGGTCGCTAAATAGTCCGCTCCTAAATTCATGGCATGTTCAAGGAAAGCTTTAAATTTAATTTCCTTATTACACATAACATCCGGATTAGGGGTCCGTCCTGCTTTATATTCTTCAAGGAAGTAGGTAAATACCTTATCCCAATATTGTTTTTCGAAATTAACTGCATAATATGGAATGCCAATTTGGTTACATACACGTATGACATCTTCATAATCTTCTGTTGCAGTACAAAAACCGGTATCATCTGTGTCATCCCAGTTTTTCATAAAAATACCGATGACATCGTAGCCTTGCTGCTTCAACAAAAGTGCTGCCACAGAAGAATCTACTCCACCTGACATTCCGACTACCACTCTTGTATTTTTCGGATCTTTTGTTTCCAATGAATTTCACCTCTCTATTGCCAAAAGCTTTTACTAAATTTATTTTTTCAAACGGGTAACAATTCTAGCAGTTTCTTCCGCAGCCTTAACAACTTCTTCAATGGTTGTATTATAACCAAAGCTGAACCGAATCGAATTAGTTAATCGTTCTGAGTTTTTTCCAAACATGGCAACAAGCACGTGGGAAGGTTCAATTGAGCCCGCAGTGCAGGCGGAGCCGCTCGATACAGCAATACCTGCTAAATCAAGATTGACGAGCATTGCTTCCACACTTGTCCCAGGAAAGCTTAAGTTTAATACATGTGGCAAAGAGTTATCAAGTAATCCGTTTATGTTAAATTCTACATCTAGCTCTTGCAGCTTATCAATTAACGTTCGTTTCAGATCTAGGAATTGTTTGCGCTTTGCCTCACGATTTTCATTTGATATTAAAACAGCTTCATGAAAACCAACTATTGAGGCAATATTCTCCGTCCCTGCCCGTCTTTTTCGTTCTTGCTCACCACCGAAGGAACGTGGAGAAAGCTTAATATTAGATTTTGAAAAAAGGAAACCTACTCCTTTTGGTCCATTGATTTTATGAGCTGAAACAGATAATAAATCAATGAAACTTTGATTGACATCTATTTCTTCAACACCATATGCTTGGACAGCATCCGTATGGAAGATTGCTTGATGATCTTTTAATAACAGTCCAATCTCCGTTATTGGCTGGAGCGTTCCTACTTCGTTGTTACCGTACATAATCGACACTAATATGGTATCTTTTCTTAGTGCAGCTTGAAGGTCTGCCAACGAAATTTGGCCACTATCATCGACGGGTAAATAAGTGACCTCATATCCTAGTTTTTCTAATTTTTGGCAGGCATGGAGGACAGCATGGTGCTCCACTTCAGTGGTGATTATATGTTTGCCCCTATGTTGATACGTTTCAGCGGCTCCAAATAACGCCATATTATCCGCTTCTGTTCCGCCGCTTGTAAAGATAATCTCGGTTTCCTTTGCACCAATGCTGCCTGCTAACACCGAACGGGCCTGGTCAACTAGGTGACGGGCTTCCCTCCCATAAGAATGGATGCTTGAAGGATTTCCGAAAGTTGATTGCATCACCTCAAGCATTTTTTCAATAACCATAGGATGCATAGGCGATGTTGCCGCATGGTCGAGATAGATTCGTTCCACATTTACACCTTCTATCAAAATAATTCTCAATGTTACTTTTTTACCCTAAATATAAAACATATATCCTTCTGGCGTTTCGTCATTACTATGATTCGCTAGGTCCTCTAAGGTCGTGTTGTCCAACACATCCTTAATAGCATCCCGAATTCGAACCCACAATTCCCGCTTAGCTGGTTCTTCATCTTCTATCCCTTCCACTGGGGCAATTGGTCCCTCTAATACACGGATCACATCACCAGCAGTAATTTTGGATGGGATGTTGGTTAGAATATAGCCGCCGTATGCACCACGAATACTTTTTACTAAACCCGCATTACGCAATGGGGCTATCAATTGTTCTAAATAATGTTCTGATAAATCATTCGCTTGTGCAATTGTTTTTAATGATATTGGACCCTCGCCGTGCTTTTTGGCAAGTTCAATCATAATCGTTAAACCATAGCGACCCTTTGTTGATATTTTCATATCGCACCTCTATTCGTATCTATAAAATTTAATTTAAAATCCATAGTAATTTGATAGGCATTAATTATATCATATTCTTCTTTAATATGCTTTTTCAACGGAAAATGGTAAAGTAAGGCTATATATAGTTAGATTGTTATTCGAATTTTGGAGAGATGTAATCATGCAGCAAAAGCCTTTAGCGTTTCGGATGCGGCCTAGAACAATTGAAGAAGTTGTCGGGCAGCAGCATTTGGTTGGCGATGGAAAAATCATATCAAGAATGGTGAAGGCAAAACAACTGACCTCGATGATTTTATATGGTCCGCCCGGTATAGGCAAAACATCCATTGCCAGTGCAATTGCCGGCAGCACCAAATATGCCTTTCGGACACTTAACGCCGTCACGAATAATAAAAAGGATATGGAAATTGTTGCCGCCGAGGCAAAAATGTCAGGAAAAGTCATTTTGCTTCTTGATGAGGTCCATCGTTTAGATAAAGGGAAGCAGGATTTTTTATTACCTTACTTAGAAAACGGCATGATCGTCTTAATTGGCGCTACCACCAGTAATCCGTATCACGCCATTAACCCAGCAATCAGGAGCCGCTGTCAGATCTTCGAATTAAAACCACCTACACCCGATGAAGTAAAATTGGCATTACATCGTGCACTCGAGGATGAGGAACGTGGACTCGGAAAGATAAAAGTAGAAATGGCCAATGAAGCCCTGCTGCATTTTGCCCAGGGATCCAATGGGGATGTAAGAAGTTCTCTAAATGCCTTAGAATTAGCTGTATTATCAACGGATAAAGATGAACATGGCATCATTCATATCGATGTAAAGACAGCTGAAGAATGTTTGCAGAAAAAGAGTCTTGTTGCAGATAAAGACGGGGATGGGCATTATGATGTCCTCTCTGCCTTTCAAAAGTCGATCCGCGGGAGCGATGTCAACGCTGCACTCCATTATCTGGGCCGATTAATCGAAGCAGGAGACCTGCCAAGTATCAGCCGAAGATTGATCGTGATTGCTTATGAAGATGTCGGGTTAGCTAATCCACCCGTTGGTGCACGCACGTTAGCTGCGATTGAAACGGCTGAGAGAATTGGTTTTCCTGAGGCAAGAATTCCACTGGCCAATGCCGTGATTGAATTATGTCTGTCACCAAAATCAAACTCGGCTGTTCTGGCTATTCAGGCTGCACTCGAAGATATCCAAAAAGGGATCGTTGGAGAAGTACCTGACCATCTAAAGGATGCGCATTATAAAGGAGCTAAGGAACTAGGCAGAGGAGTCGACTACAAGTACCCACATGACTATGAGAACGGCTGGGTTCCACAGCAATATCTACCCGATCGATTAAAACATAAACAATACTACCAACCAAAGAAAACCGGAAAATTCGAACAAGCCCTTGCAATCGTATACGAAAAGTTAACAAAGAAAAAATAGGGTGTCAGGCGCCATGTGAATTCTTCACATGGTGCCTGACACCCTTTTGTTTTTTATGAGGCCACATCACGTTTCTTAAAGACGGTGAAGGCAAAGAATTGGAATACCGCGAAGTAGATGAGTAACATGATGACTGAGAATGTCATTGACATCCCTTCGACCATAGGTGTCCCTTCTACATATTGCATAAGGTTTGTGTTTGCAAACAAGATGTATTTAGCCCAGCTAAATTTAAGAGACAATAGGACAGTAAATTGAGCCCCTGTGAACAATAAAAATAATGATAAGCCGATGGCTAAGGAACTGTTCCGGAATACAGATGAAATCATGAATGCCATCGTCGCTAACATAATCGTATCAATGGAACTTAATCCGTAATAGATTAACAAGTGAATAACAATCGGTTGTTCCGTTACTTGGCCATTAGAATAATTTAGATATGGAACAGCTTGGTCTGGCATTCCAAAAAGAAGTGCGCCTAGCAAAGCTGAGAAAACAAATAAAATGCCAAGCATTAATAACGCGAACAATAAGACAGTCAAATATTTCGAGATCAATATCTTGCTTCGGTTAATTGGTCGTATTAATAACAATTTGATGGTTCCCCAGTTGAATTCACTGGCGACAATTCCAGCTGAAATGATAATTGTAAATAATCCAGGCAGGATTATCAGTTGGGACGCATCTTTTACAAATGTCCAGACATTATATTTTTCGTGAAAGGGGATATGATGCTTGATACGGTAATCATTTATTGCGATTTCCTCTTTATAAAATTGCTTTTCCAGCTTTGAAGTGCTTTGTTCCATCTGCTTCTTTAATGCGTCATTTTCCTGCTGTAATGTCTGTTCCCAATTTTTATCGATGCTGAAATCTTTTTCTTGATACTTATGAAAGATACCAAAGGCAGCAGTTATTACAACAAGAATGGCGATCATTACATAGGTTCCAGGTCGTTTAAAAATTTTCATCCATTCATTTTTAATTAAATTAACCACGGTTTGGCACCCCCTTTTCGGTTGTCAATTCAAGGAAACGATCTTCTAATGTCTTCGCAACTTCCCTGATTCCATAAACCTGAATATCCTCCGTTACGAAACTTTTAATTAGTGAAGGAATTTGTTCCTTTGGAAGTTCGATCGTTATTCCATTCCTAGAAAGGTTCGCTCGAGCATTGGGATAGTGAACACCAATCAGCTGTAAGGCTTTATCAGCGGGGACTACTTCCAGTTCATGGGTCGTTTCAGAAGCACCGTGAACAAGTTCCTGGACAAGCTGTACATCAATTAAGCGGCCACTTTGGATAATGCCAATCCGATCACACATCATTTCCATTTCGGAAAGCAGATGGCTTGAAACAATCACAGCTAGATTTTTTTCACGTGCTAAGAGACGGACATAGTCGCGGATCTCTCGGATACCAGCGGGATCTAATCCATTTGTTGGTTCGTCCAAAATCAAGACTTGAGGGTCATGTAAGAGGCACTGAGCCAATCCTAGTCTTTGGCGCATTCCTAGTGAATAGGTTTTTACCTTATCGTGAATTCGATCAGTTAATCCTACAAGTTCTACTATTTCAGCAATCTTCTCTTTGGAAATACCATTTGCCATTCTGGCATAGTGAATCAAATTTTGGTACCCCGTCAAAAATTTATACATTTCCGGGTTCTCTACAATTGCACCGATATGACGAACAGCCTCTTCAAAATTAGTTTTAATGCTGGAACCGCCAACCTCGATGTCTCCAGATGTAATCGCCATTAATCCTACGATCATTCGAATTGTCGTTGTTTTTCCTGCGCCATTTGGACCTAAAAAGCCAAATACCTCTCCTTTATTTACCTGAAAGCTAATGTTATCTATGATGGTTCGACCTTTAATTACCTTCGTTACATTTTTCAACTCGACAATTTTTTCCAAACTCTCTCTCCTCACTATGTATTCTCACACTAGTTTATCTTATTCTAGAAAAATTTACCTCCCTAAAACTTCAAAATATAAGAAAAACCCCAAACCAATTAAGGTTTTAGGGCTCCATCAAAAGCTTATTTCTCATCTGATACACGTTGAATTTTGATGCTGCTTAATAATTGTCGCACCACATAGCTTGCCATAATCAAACCAGCGGCTGATGGTACAAAGGCATTTGATGCTGGCGGCATTTGCGCTTTGCGGATGGGTGCATTTTCATTTCCTACTTCTTTTTTAATATCTTCACGAATCACAATCGGGCTTTCATCAGAGAACACAACAGGAATTCCTTTGTGGATTCTTTCCTTCCGCAGTTTCGTACGGATGACTTTGGCAATCGGATCCGTATGGGTCTTTGAAATATCCGCAATTTTAAAACGGGTTGGGTCCATTTTATTGGCTGCTCCCATACTTGAAATAATTGGAATATTCCTTTTTAAACATTCCTTCATTAAATGTATTTTATAAATAATCGTATCTGAAGCATCAACCACAAAATCTAAATTATGGCTAAAAATTTGTTCATAGGTCTCTTCTGTATAAAACATTTTTAAGGAAATAACTTCGCATTCAGGATTAATATCTCGAATCCGCTCCTCCATAATTTCCACTTTCGGCCTTCCAACAGTGGAAAGCAATGCGATCAACTGGCGGTTGATATTGGTAATATCCACATCGTCTTTATCTATTAAAATTAACCGGCCGACGCCTGAACGGGCCAATGCTTCGGCTGCAAAAGAACCGACACCGCCGATACCTAAAACAGCGACCGTACTGTTCTTCATAATTTCTAGGCCTTCTTTACCGATGGCTAGTTCGTTCCGTGAAAATTGATGCAACATGATGTTCACTCCAATTATAAATTCGTTATGTTTCTTTTTCCCGATTAAAAATATATCATACACTCTACCAAAAACAAGCATCTTGATAGGATGAATCAAGTAAAAAGCAAAATAAAACCTCCCGAAATCTCCAGGAGGTTGAGCATTTTGCAATTGAAAAGAGTCCCAATTATGCCGTCACTTTTAACATCCTTAGTTTTGATCCCGCATTCAGCAGGGGGGTGCCCTGTTCCCGAAATTGTAAGTCCCCTTACCCGTATAAGAGTGGGGCATTTACGCAATCAGGAAACTCTAGACTCCCGAATAATTAATGTTCGGTCAAAACTTCAGGCAACGCAACGTACATCTCAGGACTCTTCTTTGTTGCTTTTATAATAGCATATTGAAAATCCGGATTCAAGGATTCATGAAAGCGAATTCCTGCTATTTTTTAACATTTAGTGACAGATGTAATTCCTTCAATTGGGCCTCAGAAACTTCCCCAGGAGCATCCGTTAACAAGCAGCTGGCACTAGCAGTCTTAGGAAATGCAATGGTATCTCTTAGGTTGGTGCTTCCAGCAAGAAGCATAACCAATCGGTCCAATCCAAGCGCGATCCCGCCGTGTGGTGGTGTTCCATATTCAAACGCATTCAATAAGAAACCGAATTGCTCATTGGCTTGTTCCGGTGTAAATCCAAGAATGTTAAACATTTTTTCTTGGATCGGACGCTCGAATATACGAAGGGATCCGCCGCCAAGCTCATATCCATTTAAGACAATATCATAGGCCTGTGCACGGACTTTTGACGGGTCAGAATCTAAATATTCAAGGTCTTCCCTAAATGGCATCGTAAACGGATGGTGAGCCGCGTAATAACGTCCTTCCTCCTCATCGTACTCAAGAAGCGGCCAGTCCGTTACCCATAAGAAATTGAATAAACTTGGGTCAATTAAATCTAAATCCCTGGCCAACTTTTGGCGAAGGGCACCTAAAGCATCGGCTACAACCTTTTTCTTGTCAGCAACAAATAGAAGTAAATCTCCTTCTGTTGCTTCAAGGGTTGCTTTAAGCGCTTGGGCATCCTCTTCTGAGAAGAATTTTGCAATCGGACCTTTTAGCCCTTCAGAATCGACTTTAAGCCACGCAAGCCCCTTCGCGCCATATACAGCAACGAACTCTGTTAAGGCATCAATGTCTTTACGTGAGTAATTGTCAGCGGCACCTTTCACATTGATTGCTTTTACTTGGCCTCCATTTGCAACTGCCGATGCAAATACTTTAAAGCCTGAGTCCTTAACAATTTCAGAAAGATCGACGAGCTCTAATCCAAAACGAGTATCAGGTTTATCCGAGCCATAACGGCTCATTGCCTCGTCATAGGTCATCCGAGGGAATGCCTCAGGCAGGTCTACACCTTTTACTTCTTTCATTAACTTTGTCATCATCTTTTCCATCATTCCCATGATATCTTCCTGGCTTAAAAAGCTTGTCTCGATATCGATTTGGGTAAATTCTGGCTGACGGTCTGCACGTAAATCCTCATCACGGAAGCAGCGTGCAATTTGGTAATAACGTTCAATGCCCCCGACCATGAGCAATTGTTTAAACAGTTGTGGTGATTGCGGCAGGGCATAAAACTCGCCTGGATGAACACGGCTTGGCACTAAATAATCCCGTGCTCCCTCAGGGGTACTTTTTGTCAAAATAGGTGTTTCAATATCTAAGAAGCCTTCTCCATCAAGAAAATCTCTGATTTGCTTGGTCACTTGATGACGCATCTTTAAGGTTTCAAAAATAACCGGACGACGGAAATCAAGGTAACGGTATTTTAAGCGGACATCTTCAGATGCATCGGTTTTATCAGAAATCATAAATGGCGGTGTCTTTGCTTCATTTATGATTGTTACTTTTTCTGCCTGTACTTCAATTTTCCCTGTTTTCAGGTTTTCATTGAAGGTTGCTGCATCACGTGCTACAACAGTTCCAACTATATCTAACACAAACTCGTTACGGATTGTTTCAGCAATTTGCAATGCTTCTTGTGATAAATCCGGATTAAAAACTACTTGAACAATCCCTGAACGGTCGCGGAGATCAATAAAAATTAATCCGCCAAGGTCACGTCTTTTTTGGACCCAACCCTTCAATGTTATTTTTTCACCAACTGCTGATTCTGGGACTTCCCCACAAAAATATGATCTGCCAAACATAATTATCCCCCTCTTAATCCTGTAACTCTTGGAACTGTTTAATAAAAGTTGCTAAATCAATTTCTACTTGCTCACCTGTAGCCATATTTTTTACATTGATTTTATTATTTTTAAGTTCTTCATCACCTAAAACCGCTACAAACTTAGCTCTTAGACGATCGGCTGCTTTAAATTGAGCTTTAATTTTCCGATCCAAATAATCTCTTTCTGCTGAGAAACCTGCACGACGCAGCTGCTGTAACAATCCAACGGTGTAATCCTTCGCTTCCTCCCCGAGTGCGGCAAGGTAACAATCAATGCCTTCGTTACCTGCAAGCTCAATCCCTTCTGCTTGGAGAGCCGCAATAAATCGTTCAATACTTAAAGCAAATCCGATACCTGGTGTTTCAGGTCCGCCAATTTCTTCTGCTAAACCATTATAACGGCCTCCGCCGCATAACGTGGTGATCGCTCCAAATCCTTCAGCATTACTCATAATTTCAAATGCCGTGTGGTTGTAATAATCGAGTCCGCGAACTAAGTTGGCATCGACCTCGAAAGGAATATCCAATTGTGTTAAATACTTCTGTAATTTTTCAAAATAATCCTTTGAAAAATCATTTAGGAATTCAAGAATCGATGGTGCTGTTTTCATCAATTCATGGTCGCGGTCCTGCTTACAATCCAAGATCCGGAGTGGATTTTTCTCAAGTCGATTTTGACAATCATGACAAAACTCACCGATTCTTGGTTTGAAGTGATTGACAAGTGCATCGCGGTGAGCGCCGCGGCTTTCCTTATCACCCAGGCTATTAATAATCAACTTCAGCTTTTTTAAACCCATTTCTTTATATAGGTTCATCGCAAGGGAAATGACTTCTGCATCAATGGCAGGGTCATTACTTCCTAATGCTTCAATTCCGAATTGAACAAACTGGCGAAAGCGCCCTGCTTGTGGACGTTCATATCGGAACATCGGTCCCATATAGTAAAGCTTGACCGGCTGATTAGCCAGCCCGAACATTTTTTTCTCCACATAAGAACGGACAACTGCTGCGGTACCTTCTGGGCGTAGGGTTAGACTACGTTTGCCGCGGTCTTCAAATGTATACATTTCTTTCTGAACGATATCTGTGCTATCGCCAACGCCTCTTGAAAAAAGATCTGTATGTTCGAATATTGGGGTGCGAATCTCTTTATATTGATATTTCTCACAAAGTTCACGCGCTTTAGCTTCAATCAGTTGCCACTTTTCTACCTCTCCAGGTAAAATGTCTTGCGTTCCCCGAGGAATGCTAATGGACATAGTGGAAAACCTCCTTATTTTTTCTTATGTAAGTAGATGGAATTATTACTATTTTCCTAAATAAAAACAAACAAAAAACTCCCATCCCTTGTATGAATACAAGGGACGAGAGTTTGATTAATCCCGCGGTGCCACCCTAGTTGAAGGCATGAACAACATGCACTTCCTCTTTAACAGTTAACGCCTGCTACGTTCTTCTCCTACTAGAGGGTACCCTTTTTCAGAGAGAAGCCTACGGAGTGTTCATTCATTAAGTTCCATGTAGAAATGCTTTCAGCCCAGGACATTTCCTCTCTATTCATGAGTTTGCTTAATTACTATGCTCCATCATTGGTATATCACAATATGTCATTTTATTTAATTAATATTACGGAGCATCGCAGATATTGTCAATAGCCAATTATGATCTTTCTAAATGTTTTTTTAACTTTCTGACATCACCCATTGTTATTCCGAATTCTGATGCGAGTTCAAACGAGGTTGCATGCTGTTCCTTTTGAATAAAATCATGAAAATCAACACCGAAAAGCCGTCCATCCATAGATTGGATGTTCATTCCTTTTTCACTTGCTCTCACTTCTAATCACCTCAGCCTTTTCATCATTACTCATATTATCTCCACCAATCGTGAAAAACTTGCATCCTGATAGGATTTTCTCACCAAATTGGACAATATTAGCAATTTAGGCATGATTTTCAGCTTTTGATACGCTAAAATAATAGAATAGAAAAGGAGGGCTTTATGGTCAAAAAAGGTAGTTTATGGCTATTATCTATTATTCTTATTTTGATAACTTTTATGCCTCATGGTAAAAGTGTGGCAGCAACAGAGTCCATTACGATTTCCACCGATAATGTCAATCTTCGCGGCGGTCCAGGTCTAAGTTACCCACTAATAAAAATTGTATATCGGGGCGAAAAGTATCCGATTGTGAAAGAACAAGGCGATTGGATTGAAATTGAACTTGCAAATGGTCAAACAGGCTGGCTCGTTAATTGGCTCGTCACCAAAGAAACCAATTCGGCTATAAAAACTAATTACGGTATGGTGAATGCTGATACCTTAAATATGCGCCAGGAACCTTCCGCATTAAGCTCAGTTGTTGGGAAACTTACCTATGGGACAAGCGTCACCATATATTCGAAACAAGATAATTGGCTGGAGATTGGTTTTTCAAATGTAAGAGGCTGGGTTATCTCTGATTTTATTGACGTCCAAGCAGCAGGTGACACATCTTCAGGTACGGCAAAAAGGAATGGCTTGATTGGAACAGTAACAGCCGACAGCCTTAGTGTCCGCTCAAATGCCTCATTGAATTCCAACCTTATTGGAACTGTAACTATGGGGCAACGTTTTACGATCGTAGAAGAATTGAATAATTGGGCAAAGATAGAGTACCAGTCTGGTAGTTTCGGGTGGGTAGCCGGCTGGTTTCTCGAGAAAGAGACTTCCAAAACTCAAACTGGACAAACCGTGAAGGAAACTATTATTACGATAATAAATAACGGGACAAATATCCGCAAAGGTCCAGATGTACAGTCAGATGTTATCGAACGGACCAATACAGGTGCAGCATATTCCGTAAAAAGCATCATCAATGACTGGTATGAAGTTAAGTTAGAAAACGGAAGAATTGGTTATATTGCTGGCTGGCTGGTTTCCGTTAACGGGAACAACCCACAGATTAAAAAGCAAGGCGCTGAAGGCTATCTTAAAAATAAAACGATTGTCCTTGATCCAGGGCATGGCGGTACGGATAAAGGGGCAACGGGTGTCAGCGGAACATATGAAAAAGACCTTACACTTCGGACGGCACAACTTTTGTCAGATAAATTAATGGCAGCAGGGGCTAATGTTTACATAACGAGAATAAATGATTCTTACTTACAACTAGCCTCTCGTGTGAATATAGCAAGTTCTTACAATGCGGATGCCTTTATCAGTCTCCATTACGATAGCAATGTTGATCCAAGTACCCGCGGTATGACTGGCTATTATTATCACTCTTATCAACAAGCCCTTGCTGAATCCATTTTTGCATCAACCGTCGGTCAAACGAAAATGACTAGTCGGGGCGTCCGTTTTGGTGATTTCCATGTCATCCGTGAAAATAGTCAAAAAGCTGTTTTAATGGAACTAGGCTATTTAAGCAATCCAGCTGAAGAAATGGTAATAACATCTGCTGGATTCCAAGAAAATGCGGCAGCGGGGATGTTTGATGGACTGGCCCGCTACTTTAAAGAAAATGAATAAACTTCGAAAAAAAAAGGCTCAGCACTTGATTAAGTGCTAAGCCTTTTTATGCTTTACTATCAATAATCAACGTTACGGGACCGTCATTGATTAGTTCAACATCCATCATCGCACCGAAAATACCGGTTTCCACACGGATGCCTTTTTCACGAAGCAAGCTATTAAAAACCTCATAAAGTTCAACAGCCTGTTCTGGACGTGCCGCACCCATGAAATTAGGCCTTCTTCCCTTTCGACAATCCCCGTAAAGGGTAAATTGCGAAACGGAAAGAATTTCACCACCGACATCCATTAAAGAAAAATTCATCTTTCCGTCTTCATCTTCAAAAATACGGAGATTAGCAATTTTATCAGCAAGATAGGCAGCGTCCTCTTGTTTGTCTTCATGGGTCACACCGACAAGCAGGACTAGTCCTTTGGTTATTTCCCCCGTTACTTCCCCAGCAACGGTTACGCTGGCATTTTTACTTCTTTGCACAACAACACGCATTCTGAAACTCCTTAATTCATCATTCGACGTACTGAATAGATATCCGGGATCTGTTTAATGCGTTCGACCACCTTTTGCAAGTGGGCCACATTATGGATGGCAATCGACATGTTTATCGTAGCCATTTTATTCCGATCTGTTTTACCAGAAACCGCAGAAATATTTGTTTTTGTTTCATTTACCGCTTGAAGCACCTCATTCAGAAGCCCTCTGCGATCATAGCCGCTAATTTCAATGTCAACATTATATTCTTTCCGGTCATTTAAAGATGATTCCCATTCAACCGGAATTAACCTTGACTGTGCATCATTCGAATCAATATTCGTACAGTCCGAGCGATGAACAGATACCCCGCGGCCTTTCGTAATAAAACCTACGATTTCATCTCCAGGTACAGGGTTACAGCATCTTGATAAGCGAATCAATAAATTATCGATGCCTGATACTCGGACACCGGATTCCCGCTTTTTCGTTGCTGGGAAAGTCTTTAAATCCGTTATGGCATTCGTAATATTCGAACTTTGTTCCTGATCTCTCTTTTTACGCCATTTCTCAGTTAAACGGTTTGCCACCTGTAAGGCCGTTACTCCATTATAGCCCACCGCTGCATACATATCTTCTTCATTGGAAAAATTAAACTTTTCAGCAACTTTTTTCAGATTGTCTGTAGTTAATATTTCTTTAATATCAAATTCCATATTACGAATTTCTTTTTCTACTAACTCTTTACCTTTATCCACATTTTCATCACGACGCTGTTTCTTAAAGAAGGCCCGGATCTTGTTTTTCGCTTGTGATGTTTGCGCAAGCTTCAACCAATCCTGACTTGGACCGTATGAATGTTTCGAAGTAAGGATTTCAATAATATCGCCAGTCTTGAGTCGATAGTCAAGGGTAACCATTTTGCCATTCACTTTTGCACCTATCGTCTTATTGCCAATTTCAGAGTGAATTCGATAAGCAAAATCAATAGGAACAGAACCAGATGGCAACTCAATTACATCACCTTTTGGCGTAAATATAAACACCATATCGGAAAATAAGTCGATTTTCAATGACTCCATAAACTCTTCCGCATTAGCGGTATCATTTTGAAATTCAAGGATCTCTCTAAACCAGGTTAGTTTTTGTTCAAACGTGGTGGTATCATTCATTGCTTCTTTGCCCTCTTTATACGCCCAGTGAGCAGCAACCCCGAATTCGGCTATCCGATGCATTTCCTTCGTCCTAATCTGAACTTCAAGCGGATCTCCCTTTGGGCCAATTACAGTGGTGTGCAACGATTGATACATATTCGGTTTAGGCATCGCAATATAATCCTTAAACCGGCCAGGCATCGGTTTCCAGCAGGTGTGAATGATTCCTAGGACAGCATAGCAATCTTTAATACTGTTCACGACGATGCGGACAGCTAGTAAATCATAAATTTCACTGAATTGCTTATTTTGCAAAGCCATTTTTCGGTAAATACTATAAATATGCTTTGGGCGGCCAGAAAGTTCTGCTTTAATAGCCACTTCTCCCATTCTGCTTTTTACTTCGTCAATGACATCCTCTAAATATTGCTCGCGTTCGGCCCGCTTCTTTTTCATTAGGTTAACAATTCGATAGTATTGCTGCGGATTTAAATACCTTAATGCTGTATCTTCGAGCTCCCATTTAATCTTAGAGATCCCAAGACGATGTGCCAAAGGTGCAAAAATTTCAAGTGTTTCATTTGAAATCCGACGCTGTTTTTCTACAGGAAGATGTTTAAGTGTCCGCATATTATGCAAACGGTCGGCAAGCTTAATCAGAATAACCCGGATATCCTGAGCCATGGCCACAAACATTTTTCTGTGATTTTCTGCTTGCTGTTCCTCGTGAGATTTATATTTAATTTTCCCTAATTTTGTTACACCGTCGACAAGCATCGCCACTTCGTCATTAAAAGCTGTTTCGATATCTTTTAAGGATACACTCGTATCTTCTACGACGTCGTGAAGAAAACCAGCAGCAACCGTAGCAGGATCCATCTCCAAGTCAGCTAAAATGCCCGCAACCTGGATGGGGTGGATAATGTAGGGTTCTCCCGATTTTCGATATTGTTCACGATGAGCATGTTTTGCGAATTCGTATGCATTTTTTACTAATTCAACATGTTCCTCATTTAAGTAGTTCCGAGTCTTGTCGATGACTTGGTCGGCTGTCAACACTAAATCATTCGCCATGAAATCACCTTTATTTTCGTCTCAATTTATTTATATAAATGTCATTCGCTAAAAATTAGTTCCTTGAATATGAACGATTGTTACTATTATCGAAAAAAATAGCCAAGATGTAAAGGGATTGAGAAGTTTTTTTATTATATAAAGAGAGCACTCGCGCTTCGAGTGCCCTCACTAATGGTTTAATAATGCATTAATGTTAAAACATCATAACCATCAAGTTTTTGTCTGCCTTCTAAATAGCTTAACTCAACTAGGAAAGCGATACCGGCAACAACACCGCCAAGTTGCTCCACTAATTGAATCGTAGCATCAATTGTTCCACCAGTAGCTAATAAATCATCCGTGATAAGGACGCGTTGCCCTGGCTTAATAGCATCTTTATGGATGGTTAGAATATCCTTTCCATATTCAAGACCATATCCTACCTTAATGGTTTCTCTAGGAAGCTTTCCTTCTTTACGAACAGGGGCAAAACCAATACCTAAGGCATAAGCCACAGGACAACCAATAATGAAACCACGAGCTTCAGGTCCAACGATAATATCAATCTTACGTTCTTTGGCGTATGCAACGATTTGGTCTGTTGCATATTTATATGCTTCACCATTATTCATTAACGGTGTAATATCTTTAAATTTAATACCCTCTTTTGGCCAGTCAGGCACAATTGTAATAAATTCCTTTAAGTCCATTCTGTAATTGCCTCCTCAAATTCAACCGACTCTTGAATTACTTGATCGAACCAGCCTTTTAATTCCTGAAAGGACGAAAATAATAACTCTCTTTCCAGTTCATATTGTGCTTGTTTTAACTGATAGGTTCGTGAGTAAGTTAAGTCACGCTTTTGCGCTCCAGTTTTTAAAGTAATAAATCCATTGTTTATTGTAACAAAATCCAGGTCAGAAAACACCTTTGACATAAAGTTAATGGTTTCCTGCGACCAACCGCGGTGTTTAGCAAGATCATCAGCATTACGTTTAAGATCAATCGGCCCCTTCTTTAAGAGAAAAGCATAAAACCATTTAAAATGGTCTCGGGTCGGAACCGTACTAAAGAAATCACTCGATTCTTTATAAAAATAAGCATAAATCCTCGCAGGTTGTTTCCCTTTAAATAAAACCTTGAGAATCTCTTTCGAGGATGGAAAATCAACCAGAACAATGTTTGCCTTTTTCCCATCGAAAGCTTTTGCTGCTTCTATATCCTGAATTAGAATGGTCTCGGGCATCAAATTAGGGTTTATTTTTTCAAGGTGCTCTTCATTAAAAATAATAAATTTCCGATTTTCCGCTGGGACTGTATTTGAAAGACTGTTGATTCTCTTTTGTCCTCGATAATCAAATAATTGCCATGACTCAACTGCGATATCATGAATAAAAATTTGTGGTTTACGTATATTGTTCCATTCGTTGACAGATAATTCTCCAATTAACGAAATTTTTGATGCAGGTGAGATATGGTCCACCAGGTGGCCCAGTCCAAAACCGACGCCATCCAGATTTGCATCCTTCTCTTTTACAAGGAGCTTTAAATGGTTTTGCTCACTGCCGATTTTTCTCATACTTGTGATATCCACATTATTTATTAAAACTTTTGGCTTAGGATTGTCCATACCAAAAGGAGCTAAAAGACTCATCTCATCTAAAGAAGATAAATTTACATGTTCCAGCTGGACTTCCTCATCAAGATAGGTGACCGGAATAAAATCTTCATCCGTAAGCTGCTCCTCAGCAAGTGTATTCAATCGTGTGCGGAGTCCAGCAACATCTTCTAGCTTTAAGGTCATTCCTGCTGCCATTGGATGTCCGCCAAAGTGAGGAAGAATGTCACGGCAGGTTGATAAATTCTTAAAGAGATCAAAACCAGCAATACTACGGGCAGAACCCTTAGCTACCCCTTTTTCTGGATCAAAATTCAAAATAATTACCGGACGGTAATACTTTTCAACCAGACGGGAGGCAACAATTCCTATAACACCAGCATTCCAGCCTTCCTTACCGATGACAAGAACCTTATTGGTATCAATTGGGAAGTGTGTTTCAACCTCTTCCATTGCCTCTGCCGTAATTGCATTAACAATAGACTGTCTTAACTTATTAAGGTCATCCATTTCCGCTGCCAAGGTCTCTGCCTCAATCGGGTCATCTGTTAAGATAAGCTGGACGGCAAGGTCAGCATCTTCTAAGCGGCCTACGGCGTTAATCCTTGGTGCGAGTGTAAAACCAATCGTTTCTTCATTTATTGACAGTGGATCAACCCCTGCCAGTTTTAATATGGCTTTCAAGCCAATATTTTTGGTTGTTTTTAACTTTTCAAGTCCTTTTTTAGCAATCAGTCGATTCTCATCTTTTAGAGAGACTAAATCAGCAATTGTCCCAATTACAGCAATCTCCAATAAATGATCTGGTACTTTTCCGTAGAGGGCATGGGCTAATTTAAAGGCAACACCTACTCCAGCCAACTCTCGAAACGGATAGGTACTATCGGGGAGCTTTGGATGAATAATTGCAAGTGCCGTTGGTAATACCGGACCTGGCTCATGGTGATCAGTAATAATTAGATCTAATCCAAGCTCTTCGGCAACGGCTGCCTCATGTACAGCAGATATTCCAGTATCCACAGTAATAATCAACTTTATTCCATTTTCCGCTGCATGCCGGAATGCAGTCTCATTCGGACCGTAACCTTCAGTGAAGCGGTTAGGGATATAAAATTGGACATTGGCTCCAAGTTCTCGAAGTGTAATCATCAATACGGATGTACTGCTTACTCCATCCGCATCATAATCACCAAAAATAAGAATCGGCTCTTGCTGTTCAATGGCTTGACGAATTCTATTTACAGCTATATCCATCCCTTTTAGAAGAAAAGGATCGTGAAACTCTTCCTTTCCAAATAAAAAATACCGTGCTGATTCAACGGTATCAAAGCCACGGTTAACAAGCAGTGAAGCGACAAGAGGCGTAATTTTCAATTCAGTTTCAAGCTTTTTTATTAGTTGCTCATCGGATTTCCGAACAATCCATCTAGTTTTCGAACTTAACATGTGTATGTTCACCCCTCAGACTTTCTCATTATACAGGAGTACAGGACAGGATTCAATGAAAAGAAAAAACCGCAGAGGATCTGCGGTTTTTTTCGAAAACTTACACTTGTGGTTGATCAGAGTATTTTCTTTTTTCTTTTACCGTTTTAATAACGCCTTTCTTCTTCAATTCTTTACACTTCATAACATACCATAAAGAACCTGCGACAAAGACGGAAGAATAAACACCGATTACCAATCCTACAAATAATGCGATGGAGAAATTGAGAATTGATGGGCTTCCAAAAATCATTAAGCACAATACAGTAATTAGGACGGTTAAAACAGTGTTAAATGACCGGGTTAATGTTTGACGAATACTTACATTGACCACATCAGCAATATCTTGAACAGTTTTGAGTCGTTTTTTCTTTTGCATATTCTCACGAATTCTATCAAAAGTAACAATCGTATCATGATTGGAGTAACCAATAATCGTTAAAACTGCTGCAATAAAGGTTAAATCTACTTCTAGTCTTGTGATACTGAAAATAGCAATCATGAAAAAGGCATCATGAAGGATGGCAGCAACCGCTGCGATTGCCATATATGCTTCAAATCGGATCGATACATAAAGAATGATACCGATTGATGCTAATAAGACGGCAATAAAGGCATTCTTCGCCAGTTCTTTACCAACAGTTGGAGAAACTGTGCTGACATTCGGCTCAAAGCCAAATTGCTCTTTAAAATCTGCTTTTAACGTAGAAATTTCATCTTTAGAAAGGACTCCAATCATTCGGACTGCCCCAATTTGCTTTTTATCACCAGAAATAACGATATCGTCTGGATCTAAATGATGCTTCGTAAATGCAGCTTCCACCTGTTCGGTTGTTAAAGGTGTTTTCGATTGAACTTCTACCCGTGTTCCACTTGAAAAATCAATCCCTAAATTCATACGGAAAATAGCGATCGCGATAATCCCAGCGACAATGAGAACTCCCGAAAGGATAAATACTTTATTTCTAAGTTTTACAAAATCAATTTTATCAAAACGAGTAGGTAGATCAACTGTATCTACATTATCGTTAATAGATTTAATTTGGGACTTGCGTACAGCAAACCAACCTGGTTTGTTGTTTAAGAAACCACTGTGAACCCATAGCCCGAGCAATAACCTCGCACCATAAACATTGGTAAGAAAGCTCATAAGGACACTCACGATTAACATGGTCGCAAAACCTTTTACCGAACTTGTCCCGTAAAAGAATAACACACCTGCTGTTAAGATTGTCGTTAAGTTTGCATCAAGAATAGCGGTAAATGCATGCTTCTCACCAGCCTGGAATGCTGATTTAATGGATCTGCCAACTTTTAATTCTTCTCTAATCCGTTCATACGTAATAATATTGGCATCGACGGCCATACCAATCCCGAGGATAATCGCGGCAATTCCTGGTAAAGTCAGAACCCCATTCATCCAATCGAAAATTAATAGAACTAGATAAGTAAAAATAGTTAGCGTAACGGTAGCAATAAGGCCTGGAAAACGATAATAGAAAATCATAAACAGATAGATAATAATGACACCGATGATTCCTGCGAAAATCGTATCATGTAATGCTTGTTCACCAAACTTCGCTCCAACAGAGGTGGAATAAACCTCATCAAGTTTAACAGGTAACGAACCCGCATTTAAAAGTGATGACAAAGTTTGAGCTTCTTTAGATGTGAAACTACCAACAATTGAAACTGTATTTTGATTAAAGATTTGATTTACAGTTGGTGCTGATAAATACTTAGGATTTGCCTTTGTTACCTCTTTTTTGAAGGAATCTTTTCCTTCTTCAAAATCAAGCCAAATAACAAGAACATTATTAGGTGCCATATTCTTTATTTGTTCAGTTACCTTGCGGAACTTATCGGCACTCTTTAATGTTAGGGAAACGCTTGGTGCTCCGTTTTCATCAAATGTTTGCTTGGCACCGCCTTGTTTTAAGTCGGAACCATCCATCATCAATTTATCATTGGCATCCCTGAAGGTAAGATTTGCTTGTGTAGATAAGATTTCACGAGCTTTATTCTGATCTGTGACACCAGCAAGCTGCACACGAACGCGATTCTTTCCCTCAATCTGGATACTCGGTTCACTGACACCAAGGACATTAATACGCTTATCAAGTGCCTCAGCGGTACTAGCCATTACATTTTTGTCAATTTTTTGTCCTTTTTTTGCTTCCTTCACATCGTACAGAACTTCAAATCCACCTTGAAGATCCAGTCCAAGTTTCATATTGTTTAGGATGTTCTTTGTTGTTGCCCCCATTGTGCTTCCGATAATTAGGACCACAAGTAAGAAAGCAACGATTCTACTGCGCTTTACCATTATGTATTGTTCCTCCTTAATGCATGTGCATCGGCACTGTTCCGTCTAATCCTTATATGAAAATAAGAAAAAAGTCACTTCCTTCATTATGAAAGAATATGGATTGGCTGTCAATTTACAATAATATGAAGGTCTATCTTATTTCTATTTTAAAAGTTCCTTCAATTCATCTTCATCATCCATGGAGAAGTCGGAAGCTTTATAGGCCTCTATCGTCGCAAAATTGAGATAATCACTTGCTTTAACAGACAGAATTTCTTGGATCATTTCGTACAGTTTCATTTCTTTCTTGATTTTTTTCCACTTTTTCTTAATTAAAAAAACCCAAAATTCCTCCTCTGTTACCGAATCAAGCCCTAGCAACTGAAACTCTATAAGTTTACTCGCTACGGCTGGCTGGACTTGGGAGCGAAAATGTTCGAATCTGTGACTTTCATCCATTACGACTGCCTCCTTGGAAAATCTCCCCATTAATTGAACCTTGCCAAAAAGCTGATACAACTTGTCATGCTTTGTCCACCCTTACGCATATAGTTAATTGTATATGAATTCTTCTTATTTGAGAAGGTGGGAATCAGCATGTCGAAGTTTTTAAAAGGGACCTTTATCCTATTAATCGCAGGCCTTGTCACAAGAGTCCTTGGTTTCATAAATCGGATTGTTATAGCTCGGAGTATAGGGGAAGAAGGAGTGGGCTTATACATGATGGCGTTTCCTACCTTTATTCTAGTAGTGACGCTCACTCAGATGGGACTGCCTGTAGCTATTTCAAAAAATGTGGCCGAAGCAGAAGCGAAGGGAAATTTTGCAGAGATTAAAAAAATTCTGGTTGTCTCCCTAGCGATAACGATTTCTCTGTCCCTTATTTTTACCCCTGCACTATTATTACTTGCACCACTGCTGTCGAAAACATTGTTTACCGACCCGCGGACATTTTATCCTTTAATTGCGATCGCTCCAGTTGTTCCCGTGATTGCGATTTCCTCTGTGTTAAGAGGGTACTTTCAAGGTAGACAACAGATGCGTCCGTCTGCAATTTCACAAGTTTTAGAACAAATTGTTCGAATTTCCCTGATTGCCGTAATGACAAGAGCGTTTCTTCCTTATGGAATTGAATATGCAGCCGCAGCTGCCATGATCGCTTCTGTGATTGGTGAACTTGTCTCACTTATTTATTTAATGACAACTTTTAAATTAAAAAAACGATTTAGGCTCCGGAAAAAATTCTTTCAATTTGTTCACAGTGGGAAACAAACATTTAAAGACTTAATGGATATTGCCTTGCCAACCATGGGAAGCCGAATGATTGGTTCGGTGGCATGGTTTTTTGAACCTATTGTTGTGGTTCATAGCTTAGCCCTTGCAGGTGTCGTCACCGTCGAAGCCACCAAACAATATGGGGCATTAACTGGTTTTGCCATGCCGCTATTGATGTTACCGTCTTTCATCACTTTCTCTTTAGCCACTTCACTCGTCCCGGCGATTAGTGAAGCCAATACCCAAAACAACAAGAAGTTAATTGAATATCGATTACAACAAGCTTTAAGGTTTGCCTTCTTATCAGGTGGATTGGCCGTTGTTGTTCTCTATGTATTGGCTGACCCGTTAATGCAACTTATGTATGGCTCAGCAAAGGGCTCTTATTTTATTCGATTGATGGCTCCTTTCTTCCTATTCTATTACTATCAAGGTCCATTACAAGCAGTATTGCAGGCGTTGAATCTTGCCCGAGCTGCTATGATTAATAGTCTGATTGGGGCCATCGTTAAAACAGCCGTCATCTTTTTATTGGCGTCCCAAGCTTCCTTTGGTATTAATGGGGTGGCAATAGGCATTCTCGTCGGCTTTGTTTTAGTGACCATTCTTCACTTTGCCACTGTACTAAAAAAGATTTCCTTTTCGTTTTATGTTCGTGATTATGTAAAGGGATTTCTTGTTATGGGTGGATCTGGCTGGCTTGGATATTGGTCATTTGCACACCTATTTCTAAATGAAGTGTTAACCATAAGAGTCCTATTATCATTACTAACTATGACCATTTCCTATATTGTTTTGGTTCTAATGTTAGGTCTAATTAAAAGGGATGAACTAAAACGGATTCCTTGGATTGGAAATTTATTTGTATAAAAGAAATAAGACACGCCCGAGCGTGTCTTTTGTTCATTCATCCTTTAAATCAATAAAGAACTTTCCGTTTTCATAGCTACAAAAGGAGATCTTTTTAACATCCCGATAGCCCTGTTTTTTCAACTCCTGCCGCAGCCAGAGATTTGTTTTATTAATTCTAAGTAAATTTTCATCATCAATATTCCCATCTAGTATTAAAGGAATCGTAATATCGCCTTGCTGAGATTCTGCGTTTTCATTCTTTATCTTTTCAATGACGGACAAACTTCCAGAGGATTCAAGAATTGCAAACTCAACGTCAGCAATACTACGGATGTCCTTTTCACGGAGCTGTGTCATTAAATCATCAAAATTGTACCGCTGCTTCCGCATTGCTTTCTCATCAATTTTCCCCCGATTAATAATAATGCTTGGCTGTCCATCAATGAGATTACGAAATTTTTTACTTTTTAAAGAAATGAGTGCTAGAAGTATTTGAATGAGCATTAGTAAAATCATGGGGACAACTGTATAAATCAAAGGATCCTTTGGTTCATCGATTGAAACAACAGCCATTTCACCAATCATGATAAAAACAACGAGATCCAGAATACTTAATTCTCCAATTTCCCTTTTCCCCATAACACGAAAAATAACTAGGATAAGTACATAAAAAAACAATGTTCGAAACACAATCGTCACATATTCTTCCATAACTGTCGCCCCTTTTTTTACATTCAACGATATTGTTTGCATTTTAAAGTGAAAAATTAGCGGAATAAAATACCAACACCCTCTTCCGTTTGAAAAATTCTATAAAATTTATTCTACTTTTCCCAATCCACGAATACGCTTGTACTAGGAAGAAACTTTACTAGAGGGTGGCACGAAAGAGTTTATATAAATGCCAGCCTAAAGGGCAATTGAAGGGGGAGAGTTAAAATCGAATCAAAAAGCTTTGGCACTTCCATTCTGTACGGATTAATTTTTATTCTCGTTTTTGCTGTAATTAGCAGCCTAATATTTGCGTTTATTCTTAGGTTCACGTCTGCACGGGAGGTATCACTCCAATACGTAATTACAGCATTATCATTTATCGGGCTATTCGGAGGCGGTTTTTTATCCGGTGGAAAAAGAAAAGAAAAGGGCTGGCTTATTGGGGGAATGACTGGCTTAATCTACTCGGTCATTGTCTTTTTGTTCCAGTACTTAGGATATGATCGCTTGTTTGATGCCGAACAAGTGATTTACCATACTTGCTACACATTAATTGCGATGATGGGTGGTATTTTAGGGGTAAATATATCTACAAACAATTCTCGAAGATCTGTGTAATCTAAAAAAAAGGAAGCCGACTCGCGGCTTCCTTTTTTGCTAGTTATTATTTTGAAAGGTTTACGCTTTCGCCTGCATCAGCAGTGACTTCACGAATAGCATTACGGTCAAATGTAAGACGGCTTCCGTCACCACATTTAATTACGGCTTTATTATCATCAATTGAATCTATAAAACCATGTAGTCCGCCAATCGTGACGATTTTATCACCCTTTTTTAAATCGTTTTGCATTTGCTGAACCGCTTTTTGGCGCTTTTGTTGCGGGCGAATTAATAGGAAATAAAATAACACAAACATTAATATTAATGGAATGATTGTACCAATTCCTCCAGACATCTTGTTTCCCTCCTTTCAATAAACATCTATTAGAAATTTTTCGCGTTCGGTTTGTTAAAACCATAACGTTCAAAAAATTCTTCTCTGAAATCACCAAGCCGGTCTTCCATGATGGCTTGTCTGACTTTCTCCATTAATCTTAACAGAAAATAAAGATTATGGTAAGACGTTAAACGAATTCCAAACGTTTCATCGCATTTTATTAAGTGGCGGATGTATGCACGGCTGTAATTTCGGCAGGTGTAGCAATCACAATTTTCATCAAGTGGGCCAAAATCTCTTGCGTATTGAGCATTTTTCACGACAAGTCGTCCTGTGCTGGTCATCAATGTTCCATTTCTGGCAATTCGTGTTGGCAATACACAGTCAAACATATCAATTCCGCGAATCGAGCCGTCAATTAATGAATCTGGTGATCCCACTCCCATTAAATAACGCGGTTTATTCGTTGGTAACAATGGTGTCGTAAACTCAAGGACACGGTTCATGACATCTTTTGGCTCACCGACTGACAATCCTCCAACAGCATAGCCTGGAAAATCTAAGGAAACAAGGTCTTTCGCACTCTGCTTGCGAAGTTCCTCATATTCTCCCCCTTGAACGATTCCAAATAAACCTTGGTCATTCGGACGGCTATGGGCAGTTAAACAACGCTCCGCCCAGCGTGATGTTCGCTCCACAGACTTTTGCATATACTCATAAGTGGCAGGAAATGGCGGGCACTCATCAAAGGCCATCATAATATCGGAACCAAGAGCATTTTGAATTTCCATCGCCTTTTCTGGTGATAAAAATAATTTTTCACCACTCATATGGTTGCGGAAATGAACTCCTTCTTCTTCAATTTTACGGAATTCACTTAAACTAAACACCTGAAACCCACCCGAATCGGTAAGGATTGCACGATCCCAGTTCATAAATTTATGCAATCCGCCCGCTTCCTTAATGATTTCATGTCCAGGTCTTAGCCATAGATGATAGGTGTTACTTAATATAATTCCTGCACCCATTTCCTTTAAATCTTCAGGTGCCATTGTTTTTACCGTAGCAAGTGTACCAACAGGCATAAATGCAGGAGTATCAAATGATCCGTGCGGGGTATGGACTCGGCCTAGCCGGGCCCCTGTTTGTTTACATGTCTTTATTAATTCATAACGAATAGCAGTCAAAATTTTTATCTCCTTCCTAAGGCAATCCTTAGATGATCAACATTGCATCACCAAAACTAAAAAAACGATACCGCTCAGCTACAGCCGTTTGATAGGCATGTAACACATGTTCTCTGCCTGCTAACGCACTGACAAGCATAATCAGAGTTGATTTTGGCAAGTGAAAGTTCGTAATCATTCCATCAATGGCTTTAAATTCATAGCCGGGATAAATAAATATACTTGTCCAGCCGCTTCCTTCTATAAATTGTCCATCATTTGCCGAGGCAATGGTTTCAAGGGTACGAGTGGAGGTTGTCCCTACTGAAATGATTCTGCCCCCATTACTTCTAACCTCATTTAGCAGCCGGGCTGTCCCCTCTGTCATTATATAAAATTCAGAATGCATATCGTGCTCTAATACATCATCTACACTCACAGGACGGAAAGTCCCCAGTCCGACATGGAGGGTAATAAAGGCAATATGGACACCTTTTGCTTTAATTTCCTCCAATAAGCTGTCGGTGAAATGAAGACCTGCTGTTGGCGCTGCGGCTGAACCAGGTTCACGCGCATACACAGTTTGATATCGATCCCGGTCCTCTAGCTGCTCTTTTATGTATGGTGGGAGCGGCATTTCTCCTAATTGGTCGAGAACCTCATAAAATATGCCCTCATATTTGAATTCTAAGACACGCCCGCCATGGTCCGAGGTTCCAGTGCAAACGGCTTTAAGTAATCCATTGCCGAATTCGATTTCGGTTCCTTCTTTTACTCTTTTTGCAGGCTTGACAAGTGTTTCCCAACTGTCTCCTTCTAGCTGCTTCAAGAGTAAAACTTCAATTTTGGCGCCTGTATCTTGTTTGACACCAAAAAGACGTGCAGGAAGTACCTTTGTATCGTTTAAGACAAGGCAATCTCCTTCACGCAAATATTCAATCACATCTTTAAATACTTCATGCTTTATATCTCCGGATTGTTTATCAAGGACCATTAAACGGCTGTCGGTCCGATTGTGCAACGGCACCTGCGCAATTAATTCCTCCGGTAAATGAAAATCAAATAAATCTACTTTCATAATATGACACCCTAATCTTTTTTTTATAATCAATCAATTGGCAGGCATATCCATCCCAAAATGCTGATAGACCAGCGAGGTTACCACCCTGCCGCGTGGAGTTCTTTGTAAAAAGCCAATTTGTAATAAATATGGTTCATAAACATCTTCGATAGTTTCAGATTCTTCTCCAATCGAAGCCGCAATTGTATCCAAACCGACGGGACCACCGCGGAATCTTTCGATAATGCCCTTCAGCAGTTTATGGTCGATATGGTCTAATCCTAGTTTATCGACTTGAAGCAGTTCAAGTGCTTCCCCTGCAAGAGCTAGATCAATCGTTCCATCCCCTCTTACTTGGGCAAAATCTCTCACCCGGCGGAGGAGACGGTTCGCAATCCTCGGGGTCCCCCGTGATCTCCGAGCAATTTCTGCTGCTGAAAGGTCATCGATTTCAGTTCCAAACACTTCCGCTGTTCGCAGGACAATATTTTTCAATTGGTCTTCTTTATAATACTCGAGTCGACTTAAAACTCCAAACCGGTCGCGTAATGGGGCTGATAAGGAGCCAGCCCTCGTTGTCGCACCAACCAGAGTAAACGGTGGGAGATCCAGGCGGACAGACCTCGCGCTTGGTCCTTTGCCAATGACAATATCAAGACAAAAATCCTCCATCGCTGGATAAAGCACTTCTTCGATCGTCCGTTGCAAGCGATGGATTTCATCAATAAATAATACATCTCCAGGTTCAAGAGCCGTAAGAATCGCTGCTAAATCACCGGGTCTTTCTATGGCTGGTCCTGAAGTGGTCCGGATATTTACGCCCATTTCATTGGCGATAATCACGGCAAGTGTTGTCTTCCCTAATCCGGGCGGCCCATAGAGAAGGACATGGTCTAATGTTTCCTTCCGCATTTTTGCAGCCTTTATATAAATATCGAGGTTTTCCTTTACTTGATCTTGCCCTATATATTGACTGAGAACTTGCGGCCTAAGGCTCTGTTCTATGCTCATCTCGCTCTCGTTAACTTCACTAGATAAAATCCGATCTTCCATGAATCATCACCTATTTTAAAAGCCGCTGCAGGGCTTTTTTAATGTATTGGTCCGTAGACATTTGTTCTTTTCTTAGCTCAGGCGTTATCTTTTTGATTTCTTTCTCGGAATAACCTAATGCTTTCAAGGCAAGAATGGCTTCTTCTAAATTTGAATTTCCCTTTTGTGTTTGCAGCTCAAGTTGGTCAGCATTAAATAAGTTAGGGAAGTAGTCTGGAACAATGTCCTGTAATTTTCCTTTTAGGTCTAGGATCATTTGACGGGCTGTTTTTTTGCCAACTCCCGGGAATTTGACGAGGAAGCTTTCATCTTCATTTTCAACAGCTGTAACCACCTGCTGCACTTCACCTGACGCAAGGATGGCTAGTGCCCCTTTTGGACCGATTCCTGAGACATTTAATAATTTTGTAAAAAGTTTTTTCTCTTCTCTAGTTTCAAAGCCGTAGAGTGCATTGATATCCTCACGAACATAATGATAGGTATATACGGTTACCATTGTTTCCATTTTACCCGCATAGATAAACGGATTGGGCGTTGCGATTTGGTAGCCGATTCCGTTGTTTTCGATCACTATATATTCTGGCCCGACAAAGTCGACGGTCCCTTTAATAAATTCGTACACTTGCATTCTCTCCCCTAGTTTTACACTGTATTTCATTCTACCATACAATTTTGAGTAAGTTATAGAAAATAACTATTGGGAGAAACATCGAACTATTCGGAATTCGGAGTTCGGCTTTCGGAGTTCGGCTTCGCAAGGAGGGGAATTATTCGATTCGCTGATAGAAGTGCAATATTCGCCGATAGATGCTTGGAATTCACTGATAGATACTGGATATTCGCTGATAATTGCTTGAAATTCGCTGATAGAAATTTGAGATTCACTGATAGATACTTGGAATTCCCTGAAAGAAATTGGATTCGCTCATTAAAGTACGGAATTCGCTTATTAAAGTACGGGATTCGCTCATTAATCATCGGAATTCGCTCATTCAACCTCTGAAACACCCTAATTGACCTCTATTTTCGAAAAAAAACCAGGCTGAAAGGGCGGCATCAGTCTGATTAATAGATTTTTCTATTCATTTTTTAAAGAATATGGCTTAAATGTCTCTAATACTTCTACATATCGATTCTTATTTTTGATTGGAATGCCTTGAATTAATTCCTCTTGCTTTGTGCTCTCGAGCCTCTTAATGTCTATTTGAAAAAATGATTGGATAATTTTTAATTGATCAGGTTTTCCATTAAAAATACTCAAAACACCCTCTTCAGTAATTCCAAAAAAGCCATTTGCTTTTAGCAAGGGGGATATGTCATTGACTTGTTTTTGAAAAACAAATGTCGATCCGTCAATGTCAATCAACTGCCATTGGTCATACTTAGCCCAAAAGTTCTCCAAGGACCAGCATGTCTCATTGACCACTTCTTGACTTATTTCCCCATCCAAATATACCCTTTCCAAAATAACCTTCATAGTTAGAGGTTCAGCTTTTTCCTCTTTCTGAGGTTTATCCATGGGAGCGGCCGAGCCAATAATGGTCATTTCGTTGGCATTAAAAATAAACATGAAGAGAAGAACAGCGAATCCGGCGAACATATACCTACACCATGCCATCCAATGATACCTCATGCTACTCACCTCTTATTGTTAAAAATTAAACATTCTATACAGTAATAGTTTAGCCTTATTTTGCCTTTTTATCCTCCATAACATGTTAAAAAGGGTAAAGCTAAATAGCTTTACCCTCACCCCGTAAGGATTATCTTCCGCCTTTTTCCTGTTGACTATCATTATAAAAGTTACGATCGCGTCCAAGGGTTCCCTCGTCAATGATGACCTTTACTGTTCTTCCGTTTGCGTATGGCTGTACTGCTTTCTGAATCGCTCTTTTGGTAGCAGCAGCTTTGCCATGGTTATTTAAATGCACGGAAACAATAATCGAATTTCCATAGGCAACGGATCGAACGTCCTGTACATTCGGAACTGCACCTACTTTGTTCCTGATTTTATTCGTAATATTATTTTGAAAGTCAGGGTCGGTTTTCACACCAGTATTTCTGGTGTTTACATTTAAATGACCGTGATAATTCATATCACTCGTACTAAAGCGATTATCTCGTTGGAAAAAATTACGGTCATTGGAAGCTAAAGGTTTGGTTGGATTCTTTAGATTCCCATTTCCATCCTTGGTTTGAAGCTGCCTTCTTCTATTTTCATTCGTAACTTGGTCCTCATCCCCTAGAGAATGATCCATCATTTCCGTAATTGCCCCGTCGTCATCTCTAAAAAGATTATTATCTGAGTTTGGGTGGTTTTCATTGGAATAATATCCGACCGGATTTAAAGAATTTTTATTGTTATCGTTAACCCCTGCACGATTATCATTATTCGCACATCCAGCCAGTCCCAACATTAATGTGGCTGAAAGAGGAATCATCCACTGTTTCTTATTCAAGCGAAAAACCCCCTCCATTAACATCCTGAGCATGTGAAACCCATGCTCATTATTAGGGTGTTATTTTTGAGGGGATTTCATTCAGACGGAAAATTCCAGCTCTGGTTAATCCACTAACTCCATTAAACGATCAATAAATTTTTTCCTAGCATAAAATTGACTGATTGTTAAGTCCATTACTTGTTTATATTTCATATGGTCCATATATGATTTTTCACGAATCATTCGATTCCATTCCCGAAAGATATCTGCTGGATAGGCTAATGCATATAAAAAAGCGGCCTCGTGTAAGTATTTCTTTATTTGTTTAAGACTAGAAAGTTTTTCGAATGACCAATCAAGATAAGGTAAAATCCTATTCGCATATTGTAAATAATCAAAGGAAGCAGGACCAATGCTGATTAAATCAAAATCAATAAGATTTAATTGTCCGCCTGTATCCCTTAAGAAATTATGATGGGCTACATCCCCATGGAGAATGAGAGAAGGTTCCGTTTGAAAGAAGCTCCGATTATTTTCCATCCCTTCTAGTGACCAGTCAGCCCAAGCAAGCATTTCTGTAATCACTGGCTCATTGATAAAATAACCAAGATAGGGAAGATTATTGGAAAAAACATTTAGTCGCTCCGACCATTTTTCGATAAGATGACCTTTTGGAAGTAAAGTTCGATAGCGTGCTTCAAACGATGCCGTGGTGTGGTGATATTGTTCTAATAACTCAATTCCTTCTTGACGATTTTTATGCGACTGGAACGAAAATACCGATTTATTTGGAGGAATGTACTCCATACATCCAAAGTAGGTTCCTTCAAAAAAAAGCTGATCTCTCATTGGGGAAGTTAAAAATAAATAGGTCTTTGTAAATCCTTCTTTTTTTAGGGTGGTTGTAAAGGCTTCTTGGAGTCTTAGCCTATTATTGGTATGATACCCTTTTAGGACGTAAGTATTTTTATCTGTTCTTAAATAAATAACAGATTTTCGAATCGGAACCATTTGAACGATTCGTTCAAGGAACTGGGATTGAAAATAAGAGAGGAGACGATCAAAATAATCATCGTCTCCCTTTTTTTGATTTGGTATATTAAAGGCTCTCATCTTGGTAACCTGGCATCCCATAAGGACTTGTTCCGATCGGCCCCATACCATATGGATTCATATACGGAGGCTGTGCTGCATTAACTGGCCCTGTATATGGTGCGCTGTAAATTGGCGGGGTTGGCGGCTCAAAGTTTGGTGCCATCGGTTCTTGCTGTTGTATTGGTTCCCGTTGTTGCATAGCTTCCCGCTGCTGCATTGGTGCTAGCTGCGGCATCGCCATCGGTGCCTGCATTCCCGCTGGCATTCCTACTGGTGCCCCTCCACAGCCGCAATCACCTCCAGCTCCTGCTGGAAAACCTTGTGGTGCCTGCATGAACGAACCATGGCCAGCCATTTCTGGTGATTGGAAATGAGGTGGTACGCCCATTGGACCACTCATTTGCGGGTAGCCGAATGGCATTTGTCCATAAGGTACACCCATTCCATACGTATTTCCCATAGCAGGATTTCCAAACATGCTTCCTGGCATTACCTGAGTTGGTGCAAAGACAGCTGGATTTTGTGGCATTCCAAATCCTGAAGGACTTTCCATTGGGAAACCTGTTGGCATTTGACCAAAGCCTCCTGGCATTTGCTGGCCAAATCCTTGTGGCATTTGATCGAAGCCTCCTGGCATTTGTTGGCCAAATCCTTGTGGCATTTGTCCAAAGCCTCCTGGCATTTGCTGACCAAATCCTTGTGGCATTTGGCCGAAGCCTCCTGGCATTTGCTGACCAAATCCTTGTGGCATTTGATCGAAGCCTCCTGGCATTTGCTGACCAAATCCTTGTGGCATTTGATCGAAGCCTCCTGGCATTTGCTGACCAAATCCTTGTGGCATTTGATCGAAACCTCCTGGCATTTGCTGACCAAATCCTTGTGGCATTTGATCGAAGCCTCCTGGCATTTGCTGACCAAATCCTTGTGGCATTTGATCGAAGCCTCCTGGCATTTGCTGACTAAATCCTTGTGGCATTTGATCGAAGCCTCCTGGCATTTGCTGACCAAATCCTTGTGGTGATTGACCGAATGCGGATGGATCATAAGGGTAACCCATTGGCGCCTGGTGTGATTGAGCACCCATTACTGCCCCCGGATTATAGGCAGGATTCATAACAGGCAATTGCGGCATAAAGGATGATTCATCATCGAATTGCGGTGCAACAAACGATGTTCCAGCAACAGTTGGCGCTGCCCCGGGATTGCCCGGGAACCCACTTGGCATTACCGGCGGTGTTGGAATCGCCCCACCTTGCCCTTGTGGGTAAGGCATGTATGGCTGTACTGGCATCGGGAATCCACCAAATGGAGGACAGAATCCTGGCCCCGGCATGATTGGAGTAACTGGAACACAATAATCCTGTTGCGGTGCTACCTGTTCAGGTGCTTCCATTACTGGTGGCGGTGCAGGAACAACAGGTGTTTCTTTGATTGGCATTTCTTTGATTGGTGCTTCTTTTATTGGCATCTCTTTGATTGGTTTTTCTTTGATTGGCATTTCCTTAATTGGCATTTCTTTAATCGGCATCTCTTTCTTTGGTACTTCTTTGATCTCAGGCAGGATATTGGCAGGTTTAGGCGGCAATTGTGGTTGTTGTACTGTCATATTTTGCATGTTCATCATGTAATAATTGTTAATATCTATTTCTGGGACGATTTGTAGGGGCATTTTTGGAGTATATGGTGCTTTTGGTGCTTCCTTGATTGGAGCCTCCTTAATTGGCGCCTCCTTGATTGGTGCTTCTTTAATTGGTGCTTCCTTAATCGGCATTGCTTTGATTGGTGCTTCTTTTATGGGTTTCTCTTTGACTAACGGCTGCTCAGCAAGCGGCTGTTCATTCTTCATTCCTAAAGTGATTTTTGTACCGGGTTTAGTTCCCATTGGTGCTTCTTTCTTTATTGTTCCACCTGAAGTTGGGACCTTTATTTTCATACCGGGCATAATCATATCAGGGTTGCTGAGCTGTGAATTCAACTTTTTCAGCTCTTCAAAATTCACTCCGTACTTCTTGGCAATCTTCCAAAGAGTATCCCCTTTCTGTACGATATGGATCTTCACTCTGATTTCCCCTCCTATGGCATAAGTCCATATAGTCTATGTGAAAATGGGCAAAGTGCTATCCTTCTTCACAAAAACTTATGCTATTTTTCAAAAGAATATGAATCCCGCCTGATGAATTCATGAAATATAAAAAGATGCAATCAGGAAAAATTGCATCTTTTTATCTCTTACTATGAATTTATCAGCATCCGCTCCAGAGCCAATTTTGCATTTTCCGCAACCTCAGGACTAACCTGAATGATATTATTTGTCTCCTCAAGTGTATCAAGGCTCCATACCAAATGAGGCAGGTCAATTCTATTCATCGTTAAACATGGACACATATGCGGATTTAACGAAATGATATTTTTATCCGGATGGTTTTGAATTAAGCGATTGACAAGGTTCATTTCTGTACCGATTGCCCATGCCGTTCCAGGCTCCGCGGTTTCAATGGCCTTAATAATATAACTCGTTGAGCCTGCCATATCTGCTAATTCTACTACTTCGCGGCGGCATTCCGGATGAACAATGATTTTCATCTTAGGATATTTATAGCGAGTATCAATCACATTTTGTACCGTAAAATTTTCATGAACCGAACAATGACCTTTCCAGAGGATGACCTTAATTTCTGACGTGTCACCTTCAAACTCCAGTTCATTTGTAATTGGGTTCCAGACTGCCATTTCATCTAATCCTACCCCTAGTTCGACGGCTGTATTTCGGCCAAGATGCTGATCCGGTAAGAATAAAATTCGTTCCTTCATTTCAAATGCCCACTTAACCATCGTCTCGGCATTAGAAGAAGTAACCGTTGCCCCGCCATGTGCACCAACAAACGATTTAATGGCTGCTGTTGAGTTAACATAAGTTAATGGAAGAATCGTATCACCAAAGAGTTCCTGAAGCTTTTCCCAAGCTCTTTCAGTCTGCTGAAGATCAGCCATATCAGCCATCGAACAGCCTGCGCGCATATCAGGCAGAATTACCTTTTGGTTTTGATTCGTCAAAATATCCGCTGTCTCTGCCATAAAATGTACACCACAGAACACAATAAATTCAGCGTCAGTGTTTTTTGCTGATAATTGTGCTAGTTGTAAAGAATCACCGGTGGCATCAGCAAACTGGACCACCTCATCTTTTTGATAATGATGACAAGGGATATAAAGACGAGAACCTAGTTCCTTTTTGACCTCGATGACCCGATTTTCTAGTTCTTCTCTCGACATTTGTTTGTATTTCTCAGGAATCATATTTTTTTGTAAAGCGGCTAGTAGATTCATGTTACTCGTCTCCTTTATTCCATTGCACTTTTACACTGATATCTAGTGCTTTATAAGAATGAGTTAAGTACCCGAGGGAAATATAATCGACACCCGTGTCACGATAATCAGCAATATTAGCCAATTGGATTCCGCCAGAGGCCTCAGTAATAATCGTCGATGGAACCAATTGAATGAATTCTTTAATTTCATCGGGGGTTCGGTTATCAAACATGATTACATCTGCCCCTGCATTTACCGCTTCCAGCACCTGAGCTTCCGTTTCCACTTCGACTTCCACTTTCACCATATGACCCGCCTTTTTTCGAACCGCTTCTACCGCATTCGAGATGGAACCAGCAAAAGAGATATGGTTATCCTTGATCATGACCCCATCATATAAACCGAAGCGGTGATTATAGCCGCCACCACAGCGAACGGCATACTTTTCAAGCATGCGAAGGCCAGGAGTAGTTTTCCGAGTGTCACATATTTTCGTATGGCCGCTATCCAGGGTATCGACCGTTTTTCGTGTGAGTGTGGCAATCCCGCTCATACGTTGGACTAGATTCAGGATCACTCTTTCTCCTTTTAATAAATTAGCTATTTTCCCAGAAACTTGGGCTAATTTATCACCATAGTTAATTGCTTGGCCTTCCTTCACAAACACATGCGTGGAAATTTCGTTATTTAGCAACTGGAAGCCTGTCTTAATAATTTCCTCTCCACAAAAAATCCCTTGATCTTTTGCAAGAAAAACAATTTCTCCATTTGTTTCCTCTGCAAAGATTAAATCAGTGGTAATATCCTGTTCCCCGATATCCTCTATAAAAAACTTCTCAAGTTGCGAGCGCAGTTTCAATGTGTTCATTGGACTTTTCCCTTCCTTGTTTCAAGTTATGAATGATTGATTTTCTTAACCAATGGTGATTATCTTCTTTCGGGCAATCACTTCGAAAGTGCCCTCCCCGGCTTTCTGTCCGTTCTAGAGCTGCATCTGTCATTAGCTTGGCAGTGACCAGCATAAAAATCTTTGTTATCTGTTGCGTTGTACAGGTATCCAAATGGATCGTTTCGGCCCTGAATTGCTGTAACCAGGCTTGCTGTTTCTTTAAATTCCCTTCATTACGAACAATTCCCACCTGTTCCATCATTGAATCCTTAATTTGTTGGACATGCGGTAAATGTATTGCTTTCTCTTTTTTAGGATGACAATCAGGAAGTTTTGATTCTATTTGGGAACCTTGCCATCCTTCATTTATCCACTTCGATAACTGTTTCCCCTGAAATAATCCCTCTAACAAGGAATTACTTGCAAGTCTATTCGCACCGTGTAAACCTGTACAGGAGGCTTCGCCAATTGCATATAGTCCATTTAGAGAAGATCTTCCGATTAAATCGGTTTTAATTCCGCCCATTAAAAAGTGGCTGCCTGGAGCTACAGGGATTTTCCCATCTTCAATCCGGATCCCGTTGTCCTCACAAAGGGATGTAATCGAAGGAAATCGTTTCCTAAATTCTTCAATGGAACTTATATCCAAATAGATCTGCTTTCCTTTTTTCAAGTATTCATATATTCGTTGAGAGACGATATGTCTCGGCCCGAGATCTTTTAAGGGGTGAACGCCCTCCATAATGCGGGTCCCATCTTCTGTAACAAGAATGGCCCCCTCTCCCCTGACAGCTTCAGAAACTAAGCCCTTTGTTTCACCGTTTATATATAAAAGTGTGGGATGAAATTGGTTAAATTCCATATCAACGATGTCCGCACCGGCTAAATAAGCCATGGCAATCCCATCACCACTGACGGTTTTGGCGTTAGAAGTGTAAGTATATAGCTGACCACAGCCCCCCGTTGCGATAATGACATGCTGACCATAAAAATAATGGATGGATCTTTTAGAAGTTTTTGCTTTAACACCAATACATCGGTTTTGTTCGTTATTTAAGAGTAATTCATAGGCGAAGACATTTTCTTCGACAGTGATATTTCGCTTTTGCTTGAGCACAGTAATCAGATACTCCATGACGTTTTTACCAGTGGCATCACCGCCGCCATGAACTATTCGCTTTTCACTGTGTGCCCCTTCCATCCCAAGAAACAATTCACCCTGTTGATTTTTATCAAAAATCTCGCCATCGCGTGCCATATTCTTAATCAGTTCCGGCGCCGCAGTAATAATTTCCTGAACCACATCTCGATTGTTGTGAAATCTTCCCGCTTCAAGTGTATCGACCACGTGCTTAGAGGGATGGTCATTATTCCCCAGGGCAGCCGCAATCCCGCCTTGAGCAAGATACGAATTGGCCGTTCGTAATTTTTCCTTTGTGAGTATCCTCACATTTAAATGGCTAGCTAACTGAACAGCCAGCTGCATGGCGGCTATTCCACTTCCAATTATTAATACGTCATCATTTGTCATGTTGACCCTCCTGACATAACAGGTGTCTTGACATATATATTTACATAGAATTAAACTAAAAACAAGTATTTTTATAGAAAAGTAGAAACACCCCGTCCTAAAATAAGAAGAATGGGAGAAGAATCATGAAATATTTTGACTATGCTGCGTCCACACCACTAGACACAGAAGCAGCTGAGGTATATGTAAAAGTGGCAACAGAATACTTTGGAAACTCCAGCAGTCTCCACGATATAGGTGGACAATCAGCTGCCTTACTTGAAAACTGCCGCGAAGAATTGGCCAATTTAATGGGAATTGATAAAAATGGGCTGTTCTTTACAAGTGGGGGGACAGAAGGGAATTTTTTAGCAATCGAGGCATTATTGTCCTCCACTAAAAAAGAGGGGAAACATATCATCGCAGGCATGGCGGAGCATTCATCCATCCATGGAGTCCTAACTAGATTAAAGGAAGCGGGATATGAAATCACCCTGCTTCCGCTTAATGAAAACGGCCTGATTGATCAAGAACAGTTGGTCCATTCAATTAAGCGAGAAACTATTTTACTCACCCTGCAGCATGTGAATTCTGAAATTGGCACCATCCAGCCAATCGATAAACTTGCCAAGATTTGCAAGGACAACGTAATCCTTTTCCACAGTGATTTTGTTCAGTCGTTTGGAAAAATAGATATAAAAAGACTAGCACCACTTGTCAGCAGTTTTACTTTTTCAGGTCATAAAATCTATGGCCCAAAAGGCATTGGTGGAGTATACGTCGATCCTCAGCTTAAATGGGAGCCTTTTTTTCCAGGCAGTTCTCATGAACGCGGATTTCGTCCAGGCACTTTAAATGTTCCTGCCATTGCCGCGATGACAGTTGCTGCCCAGAAAATAACTACAAAATTGCCAGAGGATTTAAATAGATATGAATTACTGCGGAAAGCTTTTATTAAAACACTTGAGCCGATTGAAGAAAAGGTGAAAATATATCAAGCAGCCGATGCCTCTCAGCAGCTCGCCAATATCATCGGGCTCCGAATTTCTGGTATTCAGGGTCAATGGATGATGCTTGAATGCAATCGGCATGGATTTGCCATTTCAACCGGCAGTGCCTGTCAAGTCGGCAGGCAATCCCCCGCAAAAGTGGCTCAAGCCCTAGGTTTAACCTCTGACGAAGCAAAAGAATTTATCCGTATTTCTTTCGGTCAATCAACGCGCTTGGAAGATGTGGTAGAACTGGGTGAGAGGATCGTGAATATCGTTCATGCCTTCGAGGCAGCTGCGGTTATATAAAAAATTTAAACTATGCTAAAATAGGGAAACAGCAATAGAAAATAGGAGGAATTATATGGTTGAGCAAAAAAAAATATTGGGAGAAGAAAGGAGGTCCTTCATTTTACAGCTACTAAAAGACAGTCCTGTCCCGGTGACAGGAAGTGAATTGGCCAATCAAACGAATGTAAGCAGACAAGTGATTGTCGGAGATATCACACTCCTTAAAGCAAAGAATGAACCCATTATTGCAACGAGCCAAGGGTATATTTATTTAAAGCAAAACACTAGCAATTATTCCTTTGAACGAACAATCGCCTGCAGACATTCACCTGATGACACCGAAAAAGAACTAAATTTGCTCGTTGACCATGGAGTATTAGTGAAGGATGTCAAAATTGAACACAAGGTTTATGGAGATTTGACGGCCTCAATTATGGTTTCTAATCGCCAAGAGGTGAAACAATTCATGGCAAACTTACAAAAGACCAGAGCAGCCCTGCTATCTGAACTAACCGAGGGAATCCACCTTCATACGATTTCAGCATCTAGCATCCAAGTCTTAGATGAAGCAGAAAAAGCATTAAAAGCAGAAGGCTTCCTAATTGAATCATAGTAAAACCTCACAAAAAAAGGACCCTAAAATCGAGGACACTGCAAAACACTTACATTTTTTACAAGAAACGCCCTTCGGGGCGTTTTTTTGTTAAAATAAAGATAAATTAATTACCTGTATTGGAGTTTATGTAATGTTACTTAATCATAATCAATCAAGCCTTTCCTTTCATTCAGAACTATATTCTTTTGTGCCAGCGGATCATATTTTAAGACGAGTTCATGAAGTGGTAGACTTTTCCTTTATTAATGATTTGGTTAAAGATTCGTATTGTGTATATTACGGTAGACCTGCTAATGAGCCTGAATTGTTGTTCCGTCTCCTTTTTCTTCAATTTCTGTACAATTTATCGGATGAAAGAGTGATTGAGGATTCGCAATACAATTTAGCATATAAGTGGTTCTTAGGATTAAATCCAGAGGATTCCTTGCCAGATTCTTCACAATTAAGCCGATTCCGTGTACATAGACTTGGAGCCAACCGTGTTGAAAGGGTTTTAGAGCATATTGTAAAACAATGTGTAGAAAATGGATTAATTCAGTCCCAGGCTCTGATAATTGATTCAACTCATACTCTAGCTAATGCAGCTAAGGATAAGCCGTTAGATGTTCTGAAAAAAGCAGCAAACCGTCTATTAAAAGGGTTGAAGAAACAGTATTCCAATCTTTATAAAATGATTCCCACATATCCAAAATTAGAGGGAACAGATAAAGAAAAAGCGATACAACTTTTGCAATATTTAGCTGAGCTAAAGGATCTACTAGAAGAAAAACTTCCTGATGCCGAAGGTAGCTTGCTTGATAAAATAAACATCGTAAAGCAAATTATTGAAGATGAGAGACTTTTATCTCATAAAGGGATTGCATCTGCCGTTGACCCTGATGCACGTTTTGGAAGAAAATCTAAGTCGAGAACTTTTTATGGATATAAAAACCACATAGCTATGACGGAAGAAGAAATTATCACAGCAATTCATGTAACCCCTGGAAATGAAGACGATGGAAAACAGCTACAAACCTTGGTGAACAAATCAACAGAACTACAAATATCGATTGATGAAGTACTTGCAGATACAGCATATTCTAGAAAGGACAATTTAACCTTTCTCCAATCAGAAGAGATAAAAGCTTCTATACCCTTAAGTCCAGCTGTGTATGGAACACGCGAAGAAGATAAATTTCAATATGACAAAGAAAATGATGAGGTTATATGCCCTGCCGGGCATATGAGTATTAGAAAAGCTAAAACTGGAAGAACAGGGACAGCTAATAATCCATGCCTTACCTTTTACTTTGATACTGACATTTGTAAACAATGTCCTTTAAGAGAAGGATGCTATAACAATACGAAAGAAAAAACATATTCTATTAGTATTAAATCTGAAGAGCATAAACAACAAATGGCTTATCTAGAATCTGATGAATATCTTCAAAGAAAAGGAGTTCGATCCATTATTGAGCATAAAAACGCTGAATTGAAGAATGCACACCGGATGACCAGGGCAAAATACCGTGGTCAATTTGGTATGCGAATACAGGCATTTTTAACTGCCTTTGTTGTAAATGTTAAAAGGATGATAAAGCTTAAGGATGCCTTTTCTCAGTAAAAGAAGGGGTGAAATCTCAATTTTATCGAAAAAAGCGCCTAGATTTATGTAAGACATAAATTTAGGCGCTTTTTTAATAATAACAAAGAAGTTTTTTACCCTTATTGCAGTGGCCTCAAATCGGGTCCCTTTTTGTTTAGTCTAAACTCACCAAAACAGATGGATAACTGCCAAGTAATGTAACACCGCAGCCTAATGCTTCTATTTCTGCTATTGCTCCGGGAATCAATACATCATCCAATTTCATCTCGAGATCAATAATGAAAAAGTAATTGCCAATCCCAGTTTTCATGGGTCTTGATTCAATCTTTGATAAATTCAATTTTCTCCAAGCAAAGGCAGATAATACCTGATGAAGAGCTCCAGCCTGGTCTGATGGAAGTGTAACCATCAGCGTTGTTTTATAATGGGTTGATTCACTAATCTTCTGAAAATCAAGTTCTTTCTCGGAAAGAACAACAAATCGCGTATGGTTATAATCAAAATCGTGGACATTTCTTTTTACAATCGATAACCCGTATTCCTTTGCGGCGAGTTCATTGGCAATCGCTGCAATTTTCAAATCAGGGTGTTCCATTACCATTAATGCTGCTGCCGCTGTTGATGAGACGCTTTCGAATGGGACACCTTTTAAATGGGTATGTAAAAATTTATGACATTGGGCAATAGCATGGGAGTGACTATACACCCTGCTGATATCCTGCCAATTTTCCTGATTATCTGGATGTACCATCAAATGCTGCTTGATCGGCAAGGTGATTTCACCAATAATGGGTATTTGGACTTCTTGTGTTAAATAATCGAGTGTAATGTTCACTGAGCCTTCTAGCGCATTTTCAATTGGAACAACAGCCAAGTCTACTTCTTTATCAACTATGGCATCCATGCTTGCAGGAATTGTTTGATAGGGCTCAAGTTCATATTCTTGAAATACCTTTTTTACAGCTAATTCTGTGAATGTAGCTTTTGGTCCTAAGTATCCAACTTTCACTGTTTTCCCCACTCCTTATTTTATAAAAAGAGAGCTGAGAGCCGGTGGTAGATTGTCCTACACACCTGTTCCCAGCACTTCTACCTTCTCTACAAATTCGAGTTTCCTAAGCTCCTCAAGTAACTTATCTATTTCCATCGTGATGTTTGAAGTGTTTAATGAGAGTGTTACATTTGCTCTGCTTTGCAACGGAATCGTCTGGTGAAGGGTGACAATATTGCAGCCTGAGTTTGCAACAACACTGAGCAAGTGTGACAGCGTACCTGAGCGATCTTCCAAATGAAAGAAAAGCGTGATAATCTTTTCTTTTTTTATGGTTGAAAACGGAAAAACAGTATCTCTGTATTTATAAAAGGCACTTCTGCTTAAATCTGCTTTTTGAACAGCTTCCGCAATGGATTCTGACTTCCCTCTTTCCAGCATTTCCTTCACATCTATTGTTTTTTTCATGGCTTCCGGCAAAACATCTTCACGTACTAAGTAAAATTTTTTATCCATTTTATCACTCTACCTTACTCTCTTTAGGACACGTTCTCTTCTACTCAATAAACTCAAATTCAAACTCCATTAATTTCACAATATCCCCGTCTTTTGCTCCTCTTTCCCTCAAGGCCTCATCTACACCGAGACCACGAAGTTGACGTGCAAAACGGCGAACAGATTCTTCTCTCGAGAAGTCTGTCATCTTAAAGAGCTTATCTGTCTTTTCACCAGATACGACAAATGTGCCATTCGGTTCTCTTGTAATTTTAAATGCTTCTGGTTCTGCCTCATGCTTATAAAGAACACGGTGCACACCCGTTGTTTCATCTTCTTCATTATGCTCAAGTGGAAATTCAGGTGTTTCCTCAATCTTATCAGCAACAGCATACAATAATTCACGAAGACCTTTTCTAGTTACGGCTGAAATTGGGAAAATCGGATAATCCTCATCGAGCTGTTCTTTAAACTTTTTCAAATTTTCCTCGGCTTCCGGCATATCCATTTTATTGGCGACAATAATTTGCGGACGCTCAGTCAAGCGCAAATTATATTCACTTAATTCACGATTGATGGTCTGGAAGTCCTCGAATGGGTCCCTGCCTTCCATCGCAGACATATCAATGACATGAACAATTACCCTTGTCCGTTCAATATGACGCAAGAATTGATGACCTAAGCCTATACCTTCACTAGCCCCTTCAATCAAACCCGGAAGGTCCGCCATGACAAAACTGCGCCCATCTTCTGTCTCGACCATCCCAAGATTCGGAACAATCGTTGTAAAATGATACTCCGCAATTTTCGGTTTTGCCGATGATACAACGGATAAAAGCGTTGACTTCCCTACGCTAGGAAATCCAACAAGACCCACATCAGCAAGCAGTTTTAATTCAAGGATTACTTCCCGCTCTTGACCTGGTTCTCCATTTTCAGAAAGCTCCGGCGCAGGGTTAGCCGGGGTGGCAAATCGTGAATTTCCGCGCCCGCCACGGCCGCCTCTGGCAATAATTGCTTGTTGTCCATTTTCAACTAAATCTGCAATCACTTCTTTCGTCTCGGCATCAATCACCACTGTTCCAGGCGGGACCTTGACAATCATATCCTTTGCACCGGCTCCGTGCTGGTTTTTGGACATGCCATGCTCCCCGCGTGGTGCTTTAAAATGACGCTGATAACGGAAATCCATTAATGTGCGCAAGCCTTCATTTACTTCAAAAACAACATTGGCACCTTTCCCGCCATCCCCACCTGCTGGACCGCCTTTGGGTATATATTTTTCTTTACGGAACGCGACCATTCCGTTACCGCCGTCTCCGCCTTTTACATAAATCTTCGTTTGATCAACAAACATCTTATTCCTCCAGTCTGCAATTCAAATCAAAAAATGTCACGAAAAGCGTCTTAACTTTTCCTACTTTTTTGAAAGGGTATATATACTTCTAATGCGAATTCACTTTCTGATAAGTCCTTGACCACGATGTCGAGTAGACTAAATGGTTTGGATAGGAATTCAGTGATTACTTCGCTTTTTATTATTATCCCGCTAAAATCAAAAAAGAAACGAATCCCCTTTGATTCCGGGTCTATTGTTACGGATAAATGATTTTCCTGAAAGGCTTCGATCGTCTCATTTAAACATGTAAATAAATGGGATGTCCACTTTGTCAAAAGCTCCTCATTGATTTGATCTACTTTCTGATCATGAAGGACTTCATATTCAAGTTTAAAGGAAGGATTCTCCCAATTCGATTTTAACAAGAGTGAGGCAAACAAAGGCATTTTCAAATTCGAAAGTTTTGACTCGTGCTGCGTTTCGATAATGATTTCATCGATGACCTCTTTTGCCCGGTCGATTCGATTTAAATCCAAGTTCCCCTTTATTAATTGAAGCCTATTTAACCAATCATGCCGAGCATGCCGCAACACTTCAACAATATCCCAATCTTTCTCCATACGTACACTCCCACATTAAGTGTCACAACACTAGTTTGCTGATAGTATATCAAAAAATGAACCATGAGTAAGCTTATTTTGTGATGAAAGTTATTTAGAGGCAAAAAGAAGCATCTACGTAGCGTTTCCCGAAGTATAATATGGAAGGAAAAATTCGCTGGAAAAAAGAAAACTCTAACCAATCAGGTTAGAGTTTTCAAAGAATCCTTAAGCTTCTTGAGCTACTGGATAAACGCTCACTTTTTTGCGATCACGGCCGACACGTTCAAATTTTACAACGCCGTCAACTTTTGCAAAAAGAGTATCGTCGCCTCCACGGCCAACGTTTTCACCTGGGTAAATCTTTGTACCGCGTTGACGGTAAAGGATTGAACCACCAGTTACGAATTGTCCGTCTGCACGCTTAGCACCAAGGCGCTTTGCGATAGAGTCACGTCCGTTTTTTGTAGAACCTACACCCTTTTTAGATGCAAACAACTGAAGATCTAATTTTAATAACATTTATTCCACCTCCTGCTTTTTGAAGGTAATCTTTATGTGCTTTCCGTATTCTTCTTCAATCGCCCGTAATGAAACAGCCATCCCTTCGAGAAGAATTTGCACTTTCTCTTGCGTGTTTTCTGGAAGACCTTCCGGAATCACACAGCGGAGAAAACCATCTGCTCGATGTTCCAGATCAGGAGTGACACCAGTTAGTTCATGGACCGCATTAATCGCACCAACAGATACGGCTGATACGCCTGCACAAACAATGTCTTTCCCACGATCTGCAAACAATGCATGTCCGCTCATTTCGAATGAATGAATCGTTCCGGACTCAGTACGATAAATCGTAATGTTAATCATCTATGATCCAACACCTTACGCGTTGATTTTTTCGATGACTACTTTAGTGTAAGGTTGACGATGACCTTGCTTCTTACGGTTGTTTTTCTTCGCCTTGTACTTGAAAACAATGATTTTCTTTTGACGGCCTTGTTTTTCAACTTTAGCTGTAACTGTAGCACCTGCAACAACAGGAGAACCTACTTTTACGTTTTCACCGCCAACGAAAAGAACCTTGTCAAAAGTAACTGTTTCACCAGCTTCAACATCTAATTTTTCGATGTAGATAGCTTGGCCTTCTTCAACTTTCAATTGCTTACCGCCAGTTTCGATAATTGCGTACATGAACTGCACCTCCTTATAAACTCAGACTCGCCATACACAGGCGCTTTAAACTTAGTTAAAGACTTAAGACCTGTTCTGTGCGGTTGTAGCACGGGTGCGCTACAAACATAACATTAAAATCCTAACATATTCTAGGCAAAAGTGTCAATAGAATTTTAGAAAGATCATTTATCATCCAATCCTTTTGAAGCAATCTCATTTTCATTGCCAAACTGTTTTATCACATAATAATGGCGGTCAGACGACTGAATGGAGAAAAATAACTTTAGATGTAAGAGCTCTTCTAATGCTTCCCTGTAGGCTTCATTTGGCCCTAGCAGCTGTTCTTTCACTTCAGCGGTCGTTTCCACCAGGACAGCTTCAAATTCAGAATAGCGGTGCTCTAATAGCTCTCGTTCAAGTCGAAAGCCTACCGTTTCTGGACTGAGAATCCGGCCGGTCCCATCACAAACTGGACACTTCACCTCGAGTGCCTCTGATAGAGTAACCTTCGTTTTCTTTCGTGTTAGTTGAAGAATTCCTAACGGCGTAAAGCCAATGATTTTTGTTCTTTTTTGATCTTTGGCTAATTCCGATTCGATAAGTGCATAAATAGCCTGCTTGTCCTTTTCTCGTTTCATATCGATAAAATCGATGAGGACGATTCCGCCAATATCGCGCAGACGCAGCTGACGCACGACTTCCTTCGCAGCCAACTGGTTCGTTTTTAACACGGTTTCCTGATAATCCGTCTTCCCGGAAAATTTACCTGTGTTCACATCAATAATCGTCAGTGCTTCCGTTTCATCAAAAATCAGGTAGGCGCCTTGATCAAGCCAGACCATTCGTTTGAGAGCTTTATCAATTTCTTGCTCGATCTTATGTACTGAAAATATATTCTCTTTACCGCTGTAGTAACTATGTTTAACCCGCTGATTCTGCTTCTCAGCCAGCTTCTTTAGTGATAAGTCATCGACGATTACCTCTCCGTCTGACATTTTCCCTACCTTATCCAAAATCATTTCGATGAAAGTATCTTTTTGAAAAACAATCCCTGGCTTTTTTAATCCTGTTGTTTTCTGTAGCAGTTGTTGATATTGTTCGCGCAGATTGGTTAGTTCAGTGTGTATTTCTTCTTCGGTACTTGAAAGGGAGGAGGTTCGAAAAATCATCCCTTCTTCGTCTGTTTTTAAGTGACTGCCAATTCGCCGTAGGGTTGCTTGCTGTTTGTCATCAGCAATTTTTTTTGAAACGGCGACATACCGACCCTTTGGCATGTAAATAAGGTTTGTCCCTGAGATTTCAACAATCCCCGTTACTCGAGCACCTTTCGTGCCGGTTGCATCCTTGTCGACTTGAACAAGCATTTTTTCCCCTTGATGGACGAACGAGCTGACGTTTTTTTGTTTATCAGTGGATTGGAGATATGAAGGAAGAACATCCCGGTGTAAATACGCATTTTTCTCCTCGCCAATATCTATGAACACTGCATTCATGCCGGGCAATACTTTCGTCACTGTCCCAAAATAAATATTACCGACCAGTGATTGATGTTCTGGCCGGTCAAAGACGATATTTTCCACACGGTTATCCTTTATATAAGCCAATCGCTTTTCCCGTGAGTTGTAGTTAACTATTAATGTTTCCAAACAAGCGACCTCACTTTTTTCTTCTTATTATACCTTTTTAATGGGCCATGATAAACTTGCTAGTTGATTTCCGCTCCAGGCGCTTCGCTTTCCGCGGGCGGTCCGGGGAGCCTCCTCGGCGCTAAAGCGCCTGCGGGGTCTCCCCTGCCCCGTCCTCCCGCAGGAGTCTCGCGCCTTCCGCTCCTATCAGCATAGTATTAATAATAAGAAAAGAGAAGGTCGCTGATTTTGTCGGTTAGGCGTTTTTCGGTAAAGTAGGCGTGTAAGAGCTCGTTTTCATCTAGCATCCCTTTTTCCTTGCCATCGGCTTCGACGATGATTGGATGTTTGCAGCCGCGTTGAAACTTTTCTAAAACGTGAATAAGTAAATCCTCTTCATTGGCCTCAATTGGTTTCAAAGTTTGCAGACTTGATTTCTTCCCATAATAGCGCTCCAATAAAAATCGCATAAAAATAAAGCGGCGCTGCTTCCACTCATGGTAGAGCGAAAAATAAAGAAAGGCGATGATGACCCAGACATTAATATGGGTTGGAGCTGCTGCCACAATAACCAGCGAAAAGATCGACAAGCTAACCAAGGAAAGGATAAGCGTTAAGCGATGGGCGCTCGGGAAGGAACTTTTTAAGGAAAGCAGTAAAAATACCAGTTTCCCGCCATCAAGCGGCCAAACAGGAAAGAGATTGAATACGAATATCATTAGATTATAGCTAAAAAACAAGTGAAATAGGTCCACAGATATCAGATCCATGCTAACCAATCCATAGGCTAAGGCCACCATCCACACATGCTGGAGCGGCCCTGCTAGAACGACAATCATCTCTTCTTTTAACGGGCGATTGCCATGCTCATCCATTTCAGCAACCCCGCCAAACGGCAGCAGGGTGATTTTTTTGATTCTCCATGAAAAAAAAGAAGCCGCAGCAGCATGCCCCAATTCATGAATGAAAATGATCCCAAGTAATAAGCAAACCTCAAGGAAATGAGCTGTGGCAACTGAAAGTGCAATGACAATCCATAACAATGGATGAATAGTAATTAGTCGTAGTAAATTTATGGCTCTATTCAAAGTCAATCACCTGAATTGGGTCGATAAATTTATCATCTTTTTTAATGGCAAAGTAATATTTACCTTTGCTTTTATCCTCACCTGTGGATCCAGAGACGGTGCCAACTACTTGTCGTTTTTCAACATACTCATATAATTTAACGTCGATTTTATCTAAATTTCCATACCATGTTTCCGTTTTATCGGCATGTTGAACGACGACTGTCTTCCCTAGACCTTCTTTTACACCTGCAGACATCACAAAGCCCTCATTAATTGTTTGTACGGACGCCCCTTTTCCCGTTTCAATCATAATTCCCTGCCCGTTCTTTTCGAAGTTTTCGAGGATTTTTCCCATTGCTGGAACGGAAAACTCAGTTTCTGCCACCTCTTTTTTCTCCGTTTGATCTTTATCCGAAAAAGGCAAGAGGGCTAAAGGTTTCCCAAATTTGCTTTCGTACCAGTTTGATACAGTTGCAAACTTAAAATCCTGGTCCATTGTTTTAGTCACCAAAGCTCTTGCTGGATCAAAGGCAGTGGAATGGTTCCGAAATAATATCGCAATCACTAAAAACAGGAGGACTGAAGATAAAACTTTGAAAAAGAAAACTTCCTTCTTAAATAATGGATGTCCATCATCGCCGTCACTCCCTCCTGGAGGGGTATACTGATGAAAGCCATATTTTTCATCGTCACTAGGCCATTCAATCTGGCGGTCGGGACTTTTTACAGATGTAGTGCCATTATCATTTTTTCGCTTGGCGATTCGTCGCCGAATTTCTTCCGGTGTAGACCGCGCCATTTCCATCCACCCTTTTCACACTAATTTGTACAAGTCTATGAGGGTGAATGAAAGAGTATGTCTTAAAAATAAAACAACCTGTCCACAAGTGAGTGGACAGGCTGAATATATAGCAGCTTTATTTTAACGCACACCAAAAAACTTTTTAATTTTGGTAAACATTCCTTTGTCTGCATTTTCGAGTGACTGCAGCGGGATGGATTCGCCAAGAATTCTCCTGGCAATATTTCGGTAGGCAATCGATGCTTTGTTATTCGGATTAAGGGCAATCGGTTCCCCATGATTCGAAGCTTTAATTACTTCATCATCATCAGCAACAATACCGATGAGTTCGATGGAAAGATGCTGAGTAACCTCATCAATCTCGAGCATATCCCCATTCTTCACCATATGATTTCGAATCCGGTTGATCACTAATTTAGGAGATTCCATATTCGGCTGTTTCTCCAGAAGACCAATAATCCGGTCCGCATCACGGACAGCAGAAGCCTCTGGTGTTGTGACGACGATCGCCTTGTCAGCCCCAGCCACGGCATTTTGGAACCCCTGCTCAATACCGGCTGGGCAATCTATAATTATATAATCGTAGTCCTGCTTTAATTCGATGATAAGTTCTTTCATTTGCTCTGGCTTCACAGCAGATTTATCAACGGTTTGTGCTGCAGGCAATAAATATAATAAACCATCAAAACGTTTATCCTTTACAAGAGCTTGATGGATTTTGCATCTTTTTTCAACCACATCGACAAGATCATAAATAATTCTATTTTCAAGTCCCATGACCACATCCAAGTTACGAAGACCGATGTCAGTATCTACTAAACATACTTTTTTTCCTTGAAGGGCTAATGATGTGCCGATATTAGCAGAAGTTGTTGTTTTCCCTACTCCACCCTTACCGGATGTAATTACGATTGCCTCTCCCACTTTAATGTCCCCCTTCTAATCTCGTTAAATTAGGTCTTAATTGGATTAATACTTGTAATCTATCAACAATGATTTGACGGTTTTCATCGATGTATGCGCATTCCATTTCCCGCTTTTCATTGCTTTGAAGGCTGTCTGGTGCACTATTTAAGCAATCACTAATTCGAAGCTGAGAGGGCTTCATACTAGATGCAGCAATGATTGCTTCATCATTGCCATAGCAGCCTGCATGAGCGATTCCCTTTAACGTTCCCATGATAAAGATGTTTCCACCTGCAATGACTGTCCCGCCTGGATTGACATCGCCAATTAACAGCAGGTCACCAGGAACTTCGAGGACTTGTCCGGAACGAATAATTCTCGAAACAGTCATCACCTCTGTTTCGGCTATTAATTCCTCAGCTTCATCCTTAGTAATTACATTCGATTCAATTTCATCCACAACAAAATTCTTTTTTTGGCGAATTAATTCTTTTAGTTCTTCCCGCTGTGGTTCGGTTAAATAGCGGTTACCTATTTCCACTTTGACAGAGGTTAAATGACGCTCATCCTGTGTACTGGAGTTGGCTGAAAGTTTATAATCAAGTTCCTTTTTTAATTCATCGTAAGAACAACTATCATCAAGATGAAGGACAAGTCCTTCCTTCGTCCCTTTTATTGTAACATTTTGCCGTTTTTTCATGGAGAATTTTTCACCTCATAATAAGAAAGCAATTTCGAAACAAGTCCATTCGAGAGGAATATGACTCCTCTTACCTATTTCGAATCAATAGTCATACTATCCTAATAAAATTTCGACACGATGCGTCCATTCTCCTCTTTTTTAATGAAAAATCATTCAGCTCTTATTGCTTCTGAATGTTTCTCAAAAAGCCACTTTAATGGGTAGGCAGCAATGAGTGTAACAACAGCATTTAGGATAAGGCTTGGGTAAAAACGCAAGTTCATATAGCCGATAAAATCCAGGTCTGTAACATGGATTAAATAGTTCATTTCATACACACCAATCTCTAGTAGTGAGACACCGAAGATGGCCGCAAGAAAGGCCGTAATAAGATTGGCTTGTAAAACCTGCAATAGTTTATAAACCAAATAAGAGATAAATGGAAATAGGAAAAAGTAAATCCCGATAATTTCAACGTATACGACATCATATAAAAGTCCAAAAATAGCCGCATAAATAATTCCATGTTTTCTTCCGACAAAAATCGTTAAAAACAAAATAGCAATAAAAAGAAAGTGTGGGACAAATATTCGTTCAAACCCGAAAACCTTTTCGGGTAAATACTCCACAAAAAGACTTTCTACAATAAAAAGCAATAGAAATAAAAGAGGAAGAAGGAATTTTCTCACAAATCTTTCTCCTTCCCATCTGTTGATTCCATATTCACTGGCTGGGTCATTAATCTTTTTATGACAATGACATTTTCAATATCATAAAAGTCTGCACCAGGCTGCACTAAGGCCGTTTGATTTAATCCATACTGATCGGGCTTTACGTCAACCACTTTACCAATCAGCAACCCTTTCGGAAAAACGCCGCCTAGGCCAGAAGTGATCACTTTTTGCCCTTTTTCAATTTTTTCACCGGATGGTATTGCCTTAATTAATAATAATTTCCGTTTGTCATCAAATCCTTGGACAAATCCATAAACATCTTTCTTGCCCTGCACAACAGCAGATATACGATTTTTTGGATCCATCGCACTTAATAGTTGGATGGTTGAACTAAATTGTGTTACATTTTTAACTTTACCAACCAAGCCGGTTGCCGTAACAACAGCCATATTTTTCTTGATGCCGTTTAGTTTGCCTTTGTCGATAATAATCATTTCATGCCAACGATCAGGGTTTCTGCCAATTACGGTAGCTGGTAATGGTTTGAAGTCTCTCAGGGTTCTTTTTTCACCGAGAATGTCACGTAATTCTTTATTATCCTGTTTCAGTTCTTGTACTTGTGCTTCAAGATTGACAAGATTTTCGACCCGCGATTTTAGTTCTTTATTCTCATCGTATGTATTTTGCAAATCCTGGAGATTTTCAAAAAAGCCTGTCACAAAATGAGTAGGCTTTGAAACCAGGGATTGAACCCAGCCGGTGGTATCTTTTAGAAATTGCTCCGGCCAGGATAGTTTACTTCTCTCCCTTAAAGAAAACCCAATCAATGCCACGAGAACAATGATGCTGACAAGCAAAATAATCAGACGTTTATTCAGAAAGAACTGTGGCATGATTATACACCTCTATTTTTTTCTAGATAAAAAGTATCGTTTTTTTCATTTGAATAATCCTTATGTGCCGAATAGCACAATCTACATTAACGTGAATCTCTTGATTTATTTTTAAATAAATGAATATGATCCAATGCTTTTCCTGTCCCAATGGCCACACAATCAAGCGGATTCTCAGCAATCAGCACCGGCATTTTCGTTTCTTCACTAATAACCTTGTCCAAATTGCGGAGTAATGCACCGCCGCCGGTTAGAACAATCCCGCGGTCCATAATATCTGCCGCAAGTTCAGGTGGTGTTTTTTCCAATGTATTCTTGACTGCCTCGACAATCGCAGAGACGGTATCTCTTAATGCTCCAGCAATTTCTTTGGCCGTGATTTCAATCGTCTTTGGCAGGCCGGTTAATAAGTCTCGGCCGCGAATTTCCATATTGTCGACACCCTCAGCGTCCCCTGCCGAGCCAATCTCCATTTTAATAGTTTCCGCTGTACGGTCACCGATCATCAAATTATAATTTTTTCGAATATAAGTAATAATCGAATCGTCCATTTCATCGCCAGCTACTCGAATGGATATACTTGTAACGATGCCGCCTAATGAAATGATGGCGACTTCAGTAGTTCCCCCGCCAATATCAACCACCATGCTGCCGGTTGGTTCCCAAACTGGTAAATTGGCACCAATTGCTGCTGCGAACGGCTCTTCAATCGTATACGCATCTTTAGCCCCAGCTTGTTTCGTTGCATCGATGACAGCACGTTCTTCAACTGCAGTAATCCCGGAAGGCACACAGACCATAACGTAAGGATTCCCAGTAAACACGTTTTTACTTTTTTGTGCTTGACGAATATGGTATTTCATCATGGCCGCAGTGGTTTCAAAATCAGCGATGACGCCATCCTTCATCGGCCTTAGTGCCACAATATTTCCCGGCGTCCGTCCAATCATATTTTTCGCGTCGTTTCCTACCGCGACAATGTTTTTTGTATCAGTCTGCATCGCCACAACGGAGGGCTCACGCAGGACAATTCCTTTTCCTTTTACATATACAAGGGTATTTGCTGTCCCTAAGTCAATTCCAAGATCTCTTGCTCTAATTCCAAACATAGTTTTGTATCTCCCTTTCTGAACCGAATGCAAAAACACCAATAGATAGATATTCACCTTACTATCATGTCTATTTTCCTAATATTTATCTAGTTTAATCTTTAAGAAGTCCTAAAAAATCATAACCATTATTATAACTCAACGTCAAATAAAATCATAGTTTATAAATAACCTTTTTCCTTCAAACTCACAAACTTATTTTCACCGATGATCAAATGATCGAGTAAATCAATGCCAATAATCTTTCCGCATTCGACCAGACGCTTTGTCACCTCTATGTCCTCACGGCTTGGAGCCGGGTCTCCGGAGGGATGGTTATGGACCGCAATAATGGAGGCGGCAGACCTCTTTAACGCCTCGCGAAATACCTCCCTTGGGTGCACGATTGAGGCATTTAAGCTGCCAATGAAAATGGTTTGTTTATGAATGACTTGGTTCTTTGTGTTTAAGTATAAACACACAAAATGCTCTTGTGAAAGAAAGCGCATATCATTCATGACATACTTTGCTCCGTCTTCAGGGGAGCGGATGACATAGCGGTCCTTATAGTCGAGGTTTGAAATCCTTCTGCCAATTTCGACGGCGGCGAGGATTTGGATGGCCTTGGCAGAACCAATCCCTTTGATCTCGGTCATTTCTTCTAAAGTAGCTGCTTTTAAAAGACGTAACCCTTCAAAATGAGTTAACAGCCGGTTCGATAATTGCAGGACCGATTCATCTTTTGTTCCGGTTCGCAGCAAAATAGCGATTAGTTCATGATTCGATAAGCTTTGTGGGCCATGTTGAACAAACCGCTCCCTGGGTCTTTCGTCTTGAGGGAAATCACGGATCATTAATGTATTAGTGGACACTTTTTTTCCTCCCCTTATTAAGGGAGTTAATAAACAAAAAAGTTTAATACGGCAACTGGTAGCCTGCCTTTTTCAATTCTCTTACCAATCGTGAAACAGGCAGTCCGACAACCGCAAAATAGTCTCCATTTATTTTTTTGACAAGCATACTTCCGAGCTGCTGAATGCCATATGCACCTGCTTTATCAAGCGGTTCACCACTTTTTACATACGCCCGTATTAAGTCGTCTGTTAACTCCCAAAACCAAACTTCTGTTCTTTCATAAAACTTTGTTGTCCCTGTTTTCGACACAATTGAAACACCTGTAAAAACTTCATGCTGACGACCTGACAAGCTTTTTAACATGGTAAACGCTTCTGCTTCATCTGCGGGCTTTCCTAAGATTTGATTATTCGCAACAACAATGGTGTCCGAGCCAATCACAAAGGCATCCTGGTTTTCTTTAAAAACGGTCTGTGCCTTCCGGTCGGCTAACTCCATTACTACATCTTTTGGAGCGAGAGCTGGGTCAAAACTTTCATCAACTTCACTACTTGAGATCGCGAATGTTAAACGGAGAGTTTCTAGAAGTTCTTTTCGCCGTGGAGAAGAAGAGGCTAAAATGAGGTTCTGCATTCGATCACCTTACCTTTATGGTACGTATTAGGGAGATACAATTCAATCCTATCAGAAATTATAGTCTCAAACAATTTTTATATCATTAAATTTTGATGGAATTTGTAAAATTATGCAGATTTTTTCTTTTTTTTGGAAAGCAAAAAGCCTACCAAGAATTTGATAGGCTTTATTTCCCGGAAAATGTCGATAGTGATTACTTAGAAAAATATACTGACATGAATTTTAGTAAATGCTGCTGTGCGTCACTAAGATTTTTTACGTCTTTTGATTCTTGAAACGCCTTTACTTTTTCGTTTGCACTAACCAATTCTGCTTTTAGATCTTTTATCTTTTCGTTTTTCACAACGGTTTTTAACGGTGCTTCTATTTCTGAAAGGACTTTACTTGCGTCCTCGGAAAGTTCCTTGGTCACAAGGGCATTTGAAGTGGTAAGAGAGATCGTTCGATAAATAGTCGGTACTGCTTTTAAAAAGGTCTTTTCTTTATCCGTGATACCAGAGAACTTTTTTTCGTCTAATAACAATGGCTTAGCAAATACGTCTTCAATCCCGTCTTCTTTATACTGCGCCCCTAAGGCCTTTGCTCCTTCAATCGAATCTGCAACACCTAGAAATAAAAAATACTTGCCATCCATTTCGACTGTTTGAGATGGAACATTTTTCGAAGATAAATTATCTGAAGTGGCTTTTGCTCCAGAATCTGAAGAAAAAACACCGCCTTGAATGACATAGGTCGTTAACTGGGAGATGGAGGCAGATGAAGTATTTTTGGCTTCTGCTGTTTTCGTTTTATTGCTGCTGGCAGGCTTGTCTGTGACCTCAGTTGGTACTGTTGTCACCGTCTTCTCAGTTGGTGATGTGATAACTAACTTCAGCATCACAACACCAATTGTTGTTCCAATTAATATAGCGAATGCTGCAGAAATTAAGATGGATCCTAATGGACGGCCATTTTTCTTTTTGATATTCGATGTGAATGATGTTATTTTCGGCAGGGACGTTTTTTTGCTCGTTGGACTCGGTATAATTTTGAGCTCCCCAATGTCTTGGTCTGAGGACTCAGGAATAATCCAATCAAAGCTTTCGTCAACCGATTCTTGGGATGCCGCCGTCTCACTATTAACATCAGATTCTGATTCTGTATGCTCGGTATTTATTTTTATTACTCTTGGAATTGGATCACTGTTAGTTTCAACCTCATTTTTTGGAGGAACTTCTTGAATGGGCGGGTTTTCTCCATTTAATTTGATCTTAATTGTATTGCCATTATTGGGCTTGTCCACGAAACCGTACTCCTCTCTCTTCCGATGAGTCATTGGCTTCATCCTATCATAAAGACAAAAAAAAATAACAAGACTTTTGTCGTCTTGTTATCGTAGACTTTCGCCAAATTATTTATTAGTTTGGCATGGTGATAATTATGGCTGTGTGTCAGTTGTGGCAGAGAATTGGCTTAGTGGGTTGTCTTTGCCAGCTGGTTTGGGTGCATCGATTTTTGGTAATTCTCCTGCTAAATCATCTAAAGTTGGCATGTAAAATGCAGAAATTGTCAGACTGTAGGTTAACGGCTGATCTTCTTGGTCTAAACTTGTGATCTCTTGGCCGCCTGAATAACTGATAGATTCAACCACGATGATCCGTTTCAACGATTCGAGTGTTTCAATAAACTTTTCTAATTTCTTGTAGTTTGGTGATTCAACACTCAATGAGATGGTCATTTTTTTCATGCCCGTAGTTTGACTAGAGGCTGTTTGTTGTGCCGTTGTGTCCTGTGTTGCTGCAGCTTGTGCAGTGTCAGTTGTAGTTTGTTGACCATTAGCATTTTCAGCATTTGTTTGGTCAGCAGTAGCAGTGCTCACATCCACGTCTTTTGAAAAACTCATTGAACTAATCTTACTATCAGAAATGGTTTCTGCTTTCTCTAAGTCTAAAATTAGCTGTTCCTGTAACGGCTTTACAGGCAGCTTTTTCTGTAACTCCTTCGTACCTTCAGAAGTTTTTTGCGTTTCTTCTGCATTTTTTTGACTAACGATTTCTAAAAGTTTTTGTTCAGACTCAAGTGACTGCTGCTTGAGATCCAAGTCTGTTTTTAAAGGAGCTAGTTTAAAGAATTGAGCATAAACAATGAATAATATCAGTATAAGAGTGACCGCACCAATTATTAGTCCTTGTTTTTTTGAGAAACGGAGTTTCATGATTCAGTCACTCCTTCCTCAATGTTCTTGCTCTTTTGCGTATTTTTCTTTACCACTTCTTTATTCAACTTTAATTCAAATTGACCTGTATAGCGCGGAAGGATATTATCCTTTTCTTTCTTACCCGTTGCACTGCTGGCTGCAGTCTTAGAGGTATTGGTCGAATTGGTATTTGGTGTCGAGGTAGTGGCAGTTGTTTGCTCACCAGTTGTTCCAGATGGTGAATTTGTTTCACTGCTAGAATTGGTAGTTGAATTCGGATTCGTCCCAGTTTGATTCATATCTGATTGATTTGTTTGTGTCGTTGTTTGGGTTGTTGAATCTGTTGAAGAATTCGATGGATTCGTTTGACTAGTTGATGCAGCTGCACTGTCACTTGTCGATTGTTCATTCGCTGCAGCAGTTAACGAACTCAAACTCGATTCTTCAATCCATTTTGATTCATTAAGATTATCTAAAAAGTACGCAGCTTCTCTAGCACTATCAAATTGAACTGTTAGTGATATAGTCCCAGCCTCCGTGTAGGCAAAGTTCTGAATAAAGCCACGCTCTGGTAACAATGATGTCAGATGGCGCATGACAGGAAGTGTCTGAATTGGATATTCATTAGCCCATTCAATCGCACTCTTTAATTGACTAACAGAACTAGTAGCAGCAGCTGTTTCTGCACTTTTATTTTCATTATTAGTAATCCTCTTTGTCATCGTAATTTGTCTATCTAATGATGCCATTTCATTTTTGGCAGCATTGGTTTGCCAGAGGTAAAATGCACCAACAAGTATCAGCAATGCAACTAAACTAGATAAAGTAATGATAAAGCCGATCTTTTTCGGTTCCTTTTGGGGAAGCAGGTTAATTTCTACTAACATTATTGCACCCCTTTTAATGCCAGTCCTAAAGACAGTAATTGACTAGGAGGTAGATTTTCTTTTTTTCCTTTAGAATCTGTTTCAAGAGAAATCTTATCAACAGGTACATCCAATCTCTCAATCATTTCATCATAAATTGCTTGAAGCATCGGATGATCACCGTTCAGTAAAAACTTTGTAATATCACTTTTTTCATTGTTAAGTGTATATCGGTAGAAGTCGCTTAATTTACTAATCTCTCTAAATATATCCTCAAACTGAATCACTAACTCTTCCGCCTCACCGGTATACTTAAATACCAATTTGCCTGTTAAGTCTTTTTTGACATCCCAAATATCTACATTAAACGGTAAAGGAAATTGACGCATAACAAGCGGCACATTTTTTTCAAAAATACAAAGGTTCACACTGGTCAAATCAAATTGAACAGAGAATATTACCTCATTAGCACTGGTATTATCAAGTTGATGATACAGTCGGTACAGTGCAAGTGGAGAAATATCTGCGGCAATCGGGTTAAGCTTCAGCTTAGAAAGTAAGTTTGCATACTCCATTACCTGCTGTTCCGGTGCTACAAATAAAAGTAAATCCCGTGTTTTGCCATCACTTTCTAATGGATAAAAGTCAAAGACGGGTTCTTCAAACGGTAAGTGAATACTTGAGCCAAGTTCTAGATACAAATATCCCTGAATTTCATCATCTTGAATTTCAGATGGAATTGAAACTTTCCGGATGATTACAAGGGGATCAGGTACTAGAAAGCGAATTTGCCGTCTTTGAATTTTCCATTCATCAATACACTCCTCCAGGATGTTTGATAAGGAATCAATATCGGTAATTTTCCCATCACTGATAATACCTGGGGGAAGAAAACGCTCGTTCCATCTCTGAGCAGAAGGTGGATTCACCTGTTTTAACTCTAGCAAGCGAATAGAATGATCATTTAAAACCAGATTAATTATTCGGTTTTTAGGTGTAAAAAGGGAAAAAGACATGTAAAAAAACCCCTTATTTAAAATCCTTGGTTAAGGAAATGTATATACAAATTAATTAAATCCGTTCCCCAATAATAGGCGGTTAAGGTTCCAGCTGCAATAAACGGTCCGAATGGAATTGGCTGACGTCTGTTCACAATTTTAAGAAGCAATGCCAATCCGCCAATAACAGCGCCAAACAATGTCGAAAGAAAGAAGGACAAAAGGACTAGTTTAAACCCTATTACCAATCCAAGTAAGGCATACAGCTTAACATCTCCGCCTCCCATTCCACCTTTGCTGACAACAGCGATGAGAAGGAGAAGTATAAATCCCGTTACGGCACCCAAAAGGCTGTCCCACCATGGGTTTAACGGCCAAAGAATCCGTTCCAATAAAAAAATCCCTGCAAACCAGATTAGAATTTTATCAGGGATGAGCATATAGTGAATATCTGATACTACGATAATCATAAACATTGAGATTAGCGTTAGAGCGACTACTAATTCTCCTGACCACCCGATAACTAAAGGAGCTGTCATAAATAGTAAACCAGTAAGCAATTCAAAAATTGGATAGATAGGAGAAATCCGCGACTTACAGCCGCGGCATTTTCCTCCTTGAAGCAAGTATGAAATTACTGGTATAAGTTCGTATGCTTTTAACTGATGCCCACAAGTGGGACACGCAGAACGGGGAGTATAAATCGATTTTTTAACAGGAACTCGAAGTCCAACAACATTAAAAAAAGAGCCTAATGTTACTCCGTATAGAATTAAAATAAATTTTATCATATTATGGAAGTTTTATATCATCTCTAACTAATTCCGAGGCATCTTTTACAATATTATCAGTACCAACTTTTTTTGTAGCTGCATTTAAGTATGGTACCTCTCCGGATTCTGGATTAAGTTGCTGTAATGTAACAACATATTTAATTTTATTTGAATCAGCACTATCTTTATAAACATTAACTACAGTAGTATCAGGATTATATCCTTTTTTATTTGGATCTTTTAAATCCTCTATATAATTATGTTCGACCAAATATTTTAATGTAATTACATTCGCTGTTGTACTTGTTGTAATTTCCTTTTTTTCATCAGCAATGACCAACCGTGCTGAATTGGCAAGTTGCTGAGCATTTGCAACTTGTGCATCTTGTTTAGTATGATTGATTATTCCTAAAATAGACGGAACAGCAATAGCAGCAAGTATCCCTAAAATAACGATAACTGCAAGTAATTCAATTAATGTAAATCCTTTTTGATCTTTTAGCCTATTTTTTAACATTTGACGCATTAATTTCATCTCCCTATATGGTTCTATAAACCTAGTAATATTGTCTCTTGTAGTATACATTAATTGGCGAAGAAAAGAAATGAAGTTTTTAAGTATTTTGTCCTATATTCTCAGAATTTTTGTGTTCTTGTCGATTATTGATTCATTTGTTGAAATTGGTCGAACATGCTAAACATTGGTACCATGATGGAGGTGACTATAGTTCCTACTAACCCTGCCAAAAAGACTATCATTATTGGTTCGATTAATGATTTTAACCGATCTGTTCCGTTTTCTACTTCTTTTTCATAGAATTCAGCAATTTTGGATAACATTGCGTCTAAAGCACCAGTTTCCTCACCGATGGCAATCATTTGAGTAACCAATGGAGGAAACGCCCAGTGGCTCTCCATTGGTTCTGTCATGGAACGACCTTTCTCTAATGAATCTCGTGACTCTCGAATGACCTTTGCTAGAACTTCATTTTCAACGACTTTTTCTACAATAGACATCGCTTGTAGAATGGGAACTGAACTTGAGAACAATGAGCTGAGAGTGCGCATCATCCGTGCCAGTGCCGCTTTTTGGAGTAAATTACCGAATATCGGCATCTTTAACAAAAAATAATCAAAATAATATTTTGTTTGATTACTTTTTTTAATATAGGTAATTAAAAAGACCAAAGCAAAAATGAACAATATAACAATCCACCAAAAAGACTGCATAAAAGTACTTGCTGACAGGACAAACTTGGTGATTGCAGGCAGTTCGCCACCCATATCATCAAACATCGATACAAATGTTGGGACAACGGCAACAAGTAAGAAAATAACAACAATAATAGCAATAATTCCAACCGCTATCGGATAGGAAAGCGCAGAGACAATTTTTTGTCGTGTGTAATGTTGCTTTTCAAAATGCTCAGCCAAACGATCCAGCGTCTCATCTAAATTTCCGCTGACTTCCCCTGCTTTAACAAGGTTAATAAACATTTGATTAAAGATTTTCTTGTGTTTAGACACAGCTTCAGAAAGAGGATTCCCTTCCCTCATCTCCTGTTCCACATCCAGCAGGGCTTTCTTTAATGCTTTGCTCTCAGTTTGATGGGCTAAAATCGAGGTTGCTTCGACAACCGTGACCCCTGCTTTAATTAAAGTCGAAAATTGTCTTAAATAAATGACAAAATCCTGCAATTTCACTGGAGTTCCAAGCGTTAGGTCTTTAGTCATAAGGGTCTCAGGTACTTGAGTCATTTCAATTACCCTAATTCCCTCTTCTTTCAACTTTTCCATCGCTTCCCACTTAGAACCAGCGTTTAGTGTTCCCTGCCGTTTTCCTTTACGATCCCGCCCACTATATTTAAATCTAGCCATTCATCATCATCTTTTCATGCAGGTATTGCGAAGCAGCTTCTCTTTGGATTACATTTCGATCCAATAGGTCTCTGATACTCATTTCAAGCGTATGCATTCCTTGAGCGCGTGACGTTTGCATCGTGCTTTGAATTTGATGGATTTTTTCATTTCTTATAAGGTTGGCAATGGCAGCGTTATTTACTAATATTTCAGTTGCCGCTTTCCGGCCTTTTTTATCCGTAGTCGGAAATAAACGTTGAGAAATAACCCCAACTAATACAGAAGCTAACTGGACACGTATCTGTGGCTGTTGCCCCGGAGGGAATACATCAATAATTCGGTTAATGGTGGTCGGTGCACTTGATGTATGAAGTGTCCCTAAAACAAGGTGACCTGTTTCAGCCGCAGTTATCGCGATTGACATGGTCTCGATGTCACGCATCTCCCCAACTAGAATCACATCTGGATCTTGTCGGAGTGCTGCCTTTAAGCCACTTGCGTAGTTATTGGTATCGAAACCAACTTCCCGCTGATCAATAATCGAACTCCCATGACGATGTAGATATTCGATCGGGTCTTCTAAAGTAATGATGTGCTTTCGCATTGTTCGATTCATATAATCAATCATCGATGCTAAGGTCGTTGACTTCCCGCTTCCTGTAGGACCCGTTACAAGGATTAGCCCCTGTGGCTTCTCAACCAATTTAGAAATGATATCTGGTAAATCTAGTTCTTCAATTGTTGGTGTTTTGGATGCGACTGTTCTTAAGGCAATTGAAACACTTTTCCGCTGATGATAGGCATTGACACGAAATCTGGATATACCAGGAACACCATAGGAGAAATCCAGTTCTCCTTTTTCCTTAAATAAGTCCCACAATCCTTCAGGAATAATCGCTTTAGCCATACCTTCGGTGTCATCTGGCATGATTTTATCGGTTCCATATCTTCTTAAGTCACCATTTATACGCATCACGGGGGGAACACCGACCGTTAAATGAACATCTGAGGCTTTATATTCAATGGCAGCTCGTAATATAGCGTCAATTTTTTCTTTCATCTTCATGCTCTCCTACTCCAGAATTGCTACTTTTAATACTTCTTCGGTTGTCGTTAACCCTTGTTTTATTTTTAATAATCCATCATCTAATAAAAAGATCGTTTTATTTTTATTTGCCAATTCTTTCATCTTTTGAAATGACTCACCATTCATCATTGCCCGGCTCATTTCGTCATTTATGACCAACACTTCATGAAGAGCAAGCCTGCCTTTATAGCCTGTCATGCTGCAGGAGGAGCAACCTTTTCCTCTAGTAATTTTCTCAATCTTCATTCCGCGCTTGGCAAAAATCTCGATTTCACGCTTCGATGGCTCTTGAACCTCCGCACAATCACGACACACCTTTCGGACAAGACGCTGAGCAACAATCCCGCTAAGTGATGAAGCGAGTAAAAATGGTTCGACGCCCATGTCAATCAGACGAGTAACTGTCCCAATTGAATCATTGGTATGAAGAGTACTTAAAACCAAGTGTCCCGTTAATGAAGCTCGAATAGCCACTTCAGCCGTTTCTTTATCACGGATTTCCCCAACCATTATAATATTCGGGTCTTGACGTAAAATCGATCGAAGTCCCGCCGCAAAGGTCATCCCTACATTCGGGTTAACCTGGATTTGATTAATCCCTTCCAATTGATATTCAACCGGGTCCTCGACAGTAATAATGTTAACTGCTTCACTGTTAAGCTTATTAAGTGCAGCATAAAGGGTCGAAGATTTCCCTGATCCCGTTGGCCCGGTAATAAGGACAATCCCCGTTGGCTTTTCAATCATCTCATTGAATCTTTTCAGATTTAATGAATTGAAACCAAGCTTGTTCAAATCATTTAATGTGGAGCCCATATCCAAAATCCGCATAACAATCTTCTCACCATAAACAGTTGGCAGTGTGGAGACACGGAGATCAACCGGATGAAAGTCAAGATTCAGCTTGATTCGACCATCCTGCGGTACTCTATGCTCTGTAATATCAAGATTAGACATGATTTTTATTCTTGCCGTTAATACACTTTGCATATTACGCGGGAGAATTCGTTCATTCCTAAGAACACCATCAATTCGGTAACGGATTACCACCTTTGTCTCTTGTGGATCAATATGAATATCACTGGCACGATGAATCACTGCATTGGTCAATATCTGATTCACTAATCGAACAATCGGAGAATTTTGATCTGTTACGTCTTCATTTCTGTCTCGATCGTTTAATGGAAGTTCATCAAGTAATTCATCTAGTCCATCATCGACATCATAATATTTATTTATAGTCCGGAGAATATCATCTTTCGTAGAAATGGCCGGTTCAATATGAAAACCGGTCGACAACCGCAAATCATCAATCACGAAAAAATCCATTGGATTCGCCATTGCCACGAAAAGCTTATTTCCATCCCTTTTTAATGGGATGATTAAATTTCTTTTGGCTGTTTCTTTGGTGATTAATGAAAAGAGATTGGTATCAAATGGATATTGAAACAAACTGACATGCGGAATACCAAGTTGATATTCAAGCACCTCAACTAATTGCTGTTCTGTTAAATATCCTTTTTGTAACAGGGCATCTCCAAGTTTTTGAGAATCATTTTTTTCATCTAATGTAGCTTGAAGTTGCTCAGGAGTAATTAAACCTTCTTCGATTAACAAATCTCCTAGTCGTTTTCGTGATTGCCTCATTTTACATCCCTGCTTTTATTTTGGTTGTTCATTTGGCTTGCCCCATAAATCATTATCGTTAGAATTTTGTCCGGTATTATCTGTTGTTGATGTTTGATTTCCATTCATATTTGATGAATCGGTAGTCTGGTCACCGCTGCTATCTGAATTACCAGTTGTATCAGTCGTTGGAGTACCTGCTTGTACACTGCCAGCTAGCCCGTGGACTTCAATCTGGTATGAAGGAGGATAATAGTCTTCTGAAATCAGTTCACTTTTAAGAAGTTCGTTACCTTGATAAACATCCCGATAAACCTTAATAATTTCTCCTGTTTTTCCCTCCGTTTGGATCTTTGATTTTCCTGGGAGAAGGAGCGGACTATATTGAATGATTGTCTTATATGCTAAATCTTGTTTTTCTTTAGTCTTGATTTCATATTTATAAACAAATTCTTGTCCCGTCAAAGAAACCTTCAATTCTTTATTTTCTAAGAGGAGTTTTAGTTTATATTTTGATTTATTAGGATTTACTATCATCAAATCGGTCTTTTTAGGTAGATTGACCATCGCTTCGTATCCTAACTTCGAATATGCAGGTAACGTGCTGCCAATGTTTCTTTCTAGAATCTTAAAATTTGAAGGTAAGATTGCTTGATAAATACCTGTAGCAATTATGTTTAAAGAGTCTAGATCATCAATTTTTTGCTTTTTCGCAAAATCTAACAGTGAAAAACTCGCACCTTCTGAAATTTCTATTTCAGGGTTTTTATCAATGATCGTTCTCAAAGTAAACGGCACATCTGTCATTGAGATCACGGCGGAATTTATGACAGCATCCTTTTTAATTTTTCCTGCAAGTAAGAAATCATTATGAAGGTCCAAAGTCTGTGAACCGGATTCGAATAAGGAAGCTGTCGTATTTAAGCTCGATGTGAGCTTATTGATATCAATATCACTTGTTTTAATTGGAGAAAATAATAGCTCTAATTGCTCTTTAACCTTTAATTTATCTACCGTTATATAGGCAGGATTTTTCTGCCCATCCTTAATGGAATTGATTGTTTTTCCGGAATCTAGGTGAAATTGGGTTAAATCAAATGAAGCTGTTTTTTCTCCATATTGAAGTTGGATCTTTGTCTGTTTCACCCATTCAACGTATTTTTCCTCTAACAGGCCTTTAGCTTCAATTTCTGTCTTTCCTGAAACATCTAAAGCACCGACCGAGGTACCATCAGAGAATTTTCCATCTGCATTAGTCATTTTTTCAAATGCTTTTGCCCCAAAATGGGAAAAACTAAAAATAAATGCTGTACTAAATAGTAAAACAACAAACAATTTGATCATTTGCTGATTCTTGCCCAAAAGTTCTGTCTCCCTTCAAACACTCACATATACTTCATCTATTAAACTAAGATAGAAATTATTGTTAGTTACTTTTGTAGAACTACCTTTTCTTTCGATTCAATTACATCTAAGACATCTTCACGATCTGCAGCAGCCTCTTTTTTAGCAAGAAGAAAATCGAAAAGTGAGTCATCAGAAAGCTCCTGTTCCACCGCTCCGAGCTCTGCAGCTAATGTCGTTTCTCCTCGAATCGGGGAAAGCTCCAGGGGATCTTCTTGTGAATCCATTTGCTCCGTTCTTGATTCAAGCTCTAATAAACTTTCAATATCTGATAAATAGTCATTTTCCATGTTTTGATCCTCAATTTGAGTCATTACATCCACTTCATTCTCTCTTTCTAGTAAAAAGGAGATATCCATATCAATTGGCTCCTGCTCACTAACAGGTACATCTACAATTTCAGACAAGTCTTGAGAAGATACTACCTCTGTCACTGGATCTTTTTCTAATTTAAAATGGGACGAATCAGCTATTGGTAATTCATCGCCAATTTCCACCAAATTAATATCTTTTAAATTTTCAATTTTGTAATCAGCATTGTGGCCATCAATTTCAACATCCATTGGTTCTTCTAATAGAGGATTTTTTGGTAATAATACTGTTCCCAAACGGTTACCCATAAAGTAAGCTGCAAAAAAACTGAGCGCTAAAAGTATTAATGCCGTCTCCCACAACGGAATGATTGAAACGGCTGCAAGTCCTGCAAGAGATAAAATAAAACTAATTAATACTAAAAGGAGTTTCCCTTTTAAGGTGTAACCTAATGGCAGCAAGTATATTATTAACGTGAGTATAGCCACCGAACTAAAGGCCCATAAAATTGATTGCATTCTTTCACTCTCCTTTTAATTAGTCATTTTATACTATTAAACTACATTTTCCTTCAAATGATTTAATTTTTTTGTAGATTTCCTCAAATATTAGACAAAATTCGCCTAATAAATATTGTATAATACTTTTAAGTTGTTTAAAAGAAGATGGAAAATAATTTTATAGGTAGATAATCCTAATTGCTTTTCCATCTATTTGTACTAATTTTGCTATCATTAAGGAATGATTAGAATGAAATTAATTCGCAATGAAAGAGGAGTCACTTTAATCGAGGTTCTTGTATCCATTGTGCTTCTTTCAATTATCTTTTTATCCGTTATGAGATTTTTCCCACAAATGGGACTTATGAATAATCAAAATCAAGAAAAGGCTAAAGCTATAAACCTTGCTAAAGAAGTTCTTATTAATTGGCAAGAATCAAGTGATGTGAAATGGTTTTTAGTTAAGACTGACCAAACAGCTGGATTTACCCCAACTGATTCAAAAGTAACATATAATAGGTTCTACTCTGATCCAACCTATTATTATTTCGAAACGACTAAAGATCAATATGACGTGAATATTAAAATTAAGAGATTTCCTGAAACAAGTTCCAGATTATCAAGTATCCATTCGATTGTTGTTCAATTGATAGATAAAAAGAATAGACATGTCGTTACTGAAACATTCGGATATGTTAAAAGATAGGAAATGAGATATATGAAGAGAGCTGAAAATGGTTTTACGCTAATTGAAGTACTTGTTACCCTATCCATTCTTTCCTTTGTAGGGATCATTGCCTGGAGTGTTTTTTTTCAAGGCTATAATTTTTCGCAAAAGGCAATTTCTAAAAACGCGATGATTCAAGAGACCAATCTATTAATTACAAATTTAAAAAAAGTACATCAAACACTGATCGAATACGAAATAAAAAGTGAAAACTGTGAAATTAAAGTTACGAACTTAAAAACTAATCCTAAGCAAACGCAAATATTTAATCACCCTGCGATTTGTTTTAAAATTCTTGAAATAAATGCTGTGCCAGGCTCTGGGCCAAAAACAGTAAAACCCAATAATAAATTAAATGATGGCTCTTTAAATGACGTTTCTTTAAAAATTAATGCAAGTGATAAAAATAATCCACAAAACAGTATAACTCAAGATACATTTCTTTATCGAATGAAGGGTGCGGATTATCAATGAAGAATTTAATGAAGAATGAACAAGGATATGCCCTTGTAACCGTATTATTGATCATTACTGTTTTTATGGTTGTATTCCTCTCCTTCATGGGGCAGGCATTTAGCAGTGTGAAACAAAATCAGGTGGTTGAGAAAAAATCTCGTTCGGTTGCAGCAGCTGAAGCGGGGATTTCGAATTACCAGGTGGAAATTCAAAAAACATTTGAATCTGAACAACAAACTGTAAGTGATTATATAAGGGATAGACCTTTGCTTCAGGATGAAAATAAATTTAAAAACGAAGCTGCTAAAAAAATGGCAGAAGTGCTACAAGGTAAAATCATTTCAACTCCTACGAATGCTCCATATCGTATGAGTAATTATATTGTTACTTCAGATCCTGACCCGAGCTCGAGTAAAGTAATTATTAGTTTTAATGTTATCGGAAATGATAACTCAAAAGAAACCACTCTTTTTACAAAAATGACTATAGACTTTGCTTCAATCATTGATCAAAGAACAATTGATACCAGTAACACATACGCAATGCCAAAATTTGATACGGTTAAACCAACATCAACATCAGAATGTACAACGTTAGATTGTGACAATGTTTATATAAACGGTAATGGTAATTTTACTGGTAATAATAACATTAGAGATAACCAAACAATTTACACTACAGGTGCACTCACTTTTGATGGAAATGGCAACGAAAATAATATAACAAATGTAAAAATCCACTCTGATGGTGCATTTATAAATAACAAAAACATGAATAGCGCTTCAAATGTAATTATAGAAACAAAAGACGGCGCTAAATTTATGCAGAATGTAAAGATAAGTGGAACATCAAAAATTCTAGTAAATAAAACATTGTATGTTAATCAACATTTAGAACTTGCCGATCATTCTTTTGTTTTTGTTGGAGGTGCAGATGCTCCAACAACTGATGTGAACTATAAGAGCGCAACGATTGATAATAATTTAAACATTCTATCTTCCTCAAAGATGTGTGTAAATGGAAATTTAGCAGCTAAAAAGGTTGATGTCGACTCAACTAGTAAATTATATGTGTTAGGTAAAGTGTGGGAAAATGGTTCAATAAAAACTGAATATACCGTTGATCTTAATACTTTTACTAGGGAATGTGGAAGTCTTATACCGCCTGAATTTAATATTAAATGGGGAGACAATGTAAATACCATCATAAATAGCGTTGATTATAATTAACACGATAAAAAGGTGTGACCGTAGTTGTAAAGACAACTACAGTCACACCTTTTTTAACACGAAGAATACTCCGCCACCCTATTCCGCCCAGCCCTCTTTGCGCCCACATAAAGTGCCCGATCCGCATGCCGGATCAAAGCCAACGCATCTTCCGCATTCTCAGGAGCTGTCGCTACCCCTATTGATGCGGTAATCATGACTTTCTGCTGTGTTTTTTCAAAATCAAAAGATTGTTGGATGGTAAATGGCCAATTGGAAATCATTTGCCTAATTTGTTCAGCCATTTCGTATGCCTCTTCTTTGAGTGTATCAGGCAGAAGTACAACGAATTCTTCTCCGCCATATCTTGCCACCGTACCACGACCACCTACCAACTTACTTAATCGGCTGGCAAGCTCAAACAGAATTTCATTGCCGCTTTGGTGTCCATACGTATCATTGACTTGTTTAAAATGGTCGATATCCAGAATAATTAACGACAGTGTTCGACGTTCGAATCGGGTTAATTTTTCAAATTCCTCAGTTAGCAGGTTTTCAAAATAACGATAATTATATAGTTTGGTTAATGAGCAGCGTTCACTTTGCATTTTTGTCATTTCATAATGCTTGGCATTTTCAATGGCAACGGCAAAATGAGAACAAAGGATATCGATAATCATCAATTGGAATTTTTCAAAGGCACGCTTTCGCTTTGAAGCAAGTACTAAAACGCCAAGTACTTTTTTGCTTCGAACGATGGGTACACCTAGAACACTTTCGGCATCATCAGGTAGATGACCGTACGAAAAGTTCCGCCATTCTTTCCTTGCTGTAAATAAGAATGTTTTCTGCTCTGCCCACACCATCCCGCAAATTCCTTGGTTTTTCTTGACAGGAGGGAAATGCTTAGTCACGCCCCCTTCGACCCCTCGAACGACTTGAAGTTCATCATTGTTCGTTACTTCAAGGATATAGGCATAATCCACTGGAAGCATTTCACTAACCTTTTGAATCAACAAATCAACCACATCATCAACCTTCAATCGCTCGGCCATTTGATGTCCGATTTCGGCAGCCTTTTGTAAATAACCGTTGATCTGTTCACTAGAATAATAAAGTCTGAAAATCATAGATAAACTGACAAAAGGAATCCCCACAAACAACAGGGCTAAACCGCCGACTTGATTATAAAGGATATACAGTACAAACCCAATCGGAAAGGTGATGAAAGTGGTTATCGTCTCAACAATAAAATCCTTTCCGAAATAGGATTCTTTGCTTTTATAAATAAAATATAGATTGAAGGAGACAATGATCTGATTCATCGCATAACTAACCACTGCATATAACATAGCTAGCCATAAGTAATTAGAGTTTTCTGTAAAATTCTGTCCTACCTCTCCACCAAGCCCGTGGTAGACCAGTCCACTGGTCAAGGAAACGAGGAAAAACATATTCAAGTTAAGCGGTAATCGAAATAATTCCCCTTTGCGGAGGATCCGTAACTTGAGTAGTAAAACAAGAACGGCTATTTGTGCAAAAATGATTTCCACAAATAAACCGAATCTTAAAAAGGTAGCAAGCGCCACCCATTGAATTAAGAATATAAACATATTATTTATGACAATCGGCATGGCTGCCACTACACAGGTTAACAGTAAAAAGGCAAGGATATCCGTCCACTGCCCGGAGATTTGTGGAGGATAAGTCTTATAAGTGAACCACGTTCCAGCTGGGACCATTAAAATCCAAGTTAGAAAAATCGAATTCTTGATGTATGGATTTACCTTCATGCTTATCCTCCGCTTTCGATTTTTATCGAGATAAAATTATTTTACCATCGAAAAAATATCTTGTCATAAAGAAATTTTCTTGTTTTTCAAAAACTGGCATAAAAATGGTTTTACCTCTGAAATAAAATAAAGTGACCCTGTAATAACTAATATGTCGTCGTTATCCAGTGTTTTTATTTCTTCTGCAAGATACGAACCCCAGTCATCCACCGCAAGTTTGTTGGCTGACTGGCTGATTTTCAGTAATTCCTCTGCTTTGGCCGCGCGGGGAAAATCAAAGCTAACAAAAGTAATTTGAGAAGCAATTCTATCGAGTTTCCCAATCATCTCGTCCAGCTTTTTATCCGTTAATGCAGCAAAGACAATCTGGATATGGCGATTAGGATATCGAGTGGATAGTTCATGTGTAAGAGCTGTAATCCCTTCCTCATTATGGGCCCCGTCAATGATGACCAGTGGACTTTCCGACAGCATTTCAAATCTACCTGGCCAATATGCCTTCTGTAATCCTGCTCGAATCGCTTGTTCAGTTAAGATAAACTCGCCTTTTTGATGTAAAAATTGGGCAGCTATTACCGCAAGAGCGGCATTTTCCGTTTGATGCTGGCCCATCATGCTGAGTTCCAGCTGGTCGAGTGTATGAAATGGAGTGGAAACGTTAAACATTTCGCCCTTACCTAAGGATTTATGACCGCTTATCGAAATCTCCTGATCTAAGCGATATACGGGTGCCTCTTTCTTTTGAGCTTGTTCCTCGATGACCTTGAGCGCACCTGGATGTTTAACAGCTGTGAATAAGGCGGTACTCTTTTTAATAATCCCTGCTTTTTCAAAAGCAATTTCCTCATATGTATTTCCGAGGATATTGGTGTGATCAAGACCGATATTCGTAATGATGGAAGCTAACGGTTGGATAATGTTGGTTGAATCAAAGCGACCGCCTAATCCTACTTCAAAAATAACGATATCAACCTTGTTCAAGCTTGCGAAATAATGAAACGCCATGGCAGTAATCACTTCAAACTCCGTTGGGCCGCCTAGGTCCGTCTTTTCTAATTCATCTGCCAACGGGCGAATGATATTTGTTAGCTGAAGCAGTTCCTCATCGCTAATTGCTTTGCCATTGACACTAATTCGTTCGTTAAACTGTTCAATATAAGGGGAGGTAAAGGTTCCGACCGTATACCCCCCTGCTTCAAGAATGGAACGAAGATAGGTAACTGTAGACCCTTTACCATTGGTACCGCCAATATGAACGGACTTCATTTTTGTTTCCGGATGGCCGAGTCTTTCCATCATCCATTCCATCCGCCTTAAACCTGGCTTGATCCCTAGTCTTAACCGAGCATGGATCCATTCTAGGGCTTCTTTATATGTAGTAAACATCCGTGACACCCCATCTTTTTGTATGTGTAATAAGATGAGACGACTCCATTGCTGGACTCGCCTCATCATTTAGTTTACCCTCTTAATTCTTTAATTCGAGCTTCTACGATTGCTCTCTTCTCACGATAATCACTTTCTTTTGCCCGCTCTTCAGCTACAACATTCTCAGGGGCTTTTTTCATGAAGCCTTCATTACTCAATTTCTTTTGAACTCGTTCCACTTCTTTATTTAAGCGGTCGAATTCTTTTTGCAGGCGCGCAATTTCTTCATCGATGTTAATCAAGCCTGCAAGCGGCAAGATGATTTCAACGCCAGTTATAACGGCTGTCATGGCTTTTTCAGGGGTTTCAAGCTCCACACCCATTTGCAATTCTTCAGGATTACAGAAACGTTCAATATAGCTGCGGTTATTCTCAAGCGATGTAAGAACTGTTTCATCCTTCGCTTTAACGAGCATTTTGATTTTCTTGCTCATTGGAGTGTTTACTTCCGCACGAATATTTCGTACAGAACGAATCATTTCCATGAGTAATTTCATTTCTTGTGCTGCTTGGTCATCAGATAGGGCTGGATTTACTTCTGGCCACTTCGCTGTCGTAATGGACTCACCTTGGTGTGGAAGGTTTTGCCAAATTTCCTCGGTGATAAATGGCATGAATGGATGTAACAATCGCATCGTTTGATCCAAAACATGAGCTAGAATGGAACGAGTAGTTTTCTTAGCTGCTTCATCTTCACCATATAACGGAAGTTTCGCCATTTCGATATACCAGTCACAGAAGTCATCCCAGATAAAGTTGTACAATGCACGGCCCACTTCCCCGAATTCATAGCGGTCAGAAAGTCGTGTCACATGTTCAATCGTTTCATTTAAGCGTGTTAAAATCCATTTGTCGGCAACTGATTTTTCGCCGCTGAAATCTATTTCATCATAGGTCATGCCGTCCATATTCATTAACGCAAAGCGGGACGCATTCCAAATTTTATTGGCAAAGTTCCATGTAGACTCTACTTTTTCAAAACTGAAACGTAAGTCTTGACCCGGAGAACTTCCAGTTGAAAGGAAATATCTTAACGCATCTGCACCGTATTTTTCAATAACATCCATTGGGTCTACGCCGTTTCCAAGGGATTTACTCATTTTACGGCCTTGCTCATCACGAACGAGACCATGGATGAGGACATCTTTAAATGGACGCTCGCCGGTAAACTCGATGCTTTGGAAAATCATTCGGGATACCCAGAAGAAGATAATATCATAGCCAGTCACTAACACGTCAGTTGGGAAGTAACGCTTGAAATCAGCTGCTTCTGTATTCGGCCAGCCCATCGTTGAGAACGGCCATAATGCCGAACTGAACCAAGTATCTAGAACGTCTTTATCCTGTTCCCAGTTCTCCGCATCTGCAGGTGCTTCTGTTCCTACATATACTTCACCTGTTTGCTTGTGGTACCAAGCCGGAATCCGGTGACCCCACCAAAGCTGTCTTGAAATACACCAGTCGCGGATATTTTCCATCCAGCGCAGGTACGTTTTTTCAAAGCGGTCTGGAACAAAGTTTACTTTCGCTTCTTTATCTTGCAGGGCAATCGCTTCATCTGCGAGCGGCTGCATTTTAACAAACCATTGGGTGGAAAGATACGGTTCAACCACTGCACCGCTTCGCTCGGAGTGACCTACGGAATGTGGATGCTCTTCAATTTTGAAAAGAACACCTTGTTCCTGCAAATCTTTCACGATTTGCTTGCGGCATTCGAAACGGTCTAAACCTTTATATTTGCCGGCTTTATCATTCATCGAGCCATCTTCGTTCATAACAAGAATCCGTTCTAAGTTATGACGATTACCAAGTTCAAAGTCGTTCGGGTCATGGGCAGGTGTAATTTTAACCGCTCCAGATCCAAATTCCATATCCACATAATCATCAGCCACAATTGGAATTTCGCGGCCAACGATTGGCAAAATGACGTTTTTACCAATGAGGTGCTTATAGCGGTCATCTTCCGGATGAACGGCAACAGCCGTATCGCCTAGCATTGTTTCGGGACGGGTTGTCGCCACCTCAATATGTCCGGAACCATCGGCAAGCGGATAGCTCATATGATAAAAGGCACCTTGAACATCTTTATAAATTACTTCGATATCTGATAGTGCTGTTTTGGTAGACGGGTCCCAGTTAATAATATATTCACCGCGGTAAATGAGACCTTTTTTATAAAGGGTAACAAACACCTCTTTAACAGCATCTGATAAGCCTTCATCAAGCGTGAAACGCTCGCGGCTGTAATCTAAGCCTAAGCCTAGTTTCGACCATTGCTGACGGATATGAGAAGCATACTCTTCCTTCCACTTCCATGTTTCCTCAACGAATTTTTCTCTGCCTAAATCGTAGCGGCTTTTGCCTTCACTGCGAAGTTTTTCTTCCACCTTTGCTTGGGTAGCAATCCCCGCATGGTCCATCCCCGGTAACCAAAGCACATCATAGCCCTGCATCCGCTTCATACGGGTCACGATATCTTGCAGCGTTGTATCCCAGGCATGACCTAAATGAAGTTTCCCTGTTACGTTTGGGGGCGGAATAACAACCGTGTATGGCTGCTTACTTTCATCATCTTTTGCTTCAAAAAACTTCCCTTGCAGCCACCATTCATATCGACCTTTTTCAATCGTTTGCGGGTCATATTTAGTAGGCATTGTTAGTTCCTTTGTTTCCATTATAAAATCCTCCTTTGATTCCTTTTCCACATAAAAAACCCCAATCGTCATAAAAGGACGAATGGAGTTTGCTTCGCGGTACCACCTTTTTTCCAATCAAAAAAACTGATTGGCACTTATGTAGATAACGGATTTTGTCCGTCTTCAACTAATAGGATTCTTATAATCCGTTCGCAGAAGAAGCTCGTGGGCGACCTTCCGACTGTCTGCTTAGGAAATCTTCCAGCTTATAATTTCCCTCTCTATAAAGCAGGTTGGCATCGTACTCTTCCCTGTCGTTGCTTATTAATTAAATTATATTGTTATACTACCGAAAAAAAGGGTTTGACGTCAATAATGATAACCACTTTTTTTATTTTTTATACTATATGCTTCTTTTTTGGAGAATTCTCCGCTCATGTGGAATATACATAAAGAAAATAAAAAAGGGGGGGTTTTTGGTGAAGAGGAATTTCAATAAATTTAAATACCAACCCTGGTTTCGGACTTGTCGGAGGGTGGCAGCGCAATTAGTTATTCCATTTGTGGTCTTCCAATTTATTCGAACACTGATTATTCCTACATTCTTTGATATCGTGTTATTAACGTTATTTGTGGCGATTGCTGTGTCGATCTATTTTGAAATCGTATAAGGAGCCCTTGTAGCAAGTTTACTGCTGCTGGGCTCCTTCTTTTGCTGCTGATTGCGCATCAATCTCGGTCATTCTCATGACAACATACTCGGAGTTTTTCAAATGCCAGTAGCGGTGCTGCAGCTGGCGTACATATTTTAACTCGTTTTTGGGACGCTCCTTCCGATAGTAGCTTTCTGCTACCTGGATAATTGGAATCGGAAGCGCCAAGTAGCTGAAGAATAATAATTTTTCATCCGCTTTAAACGGAAAGTATTTAAAATAATGATAAACCCAATCGATGGCTGTATCGCTTCGTTTTGGATTTGTGTTTAAAGCTCGTGATAAATAGGGCAGGAGGTCATGGATCGGTGAACCATAGCGAGCATTCTCAAAGTTTATAAAATAACCATACCCTTTATCATCATATAAAAAATGCTCGGGTGACAATTTTCCATGAGTAATCACCATGCGGGCCTTTTCATTGTCTTTCGTTTTTTCATACCATTCTTCAAATTTGGTTTTCGAGAATTTCAGCGCTTGGCTGATTTCATTGTAATAGAGGCAGAATAACAATTCAAAAGGCGACATATAGGTCTTTTTTTCACATTCGTCGATGAAGCCATCGAGGAATTCCTGATGTTTTTCATGCTGTTGAAGAGTCTTTTCATAGTGCTCTGTTCTTTCTTCTTTATCCAAGGTAATTTCCTTGGCGGATAGTGTATGAAGGCGGGCTAGTTCACGAAACAGCTGTTGATTTCGGTGCTCACGGTCTTCTTTTTGTTCATTTGACATCCATGGCATTAAGTAATAGAGGTCATTTTCATGTAAAATTGCATACCTGCCGTCCATGGTAGGATATATTGGAACGATACGGTTAAATCCTTTTTGGTAGAGAAGATGGACATGACGTATGAAATCGGTCCCGGTCGTCGGGTCAATTTTTTTTAATGCAAAGGTTCCTTTATTGGAATAAACCTTGAGGACGCTGCCAAAATCCTCTACAAACTGAGGTTCAACAAGATAATGTTTTAAGATTGGGGCAATTGCGGCTAGATGATTGGAGTTATTCATGTGAACTTTCAACTCTCTTTCCATTGGAAAAGCGTAACCGCCCGCTTGGTGGACGCCATTACGATTATGAAAAGAAGGTGAGCAGGTCAAAAGAACCCGCTCATCTCTTTTAGTTATTTTTTTGCAAAGCTGCTAGGAATATATAATACTTGGCCCTCGTATACATCTTGATTGATTTCAAGATTGTTAACGCGAAGGAGGTTTTGTACGGATACATCATATCTATCTGCTACGCTGCTCACGGTATCGCCCTTTTGGACGATGCAAATCTTAACTCTTGCTTGCTCCGCATGTTCATCCTTCCGAGCAAAGAACTCGGTTAACGTCATACTTTTCTTTTTGGCTGCTTTTTTCTTTTTTACATTTTTCGGCGGTTCCTCTGGGGAGGAAGAGCTCTCTTCTACCTGACTTACTTCCTCTTCAACCTGACCTGTTGGGTGTTGCTCTGCTTCCACACCGCCCGCTTGCGCTTGCTCTTGCACTGGCTGGCTGGGCTCACTTCTTGCTTCCTGGAAATACCATGCTGGCTGGCTCTCTTCACTTTTTACTTCTTCTATATCCCATGATGAATGGTACCCTTCATTTCTAACTTCTTGTAAATCTACTGCGGGTTCGTTTTCTTGATTACTGGCCTCTTGAAACTCCCATGCTGGCTGGCTCTCTACATTTCTTGCTTCCTGTAACTCCCATGTAGGTTCGTGTTCCTCTTCTTCAAATTCTTCCTGCGGCTGGTAATTGAAGGTCGGAAATTTAGGTAAAACTTCTACACTCTCTTCTTCCTCTTGCTGCTTCCTAGCCTCAGCTTCAAATAAGAAGTTATCTTGGTAGCTGCTTTGGACTGTTTCCAATTCAACTTCGACTTCTTCCACATCTTCATATTCAGGTTCAGCACGATGGACAACCTCAATTTCAGTGGCCTCTTCCTGCGGTTGTTGTTGTTCGGTCGAATATAAGCCGCTAATCGTTAGTTCTGCTGCCAGCTTCAGGCAGCTGCGTTCAGGAATCGAATAGTCAAACGATTCAACGAGAACATCAATATCGTAAATACTCTGAATCCGATTATTTGGGATGGTGATGTCGACAGGGAATCGGTGGGTAAATTCACAGGTTCCTTCCTCGCGGGTATCCACCCTTTCCACAAACTTTTGTGATGTTACACCTTCTTCTTCGTTTTCACTGTTAGTTTCGTAACTTTTATATTCGCCTGTGAGTTCGAGCGAACCTCTTATGGTTACGTACTGGTCGTTTTCCTGGATGGTAATGTCCGGGTCTAAAGAGATGGAAATAAGCTCTTCGACTTCCTGTCCTTTTCTAAACCACAAAGACTCCTCCAAGGAAAAGCGTAGGCACGATTGGTTCTCTTGGGACAAAGCGACTCCTCCTTTCGTTTCCTTCACGCAAAATCACTATGTCACTTACACTCTATGACCCATGGGCTTTTTTTATGATAAAAAGTGTTATTTTGAGTGGAAAAGAAACGTAGTTTTTGGGATTGGAGATTTAGATGAGGATTTTATGTTTTATGAGAGTGAGGATTTCGCCAAGTTGAGTAGGTATTTCGCCGGTTTACTTGATTATTTCGCCTAACTAGGACTTTATTTCGCCAACTTTGCTAATTATTTCGCCAAAACACCGATTTATTTCGCCAAACCCTATTTCCAACTACTTTCTACAAAAGCCAGTCCCTAGACTGGCTCAACAAATTAAGCTTTTAACCATACAAAAAGACACCCACTAAACCTGGTGGGTGCCATGAAATAGATTATTTAAGCTTTGAGAAGGCAATTTCCGCTGCACGGATAGTCTTTTCGATATCCTCATCTGAATGCTCTGTAGATAAGAACAAGCCTTCAAACTGGGATGGCGGTAAGAAAATTCCTTGTAGTGCCATCTCACGATAATATGCGGCGAAGAATTCCAAATTAGATGATTTCGCTACATCATAATTAATGACTGCTTCATTCGTAAAGAAGAAGCCAATCATTGAACCTGCACGGTTAAATGTGATGGGAACATCATATTTTTCAGCTGCAGCCTTGAAACCTTTTTCCAATAAATCACCCTTACGGATAAATTCCGCATAATGCTCTGGAGTTAATTGGCTTAGAGTTTCATAACCTGCTGTCATTGCAAGTGGGTTACCAGAAAGGGTACCCGCTTGATAAATTGGACCGCTTGGGGCAATCTGCTTCATGATTTCTGCTTTCCCGCCGTACGCTCCAACCGGAAGTCCACCGCCAATTACTTTACCAAGGCAAGTGATATCAGGAGTGATATTGAAATATCCTTGTGCACAGTTATAACCGACACGGAAGCCTGTCATAACCTCATCAAAAATAAGCAATGAGCCGTTCGCTGACGTAATCTCACGGAGACCTTCTAAGAATCCAGGAAGCGGCGGCACCAGCCCCATGTTCCCAGCAACAGGCTCAACAATAATACAGGCAATATCCTCACCATATTGTTCAAACGCATATTTTACGCCTTCAAGGTCATTGTAAGCGACTGTGATGGTATTTGAGGCTACCCCTTCAGGTACGCCTGGGCTGTCAGGTAAGCCTAGAGTAGCCACGCCCGAACCAGCCTTTATCAACAGGGAATCCCCGTGCCCATGGTAACAGCCTTCAAATTTCAAAATCTTATTACGTCCTGTATACCCTCTTGCTAAGCGAAGTGCACTCATTGTTGCTTCTGTTCCTGATGATACCATCCGAATCACTTCGATGGATGGGACACGTTCAATCACAAGATTAGCTAGTTTATTCTCCATTAATGTTGGTGCACCAAAACTTGTTCCAAGTTCAGCAACCTTTTTCAAGCTTTCTACGACGCGGTCATTCGTATGACCGAGGATGAGTGGTCCCCATGAAAGGACGTAGTCAATGTATTCATTGCCATCAATATCATAAATTTTTGACCCTTTGCCTCGTTCCATAAAAATCGGGTCCATATTTACTGATTTAAACGCACGTACCGGACTATTTACACCGCCTGGCATAATAGCTTGGGCTTCTTTAAATGCTTCTATCGACTTTGTATACGAACGCATACCGTTCCCTCTTTTCAAATTATTGGTCTTCTCGTAACCAGCGAACCGCATCTTTTGCAGCATAAGTAATGATCAAGTCTGCACCCGCACGTTTCATGCCCATTAACATTTCAAGTACGGTGTTTTTTTCATCAATCCAGCCGTTTTGTGCTGCCGCCTTAACCATTGCATATTCTCCGCTTACATTATAAATAACAATTGGTAAATTAAAGGTATTTTTCATATCACGGACGATATCAAGGTATGGCATCCCTGGTTTCACGATTAAAAAGTCTGCCCCTTCAGCGACATCAGATTCTGCTTCTCTAAATGCCTCCAACCGGTTCGCAGGATCCATTTGATAAGTCTTCCGATCACCAAATTGCGGTGCACCCTCAGCTGCTTCACGGAAAGGACCGTAGAAAGCTGATGCGTATTTCACGGCATAAGACATAATTGGAATCTCCGTAAAGCCTGCTTCATCCAATCCTGCACGGATAGCTGCAACAAAGCCGTCCATCATGTTAGATGGGGCAATAATGTCTGCCCCTGCTTCTGCCTGCGCAATAGCTGTTTTTACAAGCAATTCAAGGGATTGATCGTTAAGAATCTTCTCCCCTTCTACCACTCCACAATGACCGTGGCTTGTATATTCGCAAAGACAAGTATCTGCAACGACAATAATTTCAGGGAATTTTTCTTTGATAAAACGAGTAGCTACCTGAACGATTCCATGGTCATGATAGGCCTGCTCACCGCATGCATCTTTCGTTTTTGGAATCCCGAAAAGCAGGACCGACTTAATTCCATGTGCGACGATATCTTCCATTTCTGCTTCTAAATGGTCCATCGAAACTTGGTAAACACCCGGCATGGATGACACTTCATTGCGGATATTCTCGCCTTCATAAATAAAAAGTGGATAAATGAAGTCCTCTGCTTTCAGATGATTTTCACGAACTAGTGAACGCATGCTCGCACTTGAGCGTAAGCGGCGATGACGTTTAAATTGAAGTTCCATTTATTATTCCTCCGTCTCTAAATAAGCAATCATGCTATTAATCATTTCTTTTACGGTAAACTCTTTGGGTGACGCATGGACGGGTAGTCCATAGTCGCGTAATTTTTTCTCTGTAACAGGCCCAATACAGCCAATAAGGCAGTAACCTAACTGCTCATTCAGTCCATACTGCTTCACAACAGCCATTAAATGGTCAACTGTTGATGGGCTTGTAAAGGTAAGGATATCGAGTTTGTGATCCGCTAGCATCCGTGCCAGCTTATCGCGACTTTCATCGGGCAGGTATGTTTCGTAAATGACAACCTCATCCACACGTGCACCACGTTCAGTTAAGGTCCTGGCGATATACTCTCGGGCCAGATTTCCTTTCGGAAGCAGCACCCGTGCATCCCTATCCAATAATGGACTAAATTCTTCCACGAACGATTCTGCCACATAAGCGGACGGAACAAACTCAGGGGAGAATCCCATTGCTTCCAAAACCTCTGCTGTTTTTTTTCCAATCACAGCGATTCTTGGAAACGCCCCGCCTATCTCTCTTTTATTAAAAAAAGAAAAGAAGGTTTCAACTGTGACATTGCTAGTAAAAATAATCCAGTCATATGTATCAAGTGCCAATAATGAATTGTAGAGGCGTTGATTTTTTTCAATTGGACGAAAAGCAATAAGAGGGATTTCGATTGGAATCCCTCCGAACCTTTCAACCAGCTGTGAAAAGGATTTTGCTTGATTTTCTCCTCTTGGAACAAGAACGGTTTTATCAAGCAAAGGTAACGTTTGGGTCATAGACCCTCGAGCTCCCGTTTTACCTTCTCAATCAGGTCCTTACCACCTTTTTGAATTAACAGGTCGGCTGCCTGAATACCAAGTTCTTCTGGGTGATGACCTCTTACCTCTTCTTTAATGATTTCATGTCCTTCCGGGGAAGCCACTAACACATTTAGGACGATTTCATCATTGTCTGCCACATAGGCGAAGCCGGCAATTGGTACCTGACACCCGCCCTCCATTTTTTGAAGGAAGGCCCGCTCGGCACGAACGGCTCTTTCTGTTTTCTTACAAGTGAATTTTTCGAAAAGTTCTAGAAGTTCTTTATCATCTTCACGGCATTCAATCGATAAAGCCCCTTGACCCACAGCTGGAATACAAAGGTCCGCATCCAAAAATTCAGTAACTACGTCTGAAGCCCAGCCAAGGCGTGATAGGCCTGCAGCTGCTAGAATAATCGCATCGTATTCTTCCGTTTCTAATTTTGCTAATCTTGTATCTACGTTACCACGGATCCATTTAATCTCTAAATCAGGACGCGCCACTAATAACTGAGCACTGCGGCGCAGGCTGCTTGTCCCGATAATCGCACCGGGTTTTAAATCTTTTAGCTTTACATGTCCTCTTGAGATGAGCGCATCACGGTGATCCTCACGGAATGGGATACAGCCAATTGTTAGTCCTTCTGGTAAAACTGCCGGCATGTCTTTCATACTATGCACGGCCATATCAATCTCTTTATCAAGCATAGCCTGCTCGATTTCTTTTACAAATAATCCTTTACCGCCAACTTTTGAAAGGGTAACATTTAGAATTTGATCCCCTTTCGTGACGATTTCTTTCACTTCAAATTCGAAACGAGGGTCCAACTTCTTCAATTGGTCCATCACCCAATTTGTTTGTGTTAAAGCCAGTTTGCTTCGTCTAGAACCTACAATGATTTTTCTCATGAATGTGCCTCCTGAGGTGGTTATGCCCTACGCATACCATAAATGAAAAGATGATAATCTACCAAATAAGAAAAAATTAATTAGGACAATTAAAAATGCCGCTGTATTCCAAATGGCCAGTTTTCTGCCAGATAAATTTTTCATAATATGCAAATATAAAAGGATACTATAAGCTATTAATAACAGAAATGATCCAACGATTTTCATATCGTACCAAGGCATCCCGGGAACCTTAAGAAAGGCCCACTGCAGTCCTAAAATCAAACTTAGCAGCAACATTGGCACACCGATCACAGCCAATATGTAGGATGATTTTTCGAGTTTATCTAAGTCGGCAAGCCGTATGAGCCTTGTGCCCCATTTTTTCCTTTTTAATAAATCATATTGAAGCAAATATAATGATGAGAAAACAAAGGATAGGGAAAATGCACCATATGAAAGAATAGCCATTGTAATATGAATTAACAACAGTTCGGAAACAAGCTGCTTCGCCATAATATGCGAACTATATTGCATTGGGGCAAATGTATGAATCGCCATCACCGTAAAGCCAAGGATATTCGTGAAAAAAACGATAAAATCAACCCGTAATAAATGATTAATCACAATGGATAATGTAACCAATATCCACGCATAAAAATAAAGTCCCTCAAAAATCGTTAATACCGGGAATCTGCCTGTTTTATACATATAGATTCCGAGAAAGACGGTTTGCAAAATCCATACAAACGCAAGTAACCAGAAAGCAATACGGTTTGCCTTCCGGTTATGATGTAGGAAATCGAAAAAATATAACAACACACTAAAGGCGTAAAGAACAACGGTTAATTCGTGAAGCCTTGTCATAAAGACATTAAACATAGAATGTACCCCTTATGACTGAAAGGAAGCCCGCGGTGTTGTAACCGGTATTTGATTGGTTTCGGCTGCTTTCGAATGTTGTTCTTGGACAAGCTCTTCAATATTAAAAATTTTCATGAATAATTCCATTGCCTGATTTGCGTCAGGTCGCGCAGCCAATTCTTTTGCTTGTAAGATCGGATCCTTTAAGAGCTGATTGATGATACTTTTGGTATGCTTATTTAAAACTTTTAAGTCACGTTCTGTTAAATTTGGCAATTTCCTTTCCAAACTTACCATCGTTTCAGATTGTATCGCATGGGCTTTTTCTCTCAGTGCTGAGATGACTGGTACTACTCCAAGCGTTCCAAGCCAATGCTTGAAATCCACGATTTCCTTTTCAATCATGAGCATGATTCGTTCTGCTGCTTTCTTACGTTCTTGCAAGTTGGCCTCAACAATTCCTTCTAAATCATCGATATCGTATAAAAAGACATTTTCAAGGTCACCAATTCTAGGATCTAAGTCGCGTGGTACAGCAATGTCCACCATAAATAACGGCTTCCCTTTGCGTTTTTTCTCAATGCCGGCCATCATTTCTTTTGAAATAACAAAGTCCTTCGCACCAGTTGAACTGATAAGGATGTCAGCTTCCACCAATGATTTCTCTAATTCAGCCATTTTTCTCGCTTTACCGCTGAAACGATTGGCTAAATCAATTGCCTTTTCATAGGTTCGGTTAATTACCGTAACTTGCTTCACGCCATTACCGTGAAGGTTTTGAGCAGCTAACTCTCCCATTTTCCCTGCTCCGAAAATTAACACATGTTTATTAGCAAGTGATCCAAAAATTTTCTTGGCCAATTCAACGGCTGCATAGCTGACAGAAACGGCATTGGCACCAATATCAGTTTCTGAATGAGCACGTTTGGCAAGGGTAATCGCTTGTTTAAACAAGTGGTTAAATACAGTACCTGTCGTTGCTTCTTGCTGCGCCAACATAAAACTCTTACGAACCTGTCCTAGGATTTGTGTTTCTCCTAAAACCATGGAATTAAGTCCGCAAGTCACGTTAAATAAATGATCAATCGCCCCATCATCTTCATACACAAATAAGAACGGAGAAAATTCTTTTTGTTCTAATTCGAACCATTCGGACAGAAATTCTTTAATATAATAGCGGCCAGTATGTAATTGGTCTACCACCGCATAAATTTCCGTACGATTACATGTAGACAAGATGATATTTTCTAGGATGCTTTTTTTTGTATTGAGCTTTTTTATGGCATTTGCAAGGTCGGCTTCATCAAATGACAACCGCTCGCGTATTTCAACAGGGGCAGTTTTATAGTTTATACCGATCACTAATGTATGCATTTGTAAGGACACCCCCAATAGATATTACAACTTAGCTAGTATGATTATATCATGAGCAATTTCGACTTTTGCTCGTAAAATGTGAACAGAAAACGAAACTATATGTTAATATATTTAAGTAAAGCCGCTGATTAACAATCCACCTGGAACAGTTTAGCAGCGTTTCCTTTATTTACTTAATCATGATAAATATTTTTTTAATATACTTCCTTATGTACAGTACCAAAAAAATGGACAAGATTCAAGAGAACCTTACTGGAAGTGTGGTGTTTTTAATGAAGAATCAACGAATTTTTCCTGGGATCATTCTTATCGGCTTTGGTGCTTACTTTCTGTTGCAGCAAACCGGCATAACTATTTTTCAGCATTTTTTCACATGGCCGACACTACTGATTATTGTCGGAATTGCTTTTCTAGGTCAGGGGTATTCTGCACATGACTATGAGGCAATTCTTCCTGGGGTCATTATGGCTGGCTTCGGACTCCATTTTCATCTGGTCGGCAAGATGTCCTTTTGGCCAAGTAACACGATTGGAATGCTAATATTAATTATTTCTGTAGGCTTTTTCCTGCGCTTTCAAAAGACGAATACTGGTTTATTTCAAGCATTCCTTTTTCTTATTTTAGCTGTTCTTCTCTTATTTTATGATAAAATTACAGCATATTTTGATTTACTCCAAAACGGAATGAGTTTAGTGTGGAAGTTTTGGCCTGCCCTGCTTATTGTTGTGGGTATTTATTTTTTGCTGAAGAGAAAAAAATGACGCCTGGCGCAAATGCCAGGCGTTTCTTTTTTACATATAGCTCTTTAGTGCTGACCATGCTTCATCTTTTCCAAGTCCAGTTTCAGAGGAGAAAAGAATCATTTGGTCATTTTTATCAAGGTCTAATGTCTCTCGGACAACTTTTAAATGCTTTTGCCATTTTCCCTTTGGAATCTTATCCGCCTTTGTTGCGATGATAATACAAGGGATCTCATAATGCTTTAAAAAATCATACATCATCACATCATCCTTTGATGGTGGATGTCTAAGGTCAACAATTTGCGCAGCTGCTCTTAGTTGCTCGCGTGATGTAAAATAGGTTTCGATCATTTTCCCCCAGGCTGCACGTTCTGATTTAGACACTTTCGCATAGCCATAACCTGGAACATCCACAAAATGAAGCATTTCATTTATTAAGTAGAAATTAAGCGTTTGTGTTTTTCCTGGCTTGGAGGAGATTCTTGCCAGACCTTTTCGATTAAGCATTTTATTGATAAAAGAAGATTTACCAACATTGGATCGGCCAGCAAGTGCAAATTCAGGTAAATCTGTTTCTGGGTATTGTTCTGGCTTTACAGCACTGATGACAATTTCTGAACTAACTACTTTCATTATACTTCACCTTCTAAAAGGGCATGCCTCAAGACTTCATCCACATGGGAAACAAGGACAAAATCTAGTTCATTCCTTACGCTTTCTGGGATATCATCAATATCCTTTTCATTATCTTTTGGAAGAATAATCTTCGTCAATCCGGCTCGATGGGCACTAAGGGTCTTTTCTTTCAAACCGCCAATCGGAAGGACTCTTCCTCTTAAGGTAATCTCTCCTGTCATTCCTACTTCACGGCGGATAGGTCTGCCGGACAATGCGGATACCAGTGCTGTTGCCATGGTGATCCCTGCTGATGGTCCATCCTTTGGAACGGCACCTTCAGGCACATGTATATGGATATCATATTTTTCATGGAAGTCTTCTTCAATCCCTAGTTCTTCCGCTTTAGAACGGATATAACTAAACGCAGCTTGCGCGGATTCCTTCATAACATCGCCAAGCTTCCCAGTTAATACGAGTTTCCCTTTACCAGGAGCTAAAGATACTTCAATCTGAAGTGTGTCTCCACCTACGGTTGTATAAGCTAACCCCGTTGCTACTCCGACCTGATCTTCGCTTTCTGCCATTCCATAATGGAATCTTGTTTTCCCTAAAAACTCTTCAATATTCTTGTCAGTAATGATGACGCGCTTCTTTTCACCGGAAACAATAATTTTTGCGGTTTTCCGGCAAAGAGTCGCCATCTGACGTTCTAAACTTCGAACGCCTGCTTCCCGTGTATAGTAACGAACGACTTTTAGAATCGCATCATCGCGGACTTGGAGAACTCCCTTGGAAAGACCATTTTCCTTCATTTGTTTTGGAAGCAAATGATCTCTACAAATATGAACCTTTTCAAGTTCCGTGTAGCCGGCAATTGTGATAATTTCCATTCTGTCTAATAATGGTCCAGGAATGGTTGATAGATTGTTGGCTGTGGCGATAAACATGACCTTTGAAAGATCATAGGTTTCTTCTATATAATGATCGCTAAAATTACTATTTTGTTCTGGATCTAGAACTTCCAGCATGGCACTCGAAGGGTCCCCGCGGAAATCACTGGACATTTTATCAATTTCATCGAGTAAAAAGACAGGGTTAATGGTACCTGCTTTTTTCATTCCTTGGATGATTCGCCCTGGCATCGCACCGACATAGGTCCTGCGATGGCCGCGGATCTCGGATTCATCACGTACTCCGCCAAGTGATACACGAACAAAATGACGATTGAGCGACGACGCAATCGAACGAGCCAGGCTTGTTTTACCAACCCCTGGAGGTCCTGCTAGACAGAGGATTGGTCCTTTTAACGAGTTGGTCAGCTTTTGAACAGCCAAATATTCGAGGACACGTTCCTTTACCTTTTCAAGACCATAATGGTCCTGATTTAAGATTTTTTCAGCTCGGCTAATGTCAATGTCATCCTCCGTTTTATTCGACCAAGGGAGACTAATCAGCCAATCGATGTAGTTTCGAATTACAGCACTTTCTGCTGAACTAGATGGAACTTTCTCATATCGATCTAGTTCCTTTTGTGCAGCTTTTAGCACATGTTCAGGCATGCCTGCTTGTTCAATTTTTTTCGTTAGCTCGGCAATTTCACCGGTTTTGCCCTCTTTATCGCCCAATTCCTTTTGTATCGCTTTCATTTGCTCACGTAAATAATACTCTTTTTGTGTCCGTTCCATCGAACGCTTGACACGCTGACCAATCTTTTTCTCTAAATTTAAGACTTCTTTCTCGTTATGAATGATATCAATTACTTTGTTTACTCTTTCTTTGATATCCGTCGTTTCTAGGATTTCCTGCTTTTCCTTCAACTTAATTGGTAAGTGGGAGGAAATGATATCTGCCATTCTGCCAGGCTCTTCAATATCTGCAACAGATGCATAGGTCTCTGCAGAAATTTTCTTCGATAATTTTATGTATTGTTCGAAATAGTCAAGCATGGTTCTCATTAGGGCTTGATCTTCGACATCCTTTGTCACTGGGTCATCATAGGTTATGATTGTCACCGCATAGTAGTCTTCTTCATCATGAAAGGAAGTGATTTCCCCACGGTTTAAACCTTCTACCAATACTCTTATCGTGCCGTTTGGCAGTTTAAGCATTTGTTTTACTTTTGTTAATGTACCTATCGTGTATAAATCCTCTTCAGAAGGGTCATCAATGGACACTTCCTTCTGAGTGGTTAAGAAAATTAAATGGTCATCTACCATTGCTTTTTCAAGTGCTTGTACTGATCTTTCACGTCCAACATCTAAATGCAGGACCATGGTTGGATAGACGAGCAATCCTCGAAGCGGCAGGAGGGGGACGATCAATTCGTTCTTTTTCGTCAAATTACTGCACCTCCACATGCAAACAATTTTTCACTGCAAAATCAGAATGGTCTTTGTACAATTCTATCCTATTTATTTTTAAGTGTCTATTTTTAGAGAATGCAGGTGATTTTCTCTTTTCAGCATACGTTTATTTTCCCCAATCATTCCGAATTCTTTCTATAATGATGGGAGAAATCTTTTGACAAAAAAAACTTCGGTTTGTCTGATGGGCCACAAACCGAAGTTTTTCATTAAATACTCTCTTTTTTAGATAGTTCAATCGATGCAGGGATCGCATCCATTCTTTGATAATCATTGACTAGAGCAATCTCGAATACTTCATGTAGGTGGGAAACCGGAACAATTTTTATTCCATCTATCTCATTTAAGATGGTTTGCATATTTTCTTCTGGAATGATCACTGTTTTTGCGCCTGCTTTTTTCGCGGCTTTTACCTTTGGATACACCCCGCCAATCGGTTTGACATTTCCATGGATACTAATTTCTCCCGTCATGGCAACCGTGTTGTCGATTGGAATTTTATAAATCGCTGAATAAATCCCCGTTGCCATAGCAATTCCTGCCGATGGGCCGTCGATTGGAACACCGCCCGGGAAATTCACATGGATATCAAAGTCGTTCGCTGGGACACCCATTGATCGTAACACGGTAATTACATTTTCAATGGAACCGCGCGCCATACTCTTTCGGCGAATCGATTTGCCTTGTCCGCCGATACTTTCTTCATCAACTATCCCTGTGATATTGATGGTCCCCTTATCTTTTGCAGGAATGACGGTCACTTCAATTTCTAATAGTGCACCGGAGTTCGGCCCATAAACAGCCAAGCCATTCACAAGACCTACATGGGATAAATCATTAATTTTACGTTCCATTCTTGGGGACATTTGGCTCGCATGGATGACCCACTCAATATCTTCATCCTTGATATAATTTCTTTCTTCCGTGATCGCAAGTCCTGCCGCAATTTGGATTAAATTCACTGTTTCGCGCCCATTCCTTGCATAGTTCGATAGTGTATTGACGCCTGTTTCGTTGATTTGCAGGTTCACTTTTTGGGCAGCCTTATTCGCAATTTCCACGATTTCTTCCTGAGTTAAATCCCGGAAGAATACCTCCATACATCGAGACCGTATCGCAGGGGGAATTTCACTTGGTGTCCTTGTCGTTGCCCCAATTAATCGAAAGTCAGCTGGCAGGCCATTTTTAAAAATATCATGGATATGGGTTGGGATTTGGTTATTTTCCTCATGATAATACGCACTTTCAAGGAAAACCTTCCGATCCTCTAATACCTTTAAGAGTTTATTCATTTGAATCGGATGCAATTCTCCGATTTCATCGATAAAAAGGACCCCGCCATGTGCATTGGTCACTGCCCCTTGCTTTGGCTGTGGAATTCCTGCTTGTCCCATGGCCCCCGCTCCTTGATAGATGGGATCATGGACCGAACCAATTAACGGGTCGGCAATTCCTCTTTCATCAAATCGTGCGGTCGTTGCATCTAGTTCAATAAATACAGATTCAGGTTTAAAAGGTGATTTACGATTTTTTTTCGCTTCTTCTAATACAAGGCGTGCAGCTGCTGTTTTTCCAATTCCAGGCGGTCCATAAATGATCACATGCTGGGGATTTGGTCCACATAGTGCTGCTTTTAATGATTTAATTCCATCTTCTTGGCCGACAATATCTTGAAAGCTTGAAGGCCGTACTTTTTCAGCTAATGGTTCTGAAAGTGAAATAGATCTCATTTTGCGAAGCTGCTCCATTTCCTTTCGGGATTCCCGATCAATGGATACTTTTTGTGTACGCTGATTCCTAAGCAAATTCCAAAAATACAGCCCAATAATGATTCCGAAGAATAGCTGTATAAATAAGGCAATCCCCGTCCAACTCATACATTTCCCTCCTGCACTTCAACTTTTTACTAAATATATATTAATAAGTATTTCCTGCAGTGGGTTGGAATAAACCACATATTCGTAAGAAACTGTTTCGGGAGATGGGGCGGGGGTGAAAGTGAAATTGGATTCGCTGATTGAACGTGGATATTCGCTGATTGGACAGTGAGATTCGCTGATTGGAGCATGAAATTCACTGATTGGAGTCTGAAATTCGCTCATTGGAGCATGAAATTCGCTCATTGGACTATGAGATTCGCTCATTGGACTATGAGATTCGCTCATTGGAGCATGAAACATTCGCTCATTGGACTATGAGATTCGCTCATCAATAGAGAAAATTCGCCCATTCATCCTGAAAATTCGCTCATTACCAATAAAAAGCAAAAAAAGACCTGGCTAATGCCAGGCCTTTTGCTACAATTATGCAGATTTTTCTTCAGCAACGACGGTTCCATCTTCTAATAAGAGTTTTGGAACACCATTGTTAATGACTGTTTCTTTGGTAATGACACACTTGGTAATGTCATCACGTGAAGGAAGGTCGAACATGACATCCAACATAATTCCTTCAATGATGGAACGTAGACCACGTGCACCAGTTTTGCGTTCAATTGCCTTTTTGGCAATTTCAGTCAAAGCGCCCTCTTCAAATTGAAGCTCAACATCGTCGATTTCAAGCATTTTTTGATATTGTTTAACAAGCGCATTTTTCGGCTTCGTTAAAATTTCAATTAATGCTGCTTCATCTAACTGCTCGAGGCTCGCAATTACTGGAAGACGTCCGATAAATTCTGGAATTAATCCAAAGCGAAGTAAGTCTTCTGGTAGTACTTTTGATAGAAGTTCTTTCTGTGAAACTTCCTGCTGTTTAATATCGGATCCAAATCCAATTACTTTTTGACCTAAACGGCGTTTAATAATCGGTTCAATGCCATCAAATGCTCCACCGCAAATAAAGAGGATATTTGTTGTATCGATTTGGATAAATTCTTGATGCGGGTGTTTTCTTCCACCTTGTGGAGGAACACTTGCAACCGTACCTTCAAGAATTTTTAATAAAGCTTGTTGAACGCCTTCACCAGAAACATCTCTTGTAATCGATGGATTTTCTGATTTTCGGGCAATTTTATCAATCTCATCAATATAAATAATCCCTTTTTCTGCCTTTTCTACATCATAATCAGCAGATTGGATTAATTTTAATAAAATGTTCTCAACATCTTCCCCAACATATCCAGCTTCCGTTAGTGAAGTAGCATCAGCAATAGCAAATGGTACATTCAAAATACGAGCCAATGTTTGGGCAAGTAATGTTTTACCACTTCCTGTTGGTCCAATCATACAGATGTTACTCTTAGCAAGTTCAACATCATCAATTTTGCTATTCGAATTGATGCGCTTGTAGTGATTGTATACTGCCACTGAAAGTGATTTTTTTGCTTGATCTTGACCAATAACATATTCATCAAGAATTTCACAAATTTCCTTCGGCTTTGGTACATCTTTAAATTCTACTTCTTCTTCTGTTCCAAGCTCTTCCTCAACGATTTCGGTACAAAGTTCAATACATTCGTCACATATGTAAACTCCAGGCCCGGCAACCAATTTACGAACTTGGTCCTGTGTTTTACCACAGAAGGAACACTTTAATTGACCTTTTTCATCATTAAATTTAAACAAATCCTTTCACCCCTTAAAACATGTTAGTATCATATGCAAAGCAGCGAATTACACAAACAAAAGTCATGTCTCTCTCTAATTATTAAATAGTATGTATGTTGCATTGTAACACAGAATGCCAATGGACTGGAAATAAAAAGCTTAAGGTAAATAGTTTTCCGTTTGTTTGTGTAATTCATTTTAAAACACTTATGTATTCTTTAATCTTAACCATTACGATAAAAATAAATCTTAAAGCTGTCTGGAAATTATTTTATATTTTAATTCGCCTTGGTCGAGATGATTTCCTGCCCATTGTTAAAAATGTTCCCACTTCTTATTATAATATGTATTTGTAGAAATGTATAAAACAAGGCACGATATATATCGTGCCTTGCATTATACAAGTTAATTGTCTAGCTCCAGTGACCTGCGACTAGTGTACTTCGCAAAACGGTCACTTCCGCTTTTCTAATTACTTCTTGTTTTCAACAAGAAAGTCTACTGCTTTTTTAAGTTTAAGGTCTGATTGGATACCTTCAAGTCCACCTAGAGCTTGTTTAATGCTGTCAACAGTCATGTTGTACATGCCAGCCATGTTTTCAAGTTCAGCATTAACTTCTTCGTCAGTCACTTCTAGGTTTTCAGCCTTAGCAATCGCTTCTAGTGTTAAGTTCACACGTACGCGGTTAACAGCTTCTTCCTTCATTTGCTCACGTAAAGCATTTTCATCTTGACCTGAGAATTGGAAGTATAGTTCAAGGTTCATACCTTGCATTTGTAAACGTTGTTCGAATTCTTGAAGCATACGGTTTACTTCGTTAGTAACCATCACTTCTGGAATTTCAACTTCTGCATTTGCAGCAGCTTTTTCAACAACAGTATCACGTAAATGGTGCTCAGCTTCGTGCTTCTTGCTGTTTTCTAAACGAGTTTTGATTTTCTCTTTAAGCGCATCTAATGTTTCAACTTCATCATCCACATCTTTAGCAAACTCGTCATCTAATTCAGGAAGTTCTTTTCCTTTAATTTCATGAATAGTTACTTTGAAAACTGCAGGCTTACCAGCAAGTTCAGCTGCATGATATTCTTCAGGGAATGTTACTTCCACGTCTTTAGATTCACCAGCAGCTAGTCCTACTAATTGCTCTTCAAAACCTGGGATGAATGATCCAGATCCGATTTCAAGTGAATGATTTTCAGCTTTTCCTCCTTCGAAAGCAACGCCATCAACGAATCCTTCGAAATCTAGAACAGCTGTATCGCCGTTTTCTACTGTACCTTCTTCTTTAACAACAAGTTCAGCTTGGCGCTCTTGAAGAGTTTTTAATTCGTTAGCAACATCTTCATCAGTCACGTTTGTGTCTAATGCTTCTACTTCTAAACCTTTGTATTCGCCTAATGTTACTTCAGGCTTAACTTGAACAGTAGCTTTGAAGATAAGTTCTTTGCCTTTTTCCATTTGCTCGATGTCGATGTCTGGACGGTCGATTGGCTCGATTCCAGTTTCGTCAATTGCGCTTCCATATGCTTCAGGAAGAAGAATATCTAATGCATCTTGATATAGAGATTCTACGCCAAAACGCTTTTCGAACATTTGACGTGGCATTTTTCCTTTACGGAAACCTGGAACGTTAACTTGCTTTACAACCTTTTGGAATGCCGCGTTTAAACCTTCGTTTACTTTGTCCGCACTTACTTCAACAGTAAGAACGCCACGGTTTCCTTCTAACTTTTCCCATTTTGCTGACATACATTTTCCCTCCAACAATCTATTCTCATATCATTCGTAACGAATTTGAGTAGTTTGGAAATCACTTTCTATCAAAGCTAATTTCCTTTTTTTAAATGTAAAATATAGTTTTTTACACAATGCAACCACTACATTATAACATAGGATTGATTTCTTTCAACAGCGAGCCTATATATTAGGATAAGAAATTTTCTCAATTTCCTCAATTTTTGAGATAGCTTCTTCGATTTCCCGCACAGATACACCGTATTCCTTGGAAAGATCATCCATACTTGTATTTATCCCCATATAATCTTGTGCCAAGTAGTGAAAGGCGGCGGCCCACGCATGAGTACTCTCGGGCTCTAATTCGAACGGATAGCTTATAAAAAAATTACGCTCAACCATTCCGCTCGTATTTTCAAAAAGACCAGGGTTTTCGCTTTCCAGATGAGATTCTAGAAAAGCTTTTATCTCACGCATTCTTGGTTCTTCTCTAACCTCAGGAAGTTGTGTTGGAATAACTTTCTTATCCACGCCAAATTTCCTGATCAAAAGTTCTCTATCAATTTCCTGCTCTTTTAAAAGAGTTAAGAGAATCGTTTTTAAAAATGGATGTCCTGCTTCCGCTTCTAAATAATCAGCAATTTCATGAAGGTAGGGGCGAATATTTTTCTCTGCTAAGCTTGAAATGAGAAGCATTTGTTCGTTTAGATTCTCATTCGCAAATAGGTTTAACTCTTGGACCGTTTTTTCCTCTGGTTCATTCTCTTCAAGATCTAGTTGACGATTCTCTGCCATCCTTCGGCTGAACTGAAGGATGGTTAGAAAATGATCATGTTTTTCCGGCGGAATCTCTTTTTCTTCTAAAAGTGCTTCGACGGTTGACACAATTTCATGATATTCATGGAGTTGGATCAATACTGTCAAATAGAGGTCGACCATCTGAAGGTAATCACCAATCCCCTTATGGAGCATTTCCTTGGCGAGTGCTTTCGCTTTTTGAAAAGAAGCAGCTTCAAAATAAGCAAGTACCAGTCCAATCAAAATTTCGTCATTATCAGGGTCATATTCTCTTGCTTCTTCCAATAGATTGATCGCTTCTTTAAATTTTTTCTTCTCAAGGTTTTCGAGACCTTTGTCGGTTAATCTTTTTTCAAGGCCGGGAAAAAAGACTATATTATCTTTTCGTTTCACACGTTCCCTTTTTTTCATAAAAAAACCGTCCTTAGGATTGTCATGGGAATTAGTTTAGCATAAATAAAGGACAAAAAAAACTCACCGTCAAATGGTGAGTTTAAATTTATTATGTAGTGTTGATAGTAAAATTAGATGGCGTCCCAGGAGAGATTCGAACTCCCGACCCACGCCTTAGAAGGGCGTTGCTCTATCCAGCTGAGCTACTGGGACATATTAGTTATTTAAGACAAGATTTATTATATTATCATAAGATCAAAAAGTCAACACTCTTTCTACTATTTTTTAAAAAAAAGAAAAAGGGAGAGGAATTCTCCCACTTAATTATGACAGGACAAACTCACGGGCTAGTTCTGTAACCTCCTGGCCACTTACTTCAAACACCGACATTTTAACCTTTTCATTCTCCAAATCCAGAATGATATAAGTCTTTTCAAAACGTTCCCTCGGCAGACGGATGCTGCCTGGATTTAAAAATAAGATCCCATCAATCACTTCCGCACCAAGGACATGTGAGTGTCCGAAACAGGCGATATTCGCATTTACTTCCTGTGCTTTATATTTTAAATTCATCAAAGAGGTCTTAACGGAATACCGGTGGCCGTGGGTAATAAAAAACTTGCGCCCCGCCACTTCAGAAGTTGTCTCAAGTGGGTATCCTCCACCAAAATCACAATTTCCCATTACCGTTAGATAGCCGGAAATTGCTGCGTCATCTGGAGATAATTCCGAATCACCGCAGTGAATCATTAAATCGACCTCATCTAAATGTCTTTCTCTTATTAAACTGAGTTCCTTGGTTAATCCATGGCTATCACTAACAATTAAAACCTTACTCATTACTGCTCCGCTCTTTCTAAAATTTCATCCAAGACCACATCTAGCTTTTTCAAGGCATTCGCACGATGGCTGATCTTATTTTTTTCTTCCGATGATAGCTCGGCCATCGATAAACCCTTCTCAGGCACATAAAAAACCGGATCATAGCCAAACCCATTTGTACCTCTTCTCTCTTCAAGAATTCGTCCTTCACAGGTGCCTGACACCGTTTCTGTTTCTTGCCCTGGAACTGCGACTGCCAAGGCACAGTAGAACCTTGCCGTCCGCTTCTCCTCGGGAATACCTTCTAATTCAGACAATACTTTATCGGTATTGTTCTGGTCATTTTTCGGTTCGCCCGCATATCGTGCTGAATAAATCCCTGGTCTCCCTTCTAGGGCGTCCACGATTAAGCCTGAATCGTCGCCAATGACCATTTGTCCAAGTGCTTTGGAGACCGCAACCGCCTTCAAAGTCGCATTTTCTTCAAAGGTTGTGCCAGTTTCCTCCACTTCAGGAATATCAGGATAATCTAGCAAGGTGCGAACTGTAATCCCTCTTGACGAAAAGATATGTTCAAATTCCCTCGCTTTTCCTGGATTTTTAGTTGCAATAATAACTTCTTTCATTTCAATCGCCTCTTATTTTTTTAATAAATAGGCTGTGTTAAACTAGTCTGTTGATTACCGCTCAAGGCACTTCGTTTTCCGCGTGCGGGTCCAGGGAGCCTTCTCGTCGCTGCACTCCTGCGGGGTCTCCCCTGCCCCGTACTCCCGCAGGAATCTTCGTACCTTCCACTCCAATCAACAGAATTCCAAAATCAACATTAACCTTTAACACAGCCAATAAAAATTAAGTTTTATCAGATTATTATAGATAAACGGGAGTATTTCATTCTTATCCGAGAGTAACTCCACCCTATCCGAGAGTATTTCACTCTTATCCGAGAGTAACTCCACCGTATCCGAGAGTAATGCCTCCTTCTTATCTCCCTGAAACATAGATCACTTATTTCTGCCTTCTACTTTCAATCTTTTTGCTAATTTCTTCACCCAGTACTGATTTTTGATGTTCAAATAGTTCCATTAGTCCTTCTTGGGCTGCACTTAGCAGGCCTTGGAGCTGTTCGTAGGAGAATGTCGCTTCCTCTCCTGTCCCCTGCAGTTCAACAAATTCTCCATTGCCCGTCATAACTACATTCATATCCACCTGGGCCTTAGAATCCTCAGCATAGTTTAAATCAAGGACCGTTTGATTATTTTGCAGGATACCAACACTTGTAGCTGCTAAATAATCAGTAATCGGGAATTTTGCAAAGGACTTTTTCTCAGAAAATGCATTTAATGCGAGTGCCATTGCGACAAAAGCCCCCGTGATTGAGGCTGTTCGGGTTCCGCCATCTGCCTGGATGACATCACAATCAATCCAAACTGTTTTCTCACCTAGTGCACTTAAATCGACTATTGCTCTAAGTGCGCGGCCGATTAGCCGCTGAATTTCCATCGTTCGACCGGAAACCTTTCCTTTGGAAGATTCGCGAATGTTCCTTGTTTCTGTTGCTCGTGGCAGCATGGAATACTCCGCCGTTATCCAGCCTTTGCCTTCCCCTCTCATAAAGTGAGGCACTCTGTCCTCGATGCTCGCTGCACAGATCACTTTCGTATTCCCTACAGAGATTAAGACAGATCCCTCTGGGTGCATTAAATAATTAGGTTCAATATGTATGGGTCTTAGTTGTAACGGTTCTCTACCATCAACGCGCACCATTACTACCTCCTTTTATTTTTGAATTGGTACATTCATATTCATTAAATACCAAATAAAGAAGAGGCGGCATCTAAGCCAACCTCTTTCATTGTCCCTATATAGTATAACAAATATTTTTTTTTAAAAACTACCTGTATTGACTTTTTCTGGTCGAGTTACAGGTTCAGTTAATTTCTTCCCGCTATCATTTTTAAGATCTGCCTTACCCTTAACTTGAATAGCTACTTTTTCTACGCCCTCTTGTTCAGTAAGGGAAAGCACTAATGCATCTAATAAATGCTGTGAAACTTCTTTTTCCTTAAAGCTTCCAAAAATATTTTCATTAAAGTTCAAAGTGACTTTTCCATCTTCATATTTCGGAGCCTCAAGGAGCTCAACATCTGACATAAACTCAGAAACTAGAGGTGATTTTTCACTTGGACCTTTGATTAATTCATTAACAACTGCTACATAGTTATCTTTTTCGCTATTGCTGACCCGGCGTGTGACTGGTACATAATAATAAGAGCCTTCTTCACCGCCAATATAGTAAACCGTAATAGGTTTGGTATTAGTAATATCCGTCACATTCGAAGTATCCAGGTTGATACCGGTTGCTCTGGAGAGATTTTCGCTAATGGGTGTTCCGTTCACAGGCATTTCAGTTAAATCGTGACCATTCATTTTTAGCTTGACAGTTTTCACATTATCAAACTGTGTCAGTGTCCAAGTGACAGATTGGAGTATTTTCATCTCATCTTCCGCTTGATAATTTTTAAACTCTTTTGAAAAGTTAACCGTTGCAACGCCCTCTTTATCAATATTTACAGAAAGCTCCGTATCCTCTGGGAGAACAGCCCGGAAATCATTTGGGAGTTTATCAGTTACTGGTCCATTCGTCACTAAATATTCAAGTGCCTGTTTAGCAACCGAACTGGTTTTCGGCAGATCCAATGTTTGCGGAACGACATAGCCGTCTTTATCTACTAGATATAGTTCAGTTTTGACGGTGTTTGCCTGCGCTTCTTTACTTGTCTCTTTAGTTGTCGTTTTCTTACTTGTTGTATCATCCTTGATCGTCACACTCTTCGGCGGATCGATTTTCTTTTCTGTTTCTATCCCAAATAAACCACAACCTGAGAGTAGAACTGATGATGTAAGCACAGTCGACACAAGGATCTTTGCTTTATTTTTAGACATAACTATTCCCCCTAAGACAGTTTGTACTACTATGTATACGAGCCTTATAATAAATTAGACCGACTTACGGAAAAAAATAGAACAAAATTAAAAGGTGTCAGGCACCGCTCGTGGACATTTGTCCACGAGTGGTGCCTGACACCTTTGTTTTATAGTTTAATTTTTTTGACGTCGATAATTGGATATCCCAGCCATTGTGAGGCGATTTTTGAGAATATTCTTCTTGAACCAGTGGTGTAAAATTCATGTACTGGATCGTCCTCGCATGTATCTAATAACCCATTGTACTGAAGAATTGCACTTATTTCATGTGCTGTCTCGTCACCCGAACTAATAACGCTGACAGACTCACCCATGACCTGTTTTATCACGGGCTCTAACAGCGGATAATGGGTACAGCCTAAAATTAGTGTATCCAATTTTTCATTGAGCATCGGTTTGAGGGCTTCGTCGACAATTTTTTCCGCAATCGGACCTCCAAACTCGTTACTTTCAACAAGCGGAACAAATTTAGGACAGGCATGCGCTTTAACAAAAAGCCGACTATTTAATGATTTTAATGCTCTTTCGTATGCCCCGCTTTTTACAGTACCCTCAGTGCCAATAATCCCGACCCGATAATTCTTGGTCTTCTTAATGGCCGCACGTGCTCCAGGGTTAATTACCCCTAAGACTGGAATCGGCAATTCCTTGCGAATCTCGTCTAATGCCGCAGCTGTAGCGGTATTACACGCAATGACGAGCATTTTAACTTTCTTCTCTAATAAAAAAGAGGTCATCTCCCATGTGAACCTCTTAACTTCCTTTGTTGTTCTCGGACCATATGGGCATCGTGCCGTATCTCCCAAATAAATGATTTTCTCATTTGGGAGCTGACGCATCACCTCTTTGGCAACGGTTAATCCGCCGACGCCAGAATCCATCACACCAATAGCTTGTTTCAAAACGTATCGCCTCTTTTAACGCATTTCCTGATGCAATTTCGTTAAGCTTTTTTGAAGAACATGAATTTCGTCCGGGGTGAAATCCACTAACACTTCTTCTAAGTAAACTTGACGCTTTTTAATTACTTCATCAATAATTCTTTTACCTTCATCAAGCAAATGTATTCTCACCACACGACGGTCGTTTGGATTTTTCACCCGTTCTACGAGAAGATTTTTTTCCATCCGGTCAACAAGATCTGTCGTTGTACTGCATGCCAAGTACATTTTTGTAGAAAGTTCCCCAATTGTCATATCACCATCTTCAAAGAGCCATTGCAGGGCGATAAATTGTGGAGGTGTAATCGTATAATTGCTTAACATTTCTCGTCCCTTTTGCTTAATGATGCCAGAAATGTAACGTAAATCCTTCTCAATATTTGCAACAATGTCCCCATTTGCCGTTTGTGAATTCTCGAGTTTCATCTCATACACTCCTATAAAAGCTTCTCTACTCCAAAACATTCATCTATTTAAAAGTAATGTTTCTCGTTGTCAGACTTTATGCTTCTTCTTATTTTCTACCTTTTTTGCTAAAAATTCAAGTTGAAACTATTAGAAAAATATTAGTTTGCCACACTTTGGAGTATAATAAAGTGGGAAAATGAATAGAAAGCCAAAGGTGAGAAAAGAATGGAAATTTTAATTAGCACGGCAGCACTAAACTGGTTTAAGGAAGAAGTCGAATTAAAAAAAGGGGATAAAGTAAAGTTTTATCCGAAGGTATATGGAAACAGTCCCGTCCAAGAAGGGTTTTCACTTGGTTTCACTGTGGATAATGATCCTTTTGATATCATTGTGAAATTTGAGGCAGAAGGTTTGTTATTTTATATTGAAGAAAGGGATTTGTGGTTTTTCAATCAACATGATTTACATGTCGACTATAATGAAGAAAAAGATGAAGTAGAATATAGTTACACCAAGTCGAAGTCGTAAATTCAAGGAAAAGTTCATGGTAAAATACAGTTCACCGAATAAAATTAGTCTCCAGATTAACAATAATCCTAGTGTTACTTATTAACACTAAATTTCAGTGTGGAGGGGTTACTTTGAATATAATTTACGGCTTATTCTCAACCTTACTTATACTAGGTTTTAGAGCGGTATTCGTATTAAGTAATCTATCCTCTTGGTTTCAAAGGATGGTAAGAATACCTGCTTTTAATTAAGCAGAGAAGTATGTTTAAGTACCATTAATCCGCATTGAAGACAGAGGCGTAATTTCACTCATGCCTGATAGGAAGGTTTTACATTCCTTTCGGCTAAAAAAAGGTAAGCATTTCGATTCGAATATGCTTACCTTTTTTATGTTTAATTTATTCAAAATTAAACCGGCCTCCAAGAAGGATGCCGGTCAATGTTAAAGTTCTAGTTCTCCCATTCGAAGGAGCTCTACAACTGCTTGTGAACGCCCCTTGACACCAAGCTTTTGCATGGCATTTGAAATGTGATTCCGAACCGTTTTTTCGCTTATAAATAATTCACCAGCGATTTCTTTCGTTGTTTTGTCTTGTACTAATAACTCGAATACTTCTCTTTCACGTTTGGTGAGTAACGGTTTATGATTATAAACATTCTCCTTCAAGTACTGTAACCCTCCTTGCCTTCGCCAGTTATGAACACGGGGTGGGTATATATTTAGTCAACATATCTTATGTGAACGATACAAATGTAGTGACTATATTTACTGACAGGAGAATGATTTTTATCAAAAAAAGCACCTCATACCTATGAACTTTTGTTTGCGGCGTAAATAAACGACAAAAAACCTTCTTTTCCACATAAGAAAAGAAGGTTTTGCTTAATTACGCGTGGTCACTTCCAAAGAAGCTTCTAAACGCTTGAATAGTTGTATCACGGTTCAATGCAGCAATAGAGGTTGTCAATGGAATACCTTTTGGACAAGATTGCACACAGTTTTGTGAATTACCACAGTTTGCAAGTCCGCCATCGCCCATAATCGCTTCAAGTCGTTCTGCCTTATTCATAGCACCCGTTGGATGTGCGTTGAAAAGACGAACCTGTGAAAGCGGCTGTGCACCAATGAAGTTTGATTTACTGTTTACATTTGGACATGCCTCAAGGCAAACACCACATGTCATACATTTAGAAAGTTCATACGCCCATTGACGCTTTGTCTCAGGCATACGAGGTCCTGGTCCTAAATCATAGGTACCATCGATTGGGATCCATGCTTTTACTTTCTTTAAGGCGTCAAACATTCTGCTTCTGTCAACTTGAAGGTCACGCACTACCGGGAATGTCTTCATAGGCGCTAATCGAATTGGCTGCTCCAATTGATCGATCAGTGCTGAACAAGATTGACGCGGTTTGCCGTTGATGACCATCGAACAAGCACCGCAGACTTCCTCTAAACAGTTCATATCCCAAGTAATTGGGGTAGATGCTTGTCCTTTTGCATTGACAGGGTTTTTACGGATTTCCATTAACGCCGAAATGACATTCATATTCGGACGATAGGGAACCTCAAATTCCTCCTCATAAGGAGCAGTATTTTCGCTATCTTGACGTGAAATAATAAATTTCACCATTTTAGTATCAGACATTATTCCTACTCCCCCTTAACTTTTTGCGTAATTGCGTTCGCGTGGCTTGATTAATGAGACATCAACATCTTCATAATGGAAGGCCGGTGCGGAAGAACTGTCAACAAATTTCGCCATTGTTGTTTTTAAGAATTCCTCATCATTACGAGTAGGGAAGTCAGGCTTATAATGAGCACCGCGGCTCTCATTCCGGTTGTATGCACCAATCGTAATAACACGAGCCAATTGAAGCATGTTTTGTAATTGACGAGTAAAGGCTGCCCCTTGGTTGCTCCATTTAGATGTATCATTAATGTTAATTTTTTGGTAACGTTCTAATAGTTCTTGAATTTTCTCGTCAGTTTTTAATAGTCTGTCATTGTGACGAACAACGGTTACATTATCCGTCATCCATTCGCCAAGCTCTTTATGGAGGATATATGCATTTTCATTTCCATTTAAGGACATAACAGCATTCCATTTTTCTTCTTGTTCTTTGACATGACGGTCAAAAACGGTAGAAGATACAGCATCAGAACTCTTTTCAAGACCTTTGATATATTTCACTGCATTTGGACCAACGACCATTCCACCGTAAATGGCAGAAAGCAAGGAATTGGCACCTAAGCGGTTCGCACCATGTTGTGAGTAATCACATTCACCAGCTGCAAATAGCCCTGGAATGCTTGTCATTTGATCGTAATCAACCCAAAGGCCACCCATTGAATAGTGAACAGCCGGGAAGATTTTCATTGGAACTTTACGAGGGTCATCACCCATAAACTTTTCATAAATCTCGATAATACCGCCGAGTTTAACATCTAATTCATGTGGATCTTTATGAGAAAGATCAAGGTATACCATGTTCTCGCCATTGATTCCAAGTTTTTGATTTACACATACATCGAAAATCTCACGTGTTGCAATATCACGTGGTACAAGGTTTCCATAGGCAGGATATTTTTCCTCTAAGAAGTACCAAGGCTTTCCATCTTTATATGTCCAAACACGTCCGCCTTCACCACGTGCTGATTCACTCATTAAGCGAAGTTTATCATCACCAGGAATGGCAGTCGGGTGGATTTGAATCATTTCTCCATTCGCATAATAAGCGCCCTGCTGGTAAACGATTGATGCAGCAGAACCTGTATTAATAACAGAGTTAGTTGATTTTCCAAAAATAATACCAGGGCCTCCAGTAGCCATAATAACGGCATCGCCAGAGAAAGATTTAATTTCCATTGTTTTTAAGTTTTGAGCAACAATCCCGCGGCACACACCATCGTCATCAACAACTGCACCAAGGAATTCCCAGCCTTCATATTTCGTTACAAGGCCTGCTACTTCCTCGCGGCGAACTTGTTCATCCAATGCATAAAGCAGCTGTTGACCAGTGGTTGCTCCAGCAAATGCAGTACGGTGATGCTGTGTTCCACCAAAGCGTCGGAAATCAAGTAATCCTTCAGGAGTACGGTTAAACATAACTCCCATACGATCCATTAAGTGAATAATTCCAGGTGCTGCGTCACACATTGCTTTTACTGGCGGCTGGTTAGCTAAGAAATCTCCGCCATATACTGTGTCATCAAAGTGAATCCATGTGGAATCCCCTTCACCTTTTGTATTTACTGCTCCATTAATACCACCCTGGGCACAAACAGAGTGAGAGCGTTTAACAGGCACTAAAGAAAATAATTCTACTGGTGTTCCTGTTTCAGCAACCTTAATCGTTGCCATTAAGCCAGCTAAACCACCGCCGACTACAATAACCTTACCTTTACTCATTCGTGACTCACTCCCTTAATCCAAAATCCAATATTTTTCCGAGCAATCGTTCATTTTTTATACAAAAGCTAGTAATGTCGTTACACCAACATAAGATAGAGCCAAGAAAATAACGATTGTCACGTATGTAGTAATCACTTGAGAACGAGGCGATACTGTAATGCCCCAGCTTACCAAGAATGACCACAAGCCATTTGCAAAGTGGAAAATTGCTGAAATGATACCAACAACATAAAATCCAAACATGAATGGGGATGATAGGATATCTTGCATCATTTGGAAGTTAACTTCATTTCCAAAAGCAGCAGCGATACGAGTTTCCCACACATGCCATGTGATGAAAATTAGTGTAATTACACCAGACACACGTTGTAGCATAAACATCCAGTTTCTAAAAAAACCATATTGACTTGCATTGTTTTTAGCTGTAAAAGCGATATACAGCCCGTAGATTGCATGGAATAAAATCGGTAAATAAATAATTACAGTTTCTAAAACATAGCGAAATGGAAGATTCCCCATAAAGTTCGCTGCTTTGTTGAAGGATTCTACCCCTTCTGTTGCATAGTGATTCACAATTAGATGCTGCATGACAAAGATCCCGATTGGAATAACACCTAGCAACGAATGCAATCTCCGATAAACAAACTCTCGATTACCCGCCATAAATTTACCCCCCTATAATGTTTAAAAAAAATGATGTTCAGTTTCTATCAAATTAAATCCACTTTTGTCGAAACTTCGCATCACTGTGACAATAATGTGACAAGTTCATTTTACTCCCATCATCTAAGAGCGTCAAGAAAACGGATACACATTACTCGGATAAAACTAAAATTTTTTAAATATATTGATATTATAATAATTAATATATACTCGCTAAAAAAATGGGTCATTTCTCAACATTTCTTGAATTCCTTCAATTAATTACCAAGAAAAAACGGTTGTTATTATTTCTTTATCGGGAATGATAATTATCATGGAAAACAAGGTAAGATATTGCAAAATAACAAAAAAATAAGCTAAATTTGATTCATTATAACTAGAAAAACTGTACTAAAAATTAACCAAAAATGTATATAATAGAATGATAGAAAGAGGGGAAGCTTGTGAATAATAGTACAGTTATGAATGAAACGATCGATATTGATGAACCTAGAACTATTTCCATCTTCGGATATGAACTAATCAGAGAAGTTCTCTTGCCTGAGATTTTAGGGAAAGACACACCTGAAATTTTATATTGGGCTGGAAAACGACTTGCACGAAAATATCCATTAATGGATTTAGAACAGATTATTGATTTCTTCGCCAAGGCCTCATGGGGCCAGTTAAAACTTGTGAAAGAAAATAAAACTGAGTTCCAATTTGAATTAATTAGTCCGCTCATTATTTCACGAGTTAAGTCAAAGGCTGAACATTTTTTCCAACTTGAAGCAGGATTCCTTGCCCAACAAATTGAATTGCAAAAAGAAGCCAACGCCGAAACCTTCGAACATCCAATAAAAAAATCCAATAAAGTTGTTTTCACAGTGAAATGGGAAAAAAACTAATTGAAAATGGTGTCAGGCACCGAATAGTGCCTGACACCATTCTTTTTTATTGAACTGCAAGTCCGAATGCTTCGTGTAAAGCTTCTACTGCTTTTAACATATTTTTTTCTTCTACAACGGCCGACACTTTTATTTCTGATGTGCTGACCATTTTGATTTGGATGTTGTTTGCAGCGAGTACCTCAAACATCTTTGCTGCTACACCGGGATTGGAAATCATCCCTGATCCGACAATCGACACCTTCGCTAATTTGTTTTCAGCATCAATTTGCTCATAATTCAAAACAGCTTTATTGTCTTCTAGGACCTTTAATGTTTCTAATAGATCATTTGTATGAATAGAGAAGGACAAATTCGCAGATCCACCCTCAGTTGTGCTTTGGATAATAATATCCACATTCAGATGATTTTCAGCAAGTGTGGTAAAAATGGTTGATAGGCTTGTTAATGAATTAGCCAACCCTAATACTGTTACTTTTGTAATTTCGTCCTCAAATGCAACTCCGCGGACAACTAAGTTTTGTTCCATTGCTGCTTCCCCCTCAATAACTGTTCCTTCTATTTTCTCCATGCTCGAACGAACTTCGAGACGTACTTGATAGTTTTTAGCAAATTCCACTGCTCGCGGATGAAGTACTCCTGCACCTAAATTAGCTAACTCCAGCATTTCATCGTACGATACCGATAATAGCTTGCGAGCACTCTTCACATATCTTGGATCCGTTGTGAAAACTCCCGTTACATCCGTATATATGTCGCATTTATCTGCCTTTAAGGCTGCTGCGAGTGCAACGGCTGTGGTATCGGAACCGCCACGGCCAAGTGTAGTAATTTCACCCTCTTCGGTGATTCCTTGGAATCCCGCAACAATAACCACCTTGCCGGATTCAAGCTGTGATTCAATCGCTGCTGTTTTAATATTAGAAATCCGGGCATTTCCATGGACTGGTTCGGTCATAATACCAGCCTGCCACCCAGTAAAGGACACAGCATCAAGACCTTGCTGGTTGAGAGCCATAGACAGTAACGAAATCGTTACTTGTTCCCCGGTCGATAACAGCATGTCCATTTCCCGTTTATTTGGCTGCGCTGAAATCTCCTTTGCTAAACCGACGAGTGTATCCGTAGATTTTCCCATTGCAGAAACAACAACAACCACATTATTTCCGCGGTCAACCTCACCTTTTACACATGATGCGACATTTAAAATTCTTTCTACATTAGCGACGGAGGTGCCTCCGAACTTTTGTACAATAATCCCCATGTTTGTTTTCCCCTTCTCCAGATGTAATTCATATTTTTCCCCAAATAAAAACAAAAAAGCAATGAGAAGGGCATCTCATTGCTTAAAACACGAAAAAAATTCTCGCACCTACAATGTAAGATAGCTCTCCAAGACATTAGTCTTGACAATCCAGCATTTATTCAATACGGGACCAGAAAAGAAAGTTATGAGACCTTCTTTACTTCGGCGAACATCCCCTTTCATGATTCTTCTCAGAAGCTCATCCTTCTCAGAACCACTACTCTTGAAGCTCGCACCTCTACCTTCACTTTAATACGTAAAAGTGATAGTAAATTAAATTTTCACTTATTATAGCATGTTCCTTTTTTTCTGACAATCTCTAGGATTGAAGTTTTTTGATTAATTCTTCGGCCACATTCATAGGAATTCCAATATTAATGAATTCCTCTTTACTTGCTTCTTTCATTTTTTTCACCGAGCCGAACTGTTTTAACAATAACTTTTTCCGTTTCTCCCCAATTCCCGGAATATCATCAAGCAAGGATTGAAACGCAGTTTTTCCGCGCAGTTGGCGATGGAAGGTGATCGCAAAACGATGGACTTCATCTTGAATCCTTTGCAGTAAATAAAACTCCTGGCTGTTTCGCCCGAGCGGAACAATTCCTAAAGGATTGCCATACAGCAATTGGGATGTCCGGTGTTTTTCGTCTTTTACAAGCCCCGAGAGCGGAATATCTAAGCCTAATTCATTTTCCAATACGTCTCGTACGGCTTCAACATGCCCTTTACCACCATCAATGATGATTAAATCAGGAAGAGGGAGTTCCTCTTTTAGCGCGCGTGAGTACCTTCTTCTCGTTACTTCTCGCATCGATTCATAATCATCCGGCCCTTGAACCGTTTTGATTTTGTATTTACGGTATTCACGATGGTTCGCCTTGCCATCAATGAACACTACCATTGCTGATACAGGGTCTGTCCCTTGGATGTTAGAATTATCAAAAGCCTCAATCCTGTGTGGCGTGTAGATTCCCAGTAATTCTCCCAGGTTCTCCACTGCCTTAATGGTTCGATTTTCATCCTTTTCAATTAGTGAAAATTTTTCATTCAAAGCAATTTTTGCATTTTTAATCGCTAATTGCACAAGATCCTTTTTCTGTCCTCGTTGCGGCTGAAGCACTTTAACTTCCAACAGTTGTTCTGCTAAACTCAACTCGACATCATCTTGAATGAGAATTTCTTTCGGCTTAAAATGATTGGCTTTCGAATAAAACTGACCGAGGAACGTTAAGATTTCTTCCTCTGGCTCATTATAGACGGGGAACATAGAAACGTCCCGCTCAATTAGTTTGCCTTGGCGGACAAAAAAGACTTGCACACACATCCAGCCTTTATCGACGGCATAGCCAAAAACATCACGATCAGTAAAATCGGTCATCGTAATTTTTTGTTTTTCCATAATCGTTTCAATATGGATGATTTTGTCACGGTATTCTTTTGCACGTTCAAAGTCCAATTCTTCGGAGGCAGCAGCCATTTTCTCCTTCAGCTCTTTTTTTATTTCCTTATACCCGCCATTTAAAAAGCGGGTGATTTCATCCGTCATCTGTTTATACTGCTCTTCCTGAACTTCATTCACACATGGTGCCAGGCACTGTCCTAAATGATAGTATAAACAGACTCGGTCCGGCAGGGTTGAGCATTTGCGGAGCGGGTAGATTCGGTCAAGAAGCTTTTTGGTTTCATTTGCAGCTGTCACATTGGGATACGGACCAAAGTATTTGCCTTTATCCTTTTTTACTTTTCTTGTGATAATAAGTTTGGGATGCTTTTCCGCTGTTAACTTGATAAACGGATAGGTTTTATCATCCTTCAGCATGATATTGTATTTTGGATCGTACTTTTTAATAAGATTCAATTCCAGCAAAAGTGCTTCAATATTCGAAGAGGTTACGATATATTCAAAGTCCTCAATTTCATTGACAAGTCTTAGTGTCTTCCCATCGTGCGATCCCGTAAAATAGGAACGGACACGATTCTTTAGTACCTTAGCTTTTCCCACATAAATAATCGTTCCCTGACGGTCTTTCATTAAGTAGCAGCCAGGTTGATCCGGCAGCAGCGTCAGTTTTTGCTTAATTGTTTCATTCATTCCGGCCACTCTCTCCCGTCTTATATATAATCTACTGTTAAAATATTAAAGGAAACGGCGCATAATTAAAAGTAGTAGTCTCTTGGAAAAATAAAAAAACCTTAGCTGGGTTATTTCCAAGCTAAGGCATTTTCATTTTATTTACACATGTTTTTCTAAAACACCTGCTAGTGCATCTTTTGGTTGGAAGCCGACAACTTTATCAACGACTTCTCCATTTTTCATCACTAATAAAGTTGGGATGCTCATTACACCAAAGTTTGCTGCAGTTTGCGGGTTATCATCCACATCAAGTTTAGTGATTTTTACCTTATCGCCCATTTCTAAATCAAGTTCTTCAAGAACGGGAGCGATCATTTTACAAGGTCCGCACCATGGTGCCCAAAAATCTACAAGAACAAGGCCTGAACCAGTTTCAGCCGAAAAGTTTTGATCAGTTAAATGTGAAATTGCCATTTATATTGCCCTCCTAATGATTACTGAGTTACTACCGAAAGTATAACATCGTTTAAAAAATCAAGCTAATAAATTGCTTCATCAATTATTATCCCCAAAATAAACAAAATACAAAACGAGCGGAAGCATTCCGCTCGCCCTTATTATTATGAGTGTACTTTGAGCTTTTTAAACTCCTCAGTTAGTAATGGAACTACTTCAAACAAGTCACCGACAATTCCGTAATCAGCTACTTTAAAAATGTTTGCTTCTGGGTCCTTGTTAATAGCAACGATTACTTTTGAGTTAGACATCCCGGCTAAATGCTGAATAGCTCCGGAAATGCCGCAAGCAATATAAAGATCTGGTGTAACAACCTTGCCCGTTTGGCCAATTTGCAGCGAGTAATCACAATAATCAGCATCACAAGCACCACGAGAAGCACCTACTGCACCGCCAAGGACTGTGGCTAACTCTTTAAGCGGTTGGAACCCATCCGCACTTTTTACACCGCGGCCTCCTGAAATAACTACTTTCGCCTCGCTTAAATCAACACCCTCACTCGCTTTTCTAACGACCTCTTTAATGATTGCACGAAGATCCTTGATTTCTACAGAAAGGGCTGATACATCTCCGCTTCTGCCTTCGTCTTTCTCAAGTGGGGCGATATTATTTGGTCGTACCGTTGCGAAAATCAAGCCCTCTGTCACAATTTTCTTTTCAAATGCTTTACCGGAATAAATCGGTCTTGTGAACACGACATTTCCACCCGCTACTTCAATAGCAGTGGCGTCTGAGATTAAACCTGATGCTAATTTTCCGGCAATTCTTGGGGAAAGGTCTTTACCTAATGAGGTATGTCCCAAAATCAGCCCTTCTGGTTTTTCTTGGTCAAGCACCGCTAAAAGAGCTTGAGCGTAACCATCTGATGTATAAAGTTTTAATTTCTCATCTTCAACCACAACCACACGGTCCGCACCAAATTGGATTAACTCAGTCGATAGAGCACTTACAGAATCGCCCACTAAAACACCAACTACTTCTCCGCCTTCAGCAACTGTTTTTGCTGCTGCAATTGCTTCGAATGACACATTACGTAATGAACCGTCACGAACTTCTCCTAAAACTACCACTTTTCTTGACATTCCATATACCTCCTGAGAACAAAATTTGTATTAAACCCGTTAGACTACTTTTGCTTCGGTATGAAGAAGCTGAACAAGTTCTTTTACTTGATCATTCAAATCGCCAGCTAGAACGCGGCCTGCTTCCTTCTTAGGCGGCAAATAAATTTCAATCGTTTTTGTTTTTGCTTCCACATCGTCTTCTTCAAGATCTAGGTCATCTAACTCTAATTCTTCAAGCGGCTTCTTCTTTGCTTTCATAATCCCAGGTAAGGATGGGTAGCGCGGTTCGTTTAGACCTTGTTGGGCTGTAACTAATAGTGGAAGGCTAGTTTCGATGATTTCAGAATCACCTTCAACGTCTCTGGTAACGGTTACATTTGTTCCGTCAATTTCTAATTTAGTAATAGTTGTTACATAAGGGATGTTTAACAATTCCGCAACACGTGGGCCCACTTGGCCTGTTCCACCGTCAATCGCTACATTTCCGCCAATAATTAAATCAGCATCTTTATCCTTTAAATATTCAGCAAGGATTTTTGCTGTCGTAAATTGATCTCCGCCTTCTACATCATCCTCGGTATTGATAAGGACTGCTTTATCTGCACCCATTGCCAGTGCAGTACGTAATTGCTTTTCTGCTTCTTCTGTTCCAACAGAAATAACGGTTACTTCTCCACCTTTAGCATCGCGAACCTGGATTGCTTCTTCAATAGCATATTCATCATAAGGATTGATGATAAATTCAGCGCCATCCTCATTAATTTTTCCAGCAGCAATCGAAATTTTTTCCTCGGTATCAAAGGTTCTTTTCATTAATACATAAATATTCATGATTTCCCTCCTAATAAAATTTCGAGCATTCGCTCAGTTTGAAAGATTGAGAAAATTTTTTATAAAAAAAAGGGCTTCCTTTACAATTATACCTGCAAAGATAAGTTTATTCACCCTTAAAATTTGGTTCTCTTTTTTCAATAAAGGCTTGGATGCCTTCTTTCCCATCGTTAGAAACAAACACTTGACCAAATAACTCAGATTCTCTTTTGGAACCTTCGTAGAACTCGTCTGTTTTTGCATAATTTAGCAGTTCAATTGCCGCACTGATGGACCCTGGGCTTTTTTTCGCAATTTTCGCTGCTAGTTTAAGTGCCTGCGGGACTACTTCTGTGTCGGGAAAAGCACGATTTGCTAAACCAAATTGGACTGCTTCTATACCTGTGATTGGCTCAGAAGTAAACAGCATTTCCGCAGCTCTTGCCACGCCCACATATTTAGGCAGACGCTGCGAACCAGCAAATCCTGGTACTAAGCCAAGCTGCAATTCAGGCAGACCAAGTTTTGCCTGCTCACTAACATAGCGGATATGGCATGCCATTGCTAGTTCAAGCCCCCCGCCAAGTGCTGCACCATGGATAGCGGCGATAATGGGTTTCGGGAATTTTTCCATTCGGTCAAATAAGTCTTGCCCATACTTTCCAAGATTTGAAAATCCTTCTAAAGAAGTGACAGTAGTAAATTCTTTAATATCTGCACCAGCAGAGAAAAAGCGCCCTTCCCCATGAATGACAATAACTCTGATCTTGCGATTAGGTTCAATCTCATCAAGCACAGTTGACAATTCCCTTAGTAGTCCTGAAGAAAGGGCGTTTGCTGGAGGACGATCAATTGTAATTGTCGCAATACTGTCTTGAAAAGACCATTTTAAATATTCCATTGGATTTCCCCCTATTTTAATATTTATCGGCTTCCACAGCCATTAATCAAGAGGCGATGGACTGGAGTAGCCAGTGCAACTAGATCGTACTTTTCCTCGTTCATCACCCATGATGTCACGGTTTCATCGATTGTACCGAAAATCATTTGCCGGGCCAGACGGATATCGAGGTCGATGGGAAACTCACCGGTTTCTTTACCTTCAATAACAATCTTATCAATTACCTGCAGGTAACCTTTTAGAACATTATTAATTCGGTGCCGCAGTTCCTTATTCGATTGCCGTAACTCTAACTGTGTCACGATTGCCATATGATGGTCTTCAGAAAGCATACTAAAATGAGCTTCTATCATCATTAATAACTTCTCTGCCGCCGTCCCTTTTCCTGCTATCATTGTATCTATTTTTTCAATGAAACTTCCCATTTTTTCTTCAAAGAGAGAGATAAGGATGTCTTCCTTGTTTTTAAAATATAGATAAATGGTGCCATCAGCCACTCCAGCCTGCTTTGCAATTTTTGAAACTTGGGCTTGATGGTAGCCATTTTCGGCGATCACAATCACCGCTGCATCAATAATTTGCATGTATTTGGGCTTACTTTTTTTCAACTCTATCCCTCCTTTGAAAAAAAAAGTTCTGTTCAGTTAATAGAATTATTAAAAAGAAAAATATGAATGAATGATCATTCATATTTTAATAATAGTTATTATCTCTGGATATGTCAAGATATCTCATTACTTTTTTCATATAATGGGTTAGGGACAGGCTTAATCTGTCAAAAAAAAGAGGAGCAATTATGCGTGTTTTTGGTTTTCTTCTATTTTTTGTTTCTCTTCTTCAATTAGCATCCTTCTTAGAATTTTCCCTACAGCTGTTTTGGGCAATTCTTGTCTAAATTCATAGTATCTTGGTGCCTTGTATGCTGCAAGATATTTTCGTGAAAATTGGTTCATTTCTTCTGCCGTAACGGTTGAACCTTCTTTTAAAACAATGTATGCCTTAACCGTTTCTCCACGGTATTGATCAGGTATTCCTGCTACAACCGCTTCAACTACATCCGGATGTTCATATAATACTTCCTCTATTTCTCTTGGATAGATATTATACCCACCGGCGATAATCATATCCTTTTTGCGATCAACGACATAAAAATAGCCTTGTTCATCCATATAGCCAAGATCACCTGTATATAACCATCCATCATGAAGAACTTCCTTGGTATCCTCTGGACGATTCCAGTACCCTTTCATGATTTGCGGCCCTTTTATCACGATTTCTCCCATTTCCTTGATCGGCACCGGTTCACCTGTGTCGGTTGCAACAACCTTTACTTCTGTGTCTGGCCAGGGCACACCAATACTGCCTTTCATTCGAGGGGCATCCCATAAAAAGTTCGCATGTGTGACTGGAGATGCTTCCGTTAACCCATAGCCTTCTACAAGCTTTCCTCCAGATACGTCCTCAAACTTCTCTTGTACTTCAACGGGAAGGGCCGCTGAGCCACTGATACAAGAGTGAATGGATGATAAATCATATTTTTTCAAATCAGGATAATTTAAGAGGCCAATGTAAATGGTTGGTGCACCTGGGAACACTGTTGGGCGCTGTTGGTGTATGGTCTTCAATGTTGTCTCCACATCAAATTTAGGTAAAAGAATCATTTTATTGGCCTGCATCACCGATAAAATGAGCACCGTTGTCATGCCGTACACGTGGAAAAACGGGATAATTGCGAGTACTGACTCTTCTCCTGGCTTGGTTTTGTAAAGCCAGGCCTGGCACATCTTTGTATTAGCAATTAAGTTCTTATGAGTGAGCATAACACCTTTCGGAAATCCTGTCGTTCCACCTGTATATTGAAGGAGAGCAACATCTTCCTCAGGATTAGATTCAACATCCCTCACTTTTAAAGACTTTATTTTTACTATTTCCGAAAGCAGATGTGTGCTTCCTCCGTGTTTGACATTCACAACAACGCCATATTGTTTTTTCTGGATGAAGGGATAAATTAGATTTTTAGGGAATGGTAAGTAGTTCTTGATAGCGGTTACAATTATATGCTGTAAATTTGTATGCGGCATTACTTTAGATACACGTGGGTAGAGGATGTCGAGTGTAATGATTGCCTTTGCTCCTGAATCTTTCATCTGATATTCAAGTTCACGTTCCGTATATAATGGGTTCGTTTGTACAACAATTCCGCCTGCCATGAGTATCCCAAAATAACTAATCACGGCCTGTGGTGTGTTCGGCAGCATAATCGCGACCCGATCACCTTTTGAAATGCCCAGGTTTTCTTGCAAATAACCAGCAAAATTCATGGCATCTTCATAAAGTTGTTTATAAGTGATGTCTTTTCCCATAAAATGAATCGCTATTTTTTCAGGGTATTGCTCTGCAGAATTCACTAAGTATTGCTGTACAGGCTCTCTAGAGTACTCAAGTGTGGCGGGTATTTCTTTCGGATACAGTGCTAGCCAAGGCTTTTCTTCATACATAATATCCCCCTTTTCTATGTGGATAATTTTAAAAATTCAAACTTCTATTCTATTATATTACAGTACTTCACATTAAACAATTGACGATATAGTTAAAAAATCACCGCTGAATAATCCTCAGCGGTGATTTGGACTTACGCAAAAAATAACATATAGATTAAACCGATTAGCAAAAACAAGCCGCATAATCCAAGAAGTATCTTAGCTAATGTCTCCACTTATTATTCTCCCCTTACGTAATACCTGAACCAATGACAATCGATAAACCAATCGAGATCACCATCGAAATCAACCCAACTGCCCGATTATCATTTTGAATTTCTTCGTCAATTTTAAATTTTGGCGTTAAAAATTCAAAGATAAAATAACCAACTACTAATAACAGAAATCCATAAATCCCCCAGCCAATCATGGAAAGCAACGAATTGTTCTGCTCGATTGTACAGCGAAAAATATTGGCCACCCCAAATATTTTCCCCCCCGTTGCCATTGCCACAGCCACATTTCCTTTTTTGATTTCTTCCCAATTTTTATATTTGGTCACCATTTCAAAAATAGCTAAAAAGACGACCAAAAATAAAATGACGACACTATAATTAGCAGCTATTTGAATATATTCGTTCTCCCAAAACTGGTCCATTGCCAAAACTCCCCGGACATTATTTAAACTCTACGATGGTTACGCCTGATCCGCCTTCCCCAGCTTCTCCAAAGCGAATTTTTTTGACAGAGCGATGGTTTCTTAAGTATTCCTGAACACCCTGTCGCAGTGCACCCGTTCCTTTACCGTGGATGATCGATACACGTGGATAACTGGAAAGCAGCGCATCATCAATATATTTTTCCACCTTAAGAAGAGCATCTTCATACCTCTCTCCGCGGAGGTCTAATTCCAGTTTAACATATGAATCCCGACCTTTGACAATCGCCATTGGCTTGGTTTCAACCTGTTTCGGGGTACTCATATATTCCATATCTTTTTCTTTTACTTTCATTTTGAGAATACCGATTTGAACCTGCCATTCATTTGAAGAAACTCTTTCAACCAGGGTGCCCTTCTGATCAAAGGTAAGTACCTTTACCTCATCGCCAGGCATATACGTATGTTTCTTTGTTTTTTTAGTTGTGAGTTTAGCAGCGGATTTTGGTATTTCTGGTGCGGCATTTTCTAAGCGCCGTTTTGCTTCAATTAATTCGTGCTCTTTAATATCGGCATGCTTTTCCGTGCGCATTTTGCGAAGATCTCGGATGACCAGTTCTGCCTCACTCTTTGCCTCATCAACGATTTCTCCAGCCTTCTCAGCTGCCTTCTCAAGCATAGAGTCTTTTTTCTCGTAAAATTCCATCAGTTGTTTCTGCAAGTCTTGATGGAGTTTCTCAGCAGACTTTAAATAATCGCGAGCTTCTTCTTGCTCTTTTTCTGCCAGTCGTTTACTATCCTCAAGCGATGAAATCATCTTATCAATTTGGTTCGTATCTTCACTAACATGTGAGCGGGCCGCCTCGATGACCCGTTCATTTAAGCCGAGACGTTTGGAGATTTCAAACGCGTTACTCCGCCCAGGAACTCCTAATAACAATTTATAGGTAGGGCTTAATGTTTCCACATCAAACTCGACACTTGCATTCAAAACACCCTCACGGTTATAACCGTATGCTTTTAACTCAGGATAATGTGTCGTCGCAATGACTCTCGCGCCCCGTTTGTGAACCTCATCTAAAATGGAAATCGCCAAGGCCGCACCTTCCTGCGGATCGGTGCCTGCCCCTAGTTCATCAAATAGTACAAGACTATTAAAATCGACGCGGTTTAAGATATCCACGATATTAACCATATGGGATGAAAAGGTACTTAAGCTCTGTTCAATGGATTGTTCATCGCCTATATCAGCATAAACTGCATCAAAAACAGCTAACTCCGAACCGTCATACGCTGGAATCTGCAAACCCGCCTGGGCCATTAATGTACACAACCCAAGTGTTTTTAAGGTGACCGTTTTTCCGCCAGTATTCGGACCCGTGATAACAATCGTTGTGAACTCTTTTCCAAGCATGATGTCGTTGGCGACGACTTCATCGATGGGAATAAGTGGATGTCTTGCCTTATATAATGCAATCCTTCCTTCATTATTCATGATCGGCATGGTTGCTTTTATTTGCTTTCCAAACCTTGCCTTTGCAAAAATAAAGTCTAAATTAGCAAGGACTTTGACGATGACTTTAAGTTCACTTTCGCGCTCAGCCGCTGCGGCGGATAACTCGGTAAGAATCCTATCGATTTCGAGTTGTTCCTTCACACGAATATCCTGCAGTTGATTGTTTAATTGGACAATCACTTGCGGTTCTATAAAAAGGGTTTGTCCCGATGCACTTTGGTCATGAATAATCCCGCCATAATGGCCGCGATACTCTTGTTTAACAGGAATGACAAATCTGTCATTTCGAATCGTGACAATAGCGTCGGAAAGCATTTTGCTGGCATTAGAAGAGCGAATCATACTCTCTAATTTTTCACGAACTCGCGATTCATTGGATCTAAGTTGATGCCTTAATGACCGTAAAAGATCGCTTGCACTGTCTAATACCTCACCATTGTCATCGATGGCTTGTTTAATTGAATGCTCAAGGTTTGTGAGCGGAATAATTCTCTCCGCTTGTTCAGACAAAATCGGAATTTCTGTTCGTTCATCAGCAAACTCTTCGATAAATCGTTTCATTTGTCTGCTTGCATGGATAGTACTAGCTATTTGAATAAGTTCATGCGGGCTTAACACACCGCCAATGACAGAACGTTTGATGTGTGCAGTTATATCATGAACACCTGAAAGTGGAACATTCCCTTTTACCCGGAATACCGTCGCTGCCTCATCTGTTTCAGCTTGAAGTTTAACCACCTCATCAAAATCAGTAGATGGGACTAAGTCCTGTATTTTTCTTCTCCCAAGGGAAGAAGCCGCATGTTCTATCAACTGTTCTTTAACTTTAGTGAATTCTAATACTTTTAATGCCTTTTCTTGCATGGAGATAACCTCCTATTCTCGATTATGTAAAAATTCTAGCAGGTCATTTTTATCCAGGGCATTTAACACGGATGATTTTTTAATCCAGCCTTTTTTGGCTGCGGAAACACCGATTTCCATATGCTTTAATGTGTCCATTTTATGTGCATCTGTGTTGATAAGGATTTTTACTCCCGCATCTTGAGCCTTTCGTAGATATTCGGCTGCTAGATCTAGCCTATTGGGATTTGCATTTAGTTCTAGTGCTGTATTGGTTTCTTTGGCAAGTTGAATCAGTAAATCGATGTCGACATCATATCCTTCGCGGCGCCCGATTTTTCGGCCGGTTGGATGAGCTATTAAATCCACATGGGCATTCGTTAACGCTGTCTTTAGACGTTCCATGATTTTTTCCCGCGGTTGAGAAAAGGCAGAATGAATGGAGGCAATCACGAAATCCATATCAGCCAGGAACTCATCATCATAATCCAAGCTGCCATCTGGAAGAATATCCATCTCGACACCCGCTAGAATAAGAAAATCATCATACTTTTGATTTAGTCTGTTAATTTCTTCTCTTTGCATTAGTAGTCTTTCGCGTGTAAGGCCATTAGCCACTTTTAAATACTGTGAATGGTCTGTGATGGCCATATATTGATAACCTCTTGCCCGGCAGACTTGAGCCATTTGTTCAATGGAATGGGCACCGTCGCTCCAGGTGGAATGCATGTGCAGATCACCTTTAATATCTGCTAACTCAATTAATTCCTCCGTTGCACTGAATATCTCGACTTCTTTCCCGTCCTCTCTTATTTCTGGAGGAATAAAGGGAAGGTCAAAATGCTTGAAAAATTCTTCTTCAGATGAGAAGGTGAGAATTTCCCCTGTCTCGCTTATTTCCACGCCATATTCACTGATTTTTTCACCGCGTTCTTTCGCAAGTTGTCTCATCCGGACATTATGATCTTTTGATCCAGTGAAATGATGCAGAGTTGTGATAAATTCTTCGGGTTTCACGAGGCGAAAATCGACAGAAATATCATAATCATAGGCAAAAACGAGGGAGACCTTCGTTTCTCCTGCTCCAATCACTTCTTTAATGTTTGCTAATTGTAATAGCTGCTCGCGCACATGTTCAGGCTGATTGGTTGCGATGATAAAATCAAGATCTTTGATCGTCTCTCTCATTCTGCGCAGGCTTCCTGCACGTGAGAATTTCTCAATATCTTTTAATTCCGCCAGTGTGGCTTCAATCTGCTCTGCAATGGGCAGCATGTATGCTAACGGAAGCCGTTCAGGCCTTGTACCGACATTGGCAATGGCACTGAGAATTTTTTCCTCTGTTTTTTTACCAAAACCAGCGAGTGCTTGAACCTTTCCTGCTTCACAGGCTTTTTTTAAACTGGAAACATCAATGACCTTTAACTCTTTGTATAGTTTGGCAATCTTCTTACCCCCAAGTCCTGGGAGCTGAAGCAACGGGATTAGTCCTCTTGGAACCTCCGCCTTTAACTCTGTTAACACGGAGGAAGTACCCTCTTTTATGTATTCATCTATGACAGCGGCTGTCCCTTTACCGATCCCAGAAATCGTTGTAAAATCTTCAATTTCTGTTAAGTCTCGTTCATCTGTTTCCAAGGCATTGCCCGCTTTTCGAAAAGCAGAAACCTTAAAAGGGTTTTCTCCCTTTAACTCCATATAAACGGCAATCGTTTCTAATAAGCGTAATAAATCTTTTTTAGTTGCTTCCATTATTAAGTCACCTACCTACTGATTAGCATTTTCATTTTAGCCTACTTTATGGCATGAATAGAAAAACTTCTCTGCTACAGAGAAGTTAAAGCAGCTGTATATTCTATCCACAAGCTTTTTATTTGCTGTGAAAGGATCGGAGTGTTATTCACAATTGCTTTTGACATGATCGAATGGTCCAAAGCATTTTGCATAAATTCGATTGGTACAAGGGCTGAAATATATAATAAAATAAAGATAACTAAATACACTTCAACGAAACCTAGAATCCCTCCTGCCCAAACATTCAACTGCTTTAAAATAGGCAGATGAGCAACGAAATCGAGCATGGAACCAATAATTTGCAATAATACTTTTACCGCAAAAAAGATGATGACAAAGGCGATCGCACGATAAAAGGCGGTTTCCATATTACTGCTTTCGCCAAGGATTTTTAGGGTGGACATATTACCGAAGTTCGGATAAGGAATCCATAATGTTAACTTCGGTGCTAACTGTTCGTAGTATGAATATGCGGCTACATATGCAATAATAAAACCTAATAAATGAACAAGCTGCAGTATAAAGCCTCTTTTCAGGCCTACAAAGAATCCAATAATTAAAAAAATGATAATGGCTAAATCCAACATGATTTTTTAGTCCTTTTCCTTTAGTTGTTCTGTTTTAAGCCGATTTAATTCGTCTTTCATTTGAAGAAAATCATTGACTGCATTTACAGCGGTTAAAACGGCGAGTTTAGTTGCATCTAAATTGGGATTCTTATAACTGATTTCGCGCATTTTATTGTCAACTAATGAGGCCACATGCCGGATGTGACTTGGACTTTCGGAACCCATAATAACATATTGTTGTCCGTATATATCTACGGTTGTTCTATTTTTTTGATTATTCGACAACGTCATGCCTCCATTCAGAGAATCCTACTCTCTATCATAACATGAACCGATATCTGTGGAAAAGTTAAAGCGTATTTTATCTTTATTTAGAAATGTGGTGTATATAGTATGGGTAATGTTGTATTGAATCTAGAAATGAATAAGATCATGGAAATGAGAAACTATTACGGGAAAAGTTTATTAGATAAAAACATTCCCGGCAGTGTGTTTGCCGCAAAAACGTCTGCCTGTATGATTACAGCTTATAAATCTGGCAAAGTATTATTCCAAGGTAATGATAGTGAAAAAGAGGCCAGTAAATGGGGAAGTGCCGCTTCAAATAAGCCTTCCTCTCCATCTAAACCGAAATCACAAGCAAAAGGCGACCTGCCTGTTGGGATTGGTCAAATGTCGGTGATTGGTTCAGATGAAGTTGGGACGGGAGATTTTTTCGGACCCATTACAGTCGTGGCAGCTTATGTAAAAAAAGAAAATATTCCCTTGTTGAAAGAATTAGGTGTGCGGGATTCGAAAGATTTAAACGATGAAAAAATCATTGCAATTGCAAAGGTTATTAAAGACATTATTCCGTTTAGTTTAATGACCTTAAAAAACGAAAAATATAATCAGGTCCAACAATCTGGAATGTCACAGGGGAAAATGAAGGCGATTCTTCATAATCAAGCAATCTTAAATGTATTAGACAAAATTTCGCCTGAAAAACCCGAAGCCATTCTTATCGACCAATTTGTGCAGGGCAGTACCTATTTTCAACATATTAAAGGGCAAAAAGCAGTGGCCAAAGAGAATGTTTGTTTTAGTACGAAAGCAGAAGGCATTCATCTTGCCGTTGCTGCAGCAAGTATTCTCGCACGATACGCCTTCATCCAATATATTGATAAACTCAGCGAGTCTGCCGGATTCAAAATTCCAAAAGGGGCAGGGGCACAGGTGGATGTTGCTGCAGCGAAACTGATTATGAGCAAAGGGCGTGACATCCTTCCATCTTATGTTAAGCTCCACTTTGCCAATACCGATAAAGCGATCGCCCTTGTTAATAAAAAACGAAATTGAAATGATTTTTTGGTCTTAGTTTCGAATAGGTATATAAAAACGGTGTTTGGAGGAGTTAAGGGTGGCAAATCGACTAAATGAAGAGGGGATTACGGCAGCTGTTGCGGGCTTATCAGGCTGGAAATTGGACGGAAAATTCATTGTGAAAAAGTATCGCTTTCGTGAATTCTTACAAGGCGTGGCGTTCGTGAATGCTATTGCACAGCTTTCAGAAGAAAAAAATCATCATCCATTCATTTCAATTGACTATAAACTAGTCACACTTCGCTTAACCTCATGGAATGCCGGAGGATTAACTGATTTGGATATCACTTTGGCGAAAAACTATGACACGATTTATGAAAAGAGATAATATGAATTGAATTCGTTATAACTAAAAAAAAAGCTAGCCCGAATTTTTTCTTCGAGCTAGCTTCTTTTTTTATTAACCTCTTAAAACCGCGCCTGCTTTTTCTTCCAAAGCCTCAAGAACTCGGTTATGAACCTTCGTTACTTCTTCATCCGTTAACGTACGTTCCGGATCGACATACTTAAGAGAGAACGCAATCGACTTCTTGCCTGCCTCCATCTTATCTCCCTCATACAAGTCAAACACTTCAGCTTCCTTCAGAAGCGGTGCTCCCGCTGTTTCGATAATTTCTTTTAGGGTGCCTGACACCGTTTCTCTGTTTACCACAAGGGCAATGTCTCTTGTGATTGACGGGAAGCGTGGGATGGCCTGGTATTGTAATGCTGGTGTTTCTGCTTCAAGTACTGTCTTTAATGATAGCTCGAATACGTACGTATCCTTCAAATCTAGCTCTTTTTGAACTGTTGGGTGAACTTGACCGATAAAGCCGATTTTCTCCCCATTTAAGAGTACCTCAGCCGTACGTCCTGGGTGCATGCCGTCTACTTGCGCTTGAACAAATTGAACCTGTTCTAGTAAACCAAGCTTAGCAAACATTCCTTCTAGGATTCCTTTGATTACGAAGAAGTCGACCGCCTTCTTCTCTCCTTGCCAAGAATGACTAGACCATAGCCCTGTAATAGCTGCTGCAATGTGTTCCTTTTCGGAAGGAAGAGTATCCGTGCCATTTGCTAAGAATACAGCCCCAGTTTCATACACACCTAAGGTATCATTTTGACGAGCGCTGTTGTATTTTAATACTTCTAACAGCTGTGGCATGATGCTTAAACGCAGGATGCTTCGTTCTTCACTCATTGGCATCGAAAGACGGATGGTATCTCGTTTTTCAAGCGCGAATTGAGTTGCTTTTTCCTCGCTAGTAAGGGAATATGTTACTGCTTGATACAAACCTGCCCCTTCAAGGTATTGACGAACCTTTCGGCGCTTCTGTTGATACTCAGACAATCTGCCAGGGGTTGTTGAACCAATTGGCAATGTTTTTGGAATATTATCGTATCCATAAAGACGAGCGACCTCTTCTAGTAAATCTTCTTCAATTTTAATATCACCGCGGCGAGTAGGCGCCGTTACGGTTACGGTATCCTCCTCAATGCTGACACCAAATTGAAGGCGATTGAAGATTTCTTTTACATCGTTCATTACCAGTTCTGTACCAAGAACTCGATTGATTTTTTCTAAAGTGATAGAAACTACAGCTGGCTCAACGGTCATTGTATCCGCCTCTGCTGCACCTTCTAATACTTCACCGCCAGCGTATTTTGCCATTAAGTAGGCAGCACGATTTCCAGCGGCACGAACACGATTAGGATCCACACCTTTTTCAAAACGAGCGCTCGCTTCACTTCTTAACCCATGGTCTTTCGATGCCTTACGCACAGTTGCCCCATTAAAATAAGCGGATTCAAGCAGTACAGTGGTTGTATCTGAGGTTACCTCTGAATTTGCTCCTCCCATGACACCAGCAAGGGCAACGGGTTCCGTTCCATTTGTAATGACGAGATGGTCGGAAGTAAGTGTCCGTTCTGCATCATCAAGCGTAATAAATTTTTCGCCATCAGCTGCACGGCGGACAAGGATTTCCTTTGAACCTAAGCGGTCATAATCAAATGCATGGAGCGGTTGACCATATTCAAGCAGGATATAGTTGGTAATATCGACCACATTATTGTGTGGACGGATTCCCGCTGACATCAAGCGAGTTTGCATCCAGAGCGGAGAGGGTCCAATTTTTACATTTTTAATGATTTGCGCCACATATAATGGATTATCCTCTTTTGCATCGACCGTAATTTTCACATAATCAGATGCTTTTTCAGTTGAAGCCTGCAGGTTTGTTTCTGGAAGTTTAACGTCTCTGCCAAGTATCGCTGCCACTTCATAGGCAACACCTAGCATGCTTAAACAATCCGCACGGTTTGGAGTCAAGCTAAGTTCAAGAATCTCATCGTCACGATTTAACTCGGCTAGTGCATCGACGCCTACTGCTGTATCCGCTGGAAAAACAAAGATTCCCTCTGAATACTCTTTCGGAACTACCTTTCCTTCCATGCCTAACTCTGTCAGCGAACAGATCATTCCGTTTGATTCTTCACCGCGAAGTTTCGCACGTTTTATTTTAAAATTACCTGGTAATACTGCACCTACTGTTGCCACCGCAACCTTCTGTCCCTGTGCTACATTTGGTGCACCGCAAATGATTTGTACCGGCTGTTCACCGCCTACATCAACAAGACATTTGCTTAATTTATCGGCATTTGGGTGCTGCTCACGTTCAAGGACATGACCAACTACAACACCTTTAATACCATCGTTAAGGATTTCGACTCCCTCAACCTCAATACCGCTTTTTGTAATTTTTTCTGCTAATTCAGCAGCAGTTACTCCAGTTAAATCGATATAATCTTGGAGCCATTTATATGAAACGAACATGTCGTCATCCTCCTTTGTTTATTCATCTTCAACGGATTGAAGCCTTCCCATTTACTCGTGTTTTGAAAATTGTTTTAAGAAACGCACATCATTTGTATAGAAATGTCTGATATCATCGACACCGTACTTTAACATTGCAATTCGCTCAGGTCCCATACCGAAGGCGAAGCCAGTGTATTTTTTAGAATCGTATCCGGCCATCTCAAGGACGTTCGGATGGACCATACCAGCACCAAGAATTTCGATCCAGCCGGTGCGCTTACAAACGCTGCAGCCATGGCCGCCGCAAATTTTACAAGAAATGTCCATTTCAACAGAAGGTTCTGTGAATGGGAAGAAGCTTGGGCGTAGACGGATTTCACGATCTTCCCCGAACATTTTCTTCGCAAACACTTCTAATGTTCCTTTCAGGTCGCTCATTCGGATGTTTTCACCGACAACAAGACCTTCGATTTGCATAAATTGGTGGGAGTGTGTCGCATCATCATTATCACGGCGGTACACTTTACCTGGACAAATAATCTTGATTGGACCTTTGCCTTGGTGCTTTTCCATCGTCCGGGCTTGAACCGGAGAGGTATGAGTACGAAGAAGAATGTCTTCTGTAATATAGAAAGAATCCTGCATATCACGGGCTGGGTGGCCTTTCGGTAAATTAAGAGCTTCGAAGTTATAATAATCCTGTTCAACTTCTGGACCTTCAGCTACCTGGTAACCCATTCCGATAAATAAGTCTTCAATTTCTTCGATGATTCTAGTCAGCGGATGGTGATTTCCAACCTTCACTGGGCGGCCAGGGAGAGTAACATCGATACTTTCAGAAGCTAGCTTTTCTAGGACAGCTGCTTCTTCTAACCCCTTTTGTTTGGCTTCAATTTTTTCGGCAATCGCTTCACGAACTTCGTTTGCTAATGCCCCCATCACTGGACGCTCTTCAGCTGAAAGTTTCCCCATGCCACGCAACACTTCCGTAATTGGCCCCTTTTTTCCTAAGTAGGCAACACGGATGTCATTTAATTCTTTTAAGCTTCCAGACTGTTCAATTTTTTGAATAGCCTCTTCCTGCAATTCCTTTAAACGCTCTTGCATGTCAATTCCTCCTTCATAGTAATCGGTAATTGGTGTCAGGCACCAGAAAAAACAAAAAAACCCCATCCCTGGAAAGGGACGAGGTTAAAGTTTCGCGGTACCACCCTTGTAAACACGTTATGTAAAACACATTGTGTTCGCTTCATTCGGATAACGGCTTATGCCGGTGCATCTTTACACGGAAAGCGAAGCAGCTGGACTGCTATTGCTTTTAATCGTGGTCCCGATGCCAACTCAGGAGGTGAACTTCTCTTATCCTTGCCATAAAAGTGCTTTCAGTCACGGCACTTTCTCCCTAAATAGCTTTAAATAAGATACTTTTCTCCATCATCGTCATTTAATATTCCATATTGTTCATTATTATATAATAATTCTCTACGCAAGGTCAAACTAGTTTACGCCTATTTTTTCAAATAATAAAGCAGGATCCCTGTCGCCACGGCCACATTTAATGACTCACTCTTCCCGTAAATGGGGATATAAAGGTTCGCTGTTGTACTTGCAAGAATATCTTTACCCACACCATTTCCTTCATTTCCAACAATCAAGGCAAACGAATCACCTGTGGAAATATCAGTATATGCAGAGGCCCCTTCAAGTGCTGTACCGTAAACAGGAATATTTTTTTCCTGCAGTTTGTCCATCCATTCATGAAGGTCCCCTCTAATTATCGGCAGGTGAAAATGACTTCCTTGTGCAGACCTAAGGACCTTAGAGTTGAAAATATCCACACTTCCACGTCCCACCACAACAGCGTCAATCCCCGCTGCATCAGCGGTACGAATCATAGTGCCTAGATTGCCCGGGTCCTGAACCGCGTCAATGAACAGGTAGGTTTTTGCATTACGTACTTCCGGAGCTGCGATTCGGCAGACTGCATAAATTCCCTGTGGTGCTTCCGTATCGGTTAAGGAATTCGATATCTCTTCCGTAACTTGTGTAACTGGCGTGGAACCAGCATCCCATCTTGAAGGTAAATCCACTTTTTCAGAAACAATGATTTCTAAAATTTGTTCCCCTTGTTTCAGGGCTTCTTCAACTAAATGGAAGCCTTCCACTAAAAATGTTCCTGACCTATCCCGTTCTTTTTTTGTTAACAGTTTTTTCCACTGTTTAACTTTGGGATTATTGATTGATTCTATATGCTTCAAAACCCGCTCTCCTTTTACAATAACGATGATTTTTATATTATAGCCTAATAAAAATACATAATAAAACCAAAAATAGAAAACATATTAAAAGAAAAGCGAAAGCGCCTTGTCCAGGGGCGACAAGCATAAGACAAGCACTGACAGAAGGCGCCGTTTGCCTTCCGAAGTGATTGGCTTATGTCTCGAGCCCCTAGGCGCTGTAGCTAGACAGTTCTCCAGGTTCAGAGTTTTAGACTTTATTATTTATTGAAAAGGAGTGCATATACATGAATTTAAATTTACGTAACGCGATTGTTCACAATGTTGCTGGGAATACACAAGACCAATTAGAAGATACGATTGTTGATGCGATTCAAAACGGAGAAGAAAAAATGCTCCCGGGTCTCGGCGTATTATTTGAAATCATTTGGAAAAACTCATCCGAAGAAGAGAAGAAAGAAATGCTCGCTACTCTTGAAAGTGGGTTAAAGTAGTCATTTGTTGGTTCTGGGGCTGTCAATCGGTTAAGGTTGACAGCTTTTTTCTGTAAAGATTTAAACTTTCAGGAAAATTAGATCTAGATAATAAATGTTTTAATGTTGATATATATCAGCAATTTAGACACTCAATCGGCGAATTTTTGGTTTCAATCAGCGAATTTGGGCATTCAATCGGCGAATTTTCATGCTCAATCAGCGAATTTGGGCATTCAATCGGCGAATTTTCATGCTCAATCAGCGAATTTGGGCATTCAATCGGCGAATATCACCTTTCAATCAGCGAATCAAAAACTCAAATAAAAAATCCCCGGTAAAGTTCTACCGGGGACCCCACAATAAGTTATTCAAACGTAATTTTATCAACCGTCTCACGGTCTAAACGCTTGATGACTTCCACAATCAATTTTACCGCATTTTCATAATCATCACGATGGAGCATCGCGGCATGAGAATGGATATATCTAGTCGCAATCGTAATCGCCATCGCTGGAACCCCATTATGTGTCAAATGGATTGACCCTGCATCCGTACCGCCGCCAGGAATTGATTCGAACTGATAAGGAATGTTCAGTTCATCAGCTGTGTCGGTTACTAAATCGCGCAATCCTTTATGGGCTACAAGTGAAGCATCATAGATAACAACTTGTGGTCCCTTACCCATTTTACTCATGGCTTCTCTTTCAGAAACTCCCGGTGTATCGCCGGCAATACCGACATCAACTGCAAAGCCGATATCAGGTTTAATTTTAGTCGTTGCCGTCTTGGCACCACGCAAACCAACCTCTTCTTGAACATTACCAACACCATAGACAACATTAGGATGGTCTACACCTTTCAGCTGCTTCAACACATCAATAGCAATGGCACAGCCAATCCGGTTATCCCAGGCTTTAGCTAATAACATTTTTTCATTATTCATAACAGTGAATTCAAAATATGGAACAACCATATCGCCTGGACGAACGCCCCACTCCGTGACTTCCTCACGACTTGAAGCACCTACATCAATAAACATGTCCTTAATTTCAACAGGTTTCTTGCGTGCTTCTGGTGATAAAATATGCGGAGGCTTAGAACCGATAATCCCGGTTACATCTCCCTTGCTCGACACGATCGTTACACGCTGGGCGAGCATAACCTGACCCCACCAGCCGCCAACTGGTTGAAAACGAAGAAAACCTTTGTCATCAATTTGGGTAATCATGAAACCAACTTCATCCAAATGACCTGCGACCATAATTTTCGGGCCGCCTTCTTTCCCTACCTTTTTGGCAATTAAACTGCCAAGTCCATCGGTTGTGAGTTCATCCGCAAATGGTTCTATGTATTTTTTCATAACTTCGCGAACTTCACGCTCATTACCAGGAATTCCTTTGGCATCTGTTAACTCCTTTAACATCATCAAGGTTTCATCTAGTTTTGTCATTATTTCGCCCCCCTTTTTATAGGTACAATTTTATTATACAGAAGGATATTGTTCAGTTACAAATTTAGCCTGATTGGATGAAATAACTCGGCATCCTTTGAATCTTTAAGAAGTTCATGGAATCTAGGCTTCATGGATAACATGTATATCTATGGAGAATATTAAAAAAAAAGGAATACTTTGTTAGAAACGGTTTTTTTTGTATAGCAAAAGCTTTTCTTACTTCAAAAGGGAGATAAATTAATGATTAAGGAAAAAATTAGTGCAATCCAGCTTGTTTATTTAATGGCAGGCTATGTATTAGGGACGGCGATGATTCTGGGTTTAGGGGCTGACACGAAGCAGGATGCATGGATCTATATCCTTATCGGCATGGGATCCAGTCTAATATTAATGGTTGTTTATACTCAATTATCAGCCTATTATTCAGGGGATACACTCGTTCAGATGCTGCCAAAGATAATCGGAAGGTTTCTTTCCTATCCCGTAATCCTGCTTTATATTGTGCATTTTACCTATTCTGCCGCAAGAGCGTGCAGAGAATTGGGAGATCTGATTGTCACAACCATCTTAACTGAAACCCCAATCTTAGTAGTAATAGGAAGCTTTATGGTGTTAATGATTTATTGTTTGCTGGGCGGAGTAGAGACTTTGGGGCGAATGGCGGAAATCATCTTTCCTATCTATATTTTTGCACTTATCCTAATTTGGCTTCTCTTATTTAGCGTTGAACCATTTGATGTAAAAAATCTAACTCCTGTTTTAGGTAATGGAGTACAACCTTTATTGAAAAAAGCAATTCCAACTGCCATAAACTTCCCTTTTGGCGAAACCATTGTCATTATGATGTTTTTTCCTTTTTTAAGCAATAAAAAACATATAAGAAAGATAGGATTGTCTGCTCTAGTAATCGGAGGAATCCTATTAACAATTAATTCAATTATGATGCTTTCTACGCTAGGACCGGAAATTTACAGCAGAGATCTTTTTACCCTGCTTGCTGCAACTCAAATGGTTTCTGTGGCAGACTTTCTTGAGCGGTTTGATGCCCTTGTTATTTTAATGATGGTAGCAGGTGTATTTTTTAAGGTGGGAGGATTTACATTCGGTGCTTCCGTTGCCATATCTCAATTATTCAAATTAAAACAAACTCGTTCCGTACTGATATCACTAGGGTTAATTATTACCCCCTTGTCACTAATATCCTCATCTAATTATGTTGAACATATAGATTTTGGATTTAAGTTTTTTGTTCCATATTTCTTAACTCTATTACAAATCATTGTGCCGATTTTATTACTATTTACCGCAATGATTCGAAAAAAATTGGGCCTTTTATAGTCTCATTTTAATCAATAAGGGTGGTACGTTCATTGAAAACTTTAAGACGGATTAAAAAATTATATTCGACTTTCCAAAATCAAAACCGAGACAAAACTCTGGAGGAAAAAGGAAACGATCAATTATCAGGATTTCTTCAGGAAGATTTTTTACAGGTAAAGCATTATTTTGAAGGGGCTTCAGATTTCAAATATCGTGAACTTCAAATAAATTCTACATACTCGGCTATGATTTTTTATCTCGATGGATTAGTGGGTATAGAAAGAATTGAATTAAACGTCATCACTCCTTTACTCAAAAACAATAATGCATTCCTAAATAACCCTAAACCGACAATTGAGACCATCATAGAAGAACTAAGTTCAGCTCAAGTGAAACAAGGGGAAACACTGCAGGAAGTGATTAATCATATTTTGTTAGGTGATACTGTTTTATTGATTAATGGATATAAACAATTCCTTTTTATTAGTGAACAAGCATGGGAAAAGCGCTCCATTGAAGAACCCCTATCCGAGGCGGTCGTTTTAGGACCAAGAGAAGGCTTTACTGAAAATATCCGGACCAATACAAGTATGATTCGTAGACGTTTAAAAACAACAAAGCTTAAATTCGAAAGTATACAGATTGGGAACCTTTCCCAAACTGAAGTAGTCATTACTTATCTTGATGGAATTGCCCAACATTCAATCATAGAAGAAGTTCGCAGCAGATTAAACCAGATTAATATTGATGCGATTGAGGACAGCGGCTATATTGTGGAGCTTATTGAGGATCATCCTTTCTCAGTGTTTCCGCAAATATTGCAAACTGAACGGCCGGATCGAGTGGTCGGTAACCTTCTTGAAGGCAGAATTGGGATTATCGTTGAAAATAGCCCTTTTGCTCTTGTGGTTCCTGTGACATTTTTTCAAATGATGAGTTCCCCTGAAGACTATTATGGAAAGTTTATTATGGCAACCTTTATTCGATTCATCCGCTATTTATTTTTATTGGTTGCACTATTGTTTCCCTCCATTTATATCGCTGTGACTACCTTCCATCAGGAATTACTGCCAACCAATCTTTTGTTTAGTGTTGCAGCTTCACGGGAAAAAGTGCCCTTTCCGGCGGTTATCGAAGCCCTATTAATGGAAATAACCTTTGAAGCACTGCGTGAAGCTGGTTTACGGTTGCCGCGGCCCATTGGATCAACAGTTAGTATTGTTGGAGCATTAGTAATCGGTCAAGCTGCTGTTGAGGCGGGGATTGTTTCCGCTCCATTAGTTATTGTTGTATCCACTACAGGCATTGCATCGTTTATGTTTCCTAGTTATACCCTAACTGGAGCTATTCGGCTCCTTCGGTTTTTAATGATTTTTTTATCCGCAACATTAGGGTTTTATGGAATTTTATTAGGAGTTTTCTTTATTTTAGTACACCTTGTTCAACTGCGCTCCTTTGGTGTTCCTTATTTGGCCCCTGTTGCCCCACTTAATTTTAACAACCTTAAAGATGTTTTTGTTCGTGCCCCTTGGTGGATGATGAATGAACGGCCAGAACAAACAGGAAAAAGGAATTTAAGGAGATTAAGTCCCCGCAACCGTAAAAACTAGTTCGTTTAAAAGGACGGGATGGGATTATGAAGGTGATTAGAAAACTGCTTTTAGGAGTCATAACCGTTTTTTTGCTTACAGGATGTTGGAACCGGATTGAAGTGAATGATATTGCCATTGTTACTGCGATTGGTTTAGACCTTGTGGAAGAGAATATGATCCGCTTAACCCTTCAAGTGGCCATACCAACTAAGCTAGGACCAACTGGAGGAAGTAGTGGAGGAGGAAAAGATCGCAGTACATTTGTCATTTCAGAGAAAGGTGTCACGGTTTCTGAAGCGTACCGAAAGTTACAAATGAAGCTATCGAGACGTGTATTCTTTTCTCAAAGCAGGGTCTTGTTAATCAGTGAGTCTTTAGCTAGAAAGGGAATTTTTAATATTATTGACTTTTATACAAGATTCCATCAACCTCGAATGAACAGTTTTATTATGTTTACAGAAGGAGCGGCTTCCGAAGTTATTAAAAACATGCCAAATTTAGAAAGTGTTTCAGCAGAGGAAACGAAGGAACTTGCAAAGCTAAGTGTAGGTTTAAAGGTTTATGTCAGGGATTTTTTAAACATGCTTCTTACAGACGGATTAGAACCATATGCCCCTCAGTATAAATTAACTTCGGTAGAAGTAGATACGGAAAATGAATCAGGAAAAATACAGTCTATTAATGGGGCTGCTGTATTTAAAAAAGACAAGCTAATAGGTTGGATGGATGAAACTGAAACCCGGGGAATTTTATGGCTTCGTAATGAAATTGAAGGAGGAGTCATTACTATTAAAGTCCCAAAGGAAAAAGGCGGGGGAAATATTAGTCTTGATATTATTAGATCAAAAACAAAAATCCTTCCTCATCATGACCATGGACAAATGAAAATTACAGTTAATGTTACCTCAGAAATGAGTGCAATTGAAAATACTTCAAAGCTAGTATTATTTAATCCAAAAGTAATTGAAGAGATCCAAAAAAATATTGAAAAGGAGATTAAGGGTCGAATTCAATTAGTAGTAAATAAGGCTCAAAAAGATTTTCAATCAGACATATTTGGATTTGGCCAAGCCGTTTACAGAGAATATCCAAAAGCATGGAATACATTTTATAAAAAGAATTGGAACCATGAGTTTTCACAAGTAGAAGTAAATATCAAATCAAAAGTTTATGTAAGAAGAATCGGCTTAAGTAAGTGAAGAAATACTTCATAAAAAGGAATGGAAAATGTTTAAGATTTTTTTAGTGATTTTTACCTTCGTAATAATCTTTTCCTGGGAAGCTTTACGTTTAATACGAAATAGGGAAATAAAAGAACTAGTTGTTTTTTCTATTCTTTCATTAATCGGCTTAGCATTGAGTATTATGGTAATTATCCGATCATTTGTCTAATGATTTCGTATAAAAGGGGGACCATACTAATTTTTACTCTCCAAAAATATGAAATGGACATTCTCACCTTTTTAAAGAAGTTGGAAGCTGCAAAGTCCAATTTCTAATGAAAATGTCCAATCATACTTTTATATACCGGAAGAACCGAATCCACCTTCTGATCTACCCGTATCCGCTAATATTTCTGTTTCAATAAGGTTAACTTTTAAGACTGGGGCAATAACCATTTGGGCAATTCTCATTTGTTTTTCAATTGTAAAATCTTCTTTCCCATGATTAATAAGAATAATTTTTATTTCCCCTCGGTACCCTTCATCAATAGTCCCCGGACTATTAAGCACAGTTATAGAGTGTTTTAAGGCTAGACCACTTCTTGGCCTAATCTGTGCCTCCGTTCCTTTAGGTAATTCAATTTGTATACCCGTTCTTATTAAGCCCGCATCCCCTGCTTTGATTATTTTTTCTTCAATAGAAAATAAATCTAAGCCAGCATCACCTTCATATGCTCGATGGGGTAATACAGCCTCATCGTCTATTAATTTAACTTTCAATTGATATTCCATTTCGAACCTCTTTTCAAGAAATTTTTATGTAACTTAATTGATAATGCATGCATTGCTTAGCCCCCAAGATGCGACTTTTATAGTAAAAACTTGATTAACAGAACTAACTCAATCACTGCAAGAACCGGAAAACCAATCTTAAATGAAGTATGCTTCGTTTTATGTCGATAAAGTTGCATGCCTGCAGTCGTACCAACAGCACCGCCAAATAATGCCACTAGCCATAAGGTCCGCTCGCTTATTCTAAACTCATGCTTTTTAGCCCGTCTCTTATCCTCCCACATAATCACGAGCCCCGCAATATTCATGATAAAATAGGCCACTAACCATATTTTCATCCCCAGTATCCCCCTCTATAGAAAAAGCCATCCTCATAAGAGAATGGCCTTTGATATGTCTAGCTACAGCGCCTAGGGGCTCGGGGTCATAAGCCAATCCGTCAAGAAGGTTAAAAAACAACCTTCTCGGCGGCTCGTCTTATGCCTGTCGCCCCTGTTCAAGGCGCTTCCGCTTTTCAAATTACTTGTTAATGTTTTGTTTTGCAACATTTGCTAATTCAGCAAATGCGTTTGCATCGCTTACTGCTAATTCAGCAAGCATCTTGCGGTTTACTTCGATACCAGCAAGCTTTAAGCCATGCATTAAACGGCTGTAAGAAAGACCGTTCATACGTGCTGCTGCATTGATACGAGTAATCCAAAGTTTGCGGAAGTCGCGTTTTTTCTGGCGACGATCGCGGAAAGCATACATTAAAGATTTCATAACTTGTTGGTTAGCTACTTTATATAATGTATGTTTTGAACCGAAATAACCTTTTGCTAATTTAAGAACTTTTTTACGACGTTTGCGCGTAACTGTACCGCCTTTTACACGTGGCATTTAATTTCCCTCCAATATATAAATCGATCACTTAATTTTTACTTCATGTAAGTTAACATTTGACGAATGCGTTTGAAATCACCTTTAGAAACAAGTGATGCTTTGCGAAGCTTACGCTTTGCTTTAGTAGATTTGTTAGCAAATAAGTGGCTTGTATAAGCATGGTCACGTTTTAATTTACCTGAACCAGTTCTTTTAAAACGCTTTGCAGCGCCACGGTGAGTTTTCATTTTTGGCATTGGGATATCCTCCTTATTACTTGTCGGTTTTAGGTGCTAAAACTAGGAACATGCTACGACCATCCATTTTTGGATGTGATTCAATCGTTGCAACTTCCTTGCACGCCTCTGAAAAACGGTCTAACACACGTTGACCAATTTCTTTATGGGTAATCGCCCGGCCCTTGAAACGGATGGACGCTTTTACCTTGTCGCCTTTTTCTAAGAACTTAATTGCATTGCGTAACTTTGTATTAAAGTCATGCTCATCAATTGTCGGGCTGAGACGAACTTCTTTAGTGGTGATGATTTTTTGATTCTTACGAGCTTCTTTTTCTTTCTTTTGCTGCTCGAATTTAAATTTGCCATAGTCCATAATTCTGCCGACTGGAGGCTTTGCATTTGGTGCTACAAGCACCAAATCTAGGTTCACTCTTCCGGCAATCTCTAAGGCTTCAGTTTTGGTTTTAATCCCTAACTGCTCGCCATTTTGATCAATTAGGCGAATTTCGCGAGCGCGAATGCCCTCATTTAATAACATGTCTTTGCTAATAATTAGCCACCTCCAAGGTTTTATCACGAATACAACGTCATGGTCAAGAAAATCATTACGAGCCCTTTCAAACCTTAACGTAAAACGCTATACAAGAATCCACAGGTATAAAACTTTTTAGCAGTGCTATAAGTGCACAAACAAAAAAGTGCGGATGAATGCACCCACACTTTACAGAACAAAAGTAATCAAACCAAAAAGTTCAAGTAAAACCTGCTAACTGCTCTATTCGCGTCAATCAGGTGAGAAGCGGGTGCTTCTTCTTTTCCCAAAAACAAGTATTCAATTTTTCACCTTAGTAAATATAACATAAGCAAAGATACAATGTCAAATGAACTATTTTTCTTTGACAACGAAATTTATTTTAGCAAGAAATAAATAATTATTCAATAGTTTTTTTCAAACAAAAAGAGAGGCGAACCTCTCTTTCTACTGTTTATCCTCTTTTCACTTCAGCAATTAATGAAGTTAAAAAGTCTGAGAATGGCTTTGTTTCTGAGTTTTGCTCGCCATATTTGCGGACATTAACTGCCTGATTTTCGACTTCTTTATCCCCAACAACAAGCATATATGGTATTTTTTGCATTTGTGCTTCACGGATTTTATAACCGATTTTTTCGTCACGGCCATCCAATTCAACACGAATACCTTCATTTTGAAGCTGTTCTTGAACTTGTTTCGCATAATCATAATGCACACCAGGAGAAACAGGAATGACCTGCACCTGTACCGGAGCGAGCCAAGTAGGGAAAGCACCTTTATATTCTTCAATTAAGAAGGCAACAAATCGTTCCATTGTTGATACAACACCACGGTGGATTACAACAGGACGATGCGGTTTACCGTCCTCACCCACATATGTTAAATCAAAACGTTCTGGTAATAAGAAGTCCAATTGTACAGTTGATAGTGTTTCGTCTTTTCCTAGTGCTGTTTTCACTTGAACGTCAAGCTTAGGACCGTAGAAGGCTGCTTCTCCTTCTGCCTCATAATAATCAAGACCAAGGTCATCCATTGCTTCCTTCAGCATTCCTTGGGCTTTTTCCCACATTGCGTCATCGTCAAAATACTTTTCAGTATCTTGCGGGTCACGGTAAGAAAGGCGGAAGGAATAGTCATTAATATCAAAGTCTTTGTATACGGCTAAAACGAGGTTCACAACCCGTTTGAATTCATCTTTAATTTGGTCAGGTCGAACGAAGATATGTGCATCATTTAATGTCATTCCACGAACACGCTGTAGTCCTGAAAGTGCACCAGACATTTCATAACGATGCATTGTTCCAAGTTCGGCAATCCTGATTGGAAGTTCACGATAGCTGTGGATGCTGTTTTTGTACACCATCATGTGATGCGGACAGTTCATTGGACGAAGAACTAATTGCTCGTTATCCATGTCCATTACTGGGAACATATCTTCTTGGTAATGATCCCAGTGTCCTGAAGTCTTATATAAATCGACACTGCCCATAATTGGAGTGTATACATGGTCATAGCCCAAGCGCTGTTCTTTATCAACAATGTAACGTTCAACCACCCGACGGATAGTTGCACCCTTTGGAAGCCATAACGGTAATCCTTGTCCTACCAATTGATTGCTAGTGAAAAGGTTTAACTCTTTCCCAATTTTACGGTGGTCACGTTCTTTCGCTTCTTCAAGTAAGCGAAGGTGTTCTGCTAAGTCTTCTTTCTTGAAAAAGGCTGTTCCATAAACGCGTTGCAGCATTTTATTTTTGCTGTCACCGCGCCAATAAGCACCTGCAATGTTTAACAGCTTAAATTCTTTGATTTTACCTGTTGATGGGACATGGACTCCGCGGCAAAGGTCAAAGAAATCACCTTGTTCGTAAATTGTCACTGTTTCCTCATCAGGAATAGCCTCAATTAATTCCAGCTTATAAGGGTCACCTGCTTCTTTAAAAAGCTGAACAGCCTCCGCACGGCTTACTTCTTTGCGGACAATTTCAATATTTTCATTAACGATTCGGGCCATTTCTTTTTCAATCTTTGGCAGATCTTCTGGAGTTAATGACTCTTCAAGGTCCATATCATAATAAAATCCACCTTCGATAACAGGTCCAACACCTAAATTCACACCCGGATAAAGTCTTCTAACAGCCTGTGCCATCAAATGCGCAGTACTGTGGCGTAAAATTTCTAACGCATCATCGGAATCTGGGACGACGATTTCTATTGAACCGTCTTCATTAATTGGACGGCGAAGATCAAACAACTGTCCGTTCCATTTGCCGGCAATCGCTTTTTTCTTTAGGCCTGGGCTGATGGATGCGGCAATATCTTCCGTTGTTGTTCCTTGTGGGAACTCCTTTACTGCCCCATCTGGAAACGAAATCTTAACAACGTCTGACATGGTAATTCCTCCTTTGAAATAAGCGTTTCGGGTCAATTTTTGCCCAAAAATCCGCTTTTAAAAAATAGGCTGTGTTAAACTAGTCTGTTGATTTCCGTTCCAGGCACTTCGCTTTCCGCGGGCGTGCCGGGGAGCCTCCTCAGCGCTTTTAGCGCCTGCGGGGTCTCCCCTGCCCCGTACTCCCGCAGGAGTCTTCGTGCCTTCCACTCCAATCAACAGAGTTCCAAAATCAACATTATTCTTTAACACAACAAAAAAATAAAAAACCCGTCCCTGGAAAAGGGACGAGTTTTGATAAACACGTGGTTCCACCCAATTTTTCATTTTCACATAATGACACTTTGAAAATGACTTTGGTCTGTTAACGGTCGAGAGCCGTCAGTCAATTACTAACCGCATGAAGACATGAAGCGTTCACTGCTGAAGTTTAAAGGTGGTAAGTATTATTTTCGTGTTAGGAGGCTTTCAGCCATGTCCTCCCTCTCTAGAAACCGTAAAAAATACTGTTATCCTTATCATCACTTTTGCTATGACTATACTATGTATGCAATTATAATGATTAATTTTTGAAAAATCAAGAGACATCAACCTAATAAGACAAATTTTCACACAATTCCTCTTTTCAAGCCTGATTTTCAGAAGATTGCTGATTCTCTGACCATTTATTCACATCTCTTAGTGCAGCAAATGATTTAATGGTTACTCTTTCTTCAAAAATATTTTTAATAGTCCTTACTAAGGGCTCATCCGGGTCCTTTGTATACAAAAAAATAGTTGTAGGCGCAAGTGATAATAATGGGGCAATTGATGCTGAGTCGACATAGACAGGATGATTTACTAGTAGTTTACGGTCAATCATTCTTGTTAATTCAGCACGTTTCATTTCGACAAACTGCTCATTATAAAAGGTGATTTCCTCATCAAACAATAAATGGAGCACCTCCATTTTTGGTTCACGATTCACCAAGAACTCACGGAGCATCTGCACGAATATTTGATATTCCTGCTCCATTTTATATTCATCAATCGCAATCTCAACATACCCTTGCAGTGACTGTAAATACGGACGTAAACGAAATTTAAGGAACGAGTCAAACGAAAAAGAGATATTATCTTGAAAAATATGCTCGATTGCAGATTTGATCTGTTTCTCTTCATTTGTATCGTTTAAAAAAATAGACATGTCTTCTCGTTGACCTTCGAGGATGGAATCAATAATCTCGATAATTTGCTGCTGTTCTTCATATTCATTGTAGAAATAATGGCCTTTTAATATTTCCCTAAACCAATCATCCCTCTTTATGATCGTAATGAATTCATAAAATGCATGTTTAACAATTCTAGAAATTTCAACCGATATCATACTGCCAAAAAATTTTACTATATGTCGATCTTCAATTAGAAGAATAGTTTCTTTGTCATGATTATTTGGTAAGTACTTCAGCAAGTGGTCATAAAATTTTTCAGCATCCAACTTGCTTTGGAAGATGATTTCCGCCAACCGAATCCCCCCTTTAAGCCAATCTTTGTATTAATATATATGGGGGACTTGGCTAAAATAGAAGTTAGCTGGTACATGCTTTTGTTATTTACAGAAAAAAAGGATAGAAAAAGGACTGCCGACTTGTTTACGACAATCCTAATACTACTTACATTGATTTAAATTACCTTCTGTTTGGTCCCTCGACCATCACAGGCACACTCAAGGAACGAATCCGCTCCATGATTCGTCTTGCCTTCATCTTCTCCTCTTCGCCCCTCTGACTGTAGGTTAAATGATGCTCAAGCCCTTTAAAGTCAAAGTTTGATGTAAAAAATGTAGGAAGACTCTCAAGCATTCTAAATTGTAGAATGGGGCCAAGCACCTCGTCCCTCGTCCAACTTGATACAGCTTCAGCGCCAATATCATCAAGCATAAGGATGGGTTCTTTTTTTAATGCTTCAATTTTTTCATTCAATGTGGAATCCGCGATTGACCCTTTCATCTCTCGCAACAATTCTGGCACATAGACAATCATCGAAGAAATTTGTTTCTTCGCCAATTCGTTGGCAATTGCACCTAATAAATAAGATTTCCCCACACCGAATTTCCCATAAAGATAAAGACCTTTTGGCTTATTTCCTGCCTCATAATTCATTAAGAACGTTGCAGCTTGATCGCCGGCATCGAGTCGGCCAGTGTCCGCTTCAAATTCCTCAAAGGAGGCTTCCAGGATATCTCTAGGGACATATAAACTCTTGATCAACTTCTCATTTTTCTTCTTTTCGTCAGCCATAATTTTTCGAGGACATTGTTTATACACCACATCGATAGAATTCCGAGCTAAAACCAAATCAGGGTGATACCCCTTCATAAAATTGATGCAGCCATCAAGGGATTCACATTTATTGCAATCCTTGCTTTGATTGATGTACTCATACAGTTTACTCATACTTTTATCAATCATCACAGAATCAATAGCCTCTTGATTCTGTGACAGAAATGCTTTAACATCAGGATTTTGCAGGACTTGCATTCGCTGTTGTTCATATCGTTTTTGAAAACTTTCATTTGAAGCCAATCTATTTAAGGTTTTATTGATTTTCTCCAACTACGGCACCCCCTATTTGCGGAACGCTTTTAATTTTTCTTCAATTGCCCGTTTCTTTGCTTCGACCTCATTATTAGTTCCCTGCGAAGGCTCTTTACTTGTGTCCTTAGTGCCCTCATCAAACCAATCTGGGATTAACTCTGTCCGTATCGGCTTTTTACTAGTTGATTTCCCCGTTTTTTTACTCTCGGTTGCCTTGTGTTCTTCATTTTTCGCAAGTTCCATTGCTTCCTTCACCGTTTTAACCTGCTTCCTTGCCCAATGACTAGCAATAGTCTCCACAAAACCCTTGGTAAATTTCATGTCCGTCTTTCTCATTGCCACTTCAATTAAAACATTGACAACACCCGGTGGCAGTTTATATTTAATCATAATTTCTTCTAATGTCTTCAAATTGGCATTCGAAGGCTCTACTCCGCCTGAGAATTCTTTAAAAACGATAAGCGGCGGGGTCGTTTCGTAAGAACGGATTAATTTCTCTTCCGGAGTTTTCGGTTCAGTGATTTGAGTTTGGTGGACAATAGGCTGGGTTCGGTTAATAAGACTTGGTAACTGGTCATAATTAACAAACTGATACCAATCCCGAGCACCTTTTCTTAAGTCTTCAATGTCAATCTCATCATGTTCGTTAATAGCGCCTAAGATGAAATTCTTCATTTCTAATGGGGAGATTTGATATAGAAATGCAAGATTACTAATCACTGCTTTTACTTTTGGCGTTAATGCTTTTTTCGGAACGAGTGACTCATTCAGCCCGGCTGCCAACATATCAAAATCAAACGTGTCCAAACCGATTTGAATCGGATTGGAATCCGAACGGCCAATAAACTGCTGATTTTCTTCCTCATGTAACTCTTCAGAAATCCCATGTATATATTGCATACTGCCTGGTGCAGCTGAAGCAAACACATCCTGAAAGGCTTTAGTAACATCAACATACTCATCTTCATTCGGCTTTTGTTGGTCACTAAAAAAGCGTTTCAACCGTGAAAAATGGGTTTTTCCGATCTTTCGGTAAAGATAAATATTTAGCATCCCATCTAAAAAGAATTGTTGGGGACTTAATGGAGGACGAAGTTCATATAAAAACGACCTGCCTCCTTCATCTGTTTTGACACGGGTATTTAACAAACCTATGCCTTCTAACTTTAACCTTGCTTCGAAAATGTCCTTTAAGTTCATCTCTAAGAGATTCATCAACAGATGGTGTGTGGAGGACTCAGACCATAAACGGTTTTCCTCTACCTCTGCCCAGAGAGTCATATATAAACTAAAGCAAGTTGAACCAATCAAAGGCTGATATAAAAACGTCAGCACTTTCCGGTCATAATCATGCAGTAGCCCATCAGCAGTTACGATATAACGGTCAATAGGAAGAATTTCCTGCCAATGCTGCGCCATAATACTACAACCTTCCCCTGTTATAAAGTCAAAAAGAGCCAAAAACCTATTTAGCTCTTACGATTTTTCTTTTTTTATTAATTCTTTTAATTCATCAATAAAAACATTGATATCCTTAAATTGTCGATAAACAGATGCGAATCTGACATAGGCAACTTCGTCCACGTGCGCTAGCCTGTCCATTACCATTTCACCTATGGCTTCACTTTTTATTTCAGAGACCCCCTGACTGCGCAGGTCTTTTTCAACACCGTGGGTTATATCTTCTAGTTCCTTTAAGGCCACAGGCCGCTTCTCACAAGCTTTTATCAAGCCTCTTAAGATTTTATCACGACTGAACTCTTCTCTGGTACCTTCTTTTTTGACTACAATTAACGGGATCTCTTCAATCTTCTCAAATGTAGTAAAACGATACCCACATTCCTCACATTCGCGTCTCCTCCGTGTGGCCCGGCCTTCATCAACAGGCCTGGAATCAAGGACACGTGTTCCATAATTTTGACAAGAAGGGCATTTCATTGTAATCAACTCCAAATCTACACTGTAGCTTCCGAACTAAACGCTTACTTTCATCTTATAAAAAAGAATATCTTTATACAAGTAAGTATTAGGAGTTTTTTATTCCTACGAAGTTATGTAATTGATTAATTCGCTCGTAATAAGAAATAATCCGCTTTTTTAAAGCAGGATAGGTGCCGAGAATCGAAATTTTTTCAGATGAAATATTAAAGTCTACTGCGGTTTCCATTGGTTTTACAGAGACAATGGTAACAATCAGAAAGCATTTAATTGGTTTATTGATTTCAATAGCAATTTCTCCATGATCCTTAGAAACGGTTGTTACTTGGCAATCGGCATCTTCATGAAATAACTTTTCAACTGAATCGAAAACTTGGTTAAACTTTGCCTTATAATAATGCGTTTTTAAAGAATCGTCAGCAATTTTGTCTGAAGTCTCAATTTGCTGCTTAAATCGAACAAATAAGTTACCTAACATAGCCATACTTTTCCTCCCCAATTGTCTTTTGTTTTATTGTACAACATTTTTGGTCAAAATATAAAAAGAGGTGTATGTTTAGATACACCTCTCACCAATTATGTTTATAGATTATAGTATTTTTGCCTGTTTTACATGGACAGGACCCATGCCGCGTGGAATTTCAATATTTTCACGTGTTTGGGCATTTAATGCCTCAGCAATATAATCTGCTGCAACATTAGGATTCAAATCGCCGCAAGTGAAGACATCAATGCTGGCGTATCCATGTTCAGGGAAGCTGTGAATAGTTAGATGTGATTCGGAAATAATGACGACACCACTCACACCTTGTGGAGCAAATTTATGAAATGCTACTTCACGGATTTCTGCCCCAGATTTAAGAGCTGCTTCAACAAAAGTCGTTTCAATAAAATTCATATCGTTTAGTTTTTCAAAGTCGCATCCCCATAACTCAGAGATCACGTGACGTCCCATTGTTTCCATATTCATTTTCCCCCTCTAACCTTTTTGTTCTTTCTTGAAATCATGTATTGACGGTATCTTATAACTACCACGGGGGAAAGTTAGTCCAGAGAGGTCCTAACCCTTTAAGTAATTAATCGCTACCTAATTTCAAGAAGTTCACGATGACTAGTATACTTTGTTTATATTTTTTTTGCAACCTATCAATATAAAAAACTTTATTAGGACGGGCTTTGTCATCCATTTGTTAATAAATTCAACAAAGCTATTTTATGCCTATTTCACCAAAATGGCACAAGATAGCACACAAAAAAAAGCTGTCAAATCGACAGCTTTTTTTGCGCTTTATTTACCCAACCTTTAACTCTGAGGACTTTGCTATTTGCTGAGCAACCAACAGAGTGAGATCTACCACACGTGACGAATAGCCCCATTCATTATCATACCATGCCAAAACCTTTACTTTTCTTGTGCCCATCACCATAGTGGATAAACCGTCAATGATGGCAGAATGCTCATTCGTATTAAAATCAACAGATACTAACGGTTCCATCGTGAAATCCAAAATACCTTTTAATGGTCCATTTGCTGCTTCCATAAGGGCATGATTGACTTCATCGACCGTCACATCTTGCTTTAGATCCACTACTAAATCAACTAGTGAAACGTTTGGTGTAGGTACACGAAGTGACATACCATGTAATTTCCCTTTTAACTGAGGTAAAACTAAAGAAATGGCTTTCGCTGCCCCTGTTGTCGTTGGAATGATTGATTGACCGCATGCACGAGCCCTTCGTAAATCTTTATGAGGGTTATCAATATTTTTTTGATCATTTGTATAGGCATGAATCGTGGTCATTAATCCGCATTCAATTCCAAACTTATCGTCTAATACCTTTGCAACTGGTGCTAGACAGTTGGTTGTACATGACGCATTGGAGATAATGTCATGAACATTAACATCTAACATTTCCTCATTTACACCCATGACAATTGTAACGTCCTCATTTTTTCCCGGAGCAGTTAAAATCACTTTCTTTGCTCCTGCTTCTAAATGTAATGCAGCCGCTTCACGGGCATTAAACTTCCCAGTAGCTTCGATAACAATCTCAATCCCAAGCTCTCTCCATGGAAGTTCCTCTGGATTACGACTGCTCAATAGTTTTATCCTTTTTCCATTTACAAGTAACTCTTCATCTAAAGGAATAACATCTCCTTGAAATGGTCCATGATTAGTATCATATTTAAGTAGATGTGCTAATGTTTCTGCGGGATAACTAGCGTTTATGGCTACAACATCAAGTTTATTTTCAAGGATCGCTTTTCTAAAAACCATCCTTCCAATTCTTCCAAACCCATTAATCGCAACTTTTGTCTTCATATTTGCAACCCCTTTTGTATTAATGACATACTTAATACTTGTATTATTGTAATTAGTATAACATATTTAGGTGGAATTGTGATGAATTATGTGCGGATTTTTTAATGTTTAATAATTTAGATAACTTAATAATATAAAAAAAGAGAAGGGGGCTCCTTCTCTCCGATTGTTTCATCTTATTTTTTATTGATGCCAAACTTCGCTAAGATTTCAAGAAGCTGTTTTTTTGTGTCCTCGACCGATCCGTTATTATTAATTACTGCGTCCGCCAGCCTGAGTTTGTCAGACAACGGCATTTGCGAATGAATCCTTGCTTCAGCATCCATGACAGAAAGGTTATTTCTCGCCATTAATCTTTTTAATTGCGTTTCATTGTCAACAAATACTAGTAATGTTTTATCCACCATATAGGTAAGTTTGCTTTCAAATAGTAACGGTATATCAAGAACAACCACTTCTTCGCCGTTCTTTTTTGCTGTTTCGACTTGGTCTTTCATTCTTCTTCTGACTTCTGGGTGAACGATGTCATTTAATAATTGCCGTTTTTTGACTTGATGAAAAATAATCGAGCCCAGTTTAGGCCGGTCAATTTCTCCATCAGCTAATAATATATCTTCGCCAAACTCAGCAATGATCTTAAAATAAGCTGCTTCACCTTTCATTACCGCTAGGCGTGCTTCAATATCTGCATCAACCACAGTGATATTCATTTCTTTGAAAAAGTTAGAGACGGTGCTTTTTCCACTTGCAATTCCACCTGTTAATCCGATAACTAATGACATCCCAAAATCCTCTTTCTGATTCTTATAATTTCCAAATCCCTATAATTATTAATAATATCCCTGGTAAAAAGGTGAACTTTTGAATCCATTCAAATTTATGAAAAAAAGTTCCACTTTTTATTCCTAAAAGCACAAACAACGAACTCATAATCGCAACAGTAAACGCTAAATAATAAGGAGAGAAGCCAAGCATCGCTGCACCAATCCCAGCTCCAAAGGCATCCAACGACAAGGCGAACCCTAACATTAACGCCTCAATCCCAGTAATCGTACCAGATTGATCGAAATCAGCCGACATCGGCTTTTTCAATATATTAATGGCTAATCCAAGGGACTTGATCTCAAAATTCACGATGGTCTTTTCATGATCGAGTACGTCCTTTTCTTTTTCTGGCCGAAAAAATTGATACAAAACCCAAGCACCAAGACCAATTAGGATAATCCCCCCTAGGCTTGCGGTAATTCTTGGTGATAAAACTTTCTCAAGTCCATGTCCAATTGACACGGCGATCATTAAGGAAATAGCAGAGCAACTTGCAATAATAATTATTGACCTTAGCGGCATGACCATTTTCCTTAGTCCATAGGTAAATCCTACGCTAAAGCTGTCAAGGCTAAGGGCAAAAGCGAGGATGAGAAGTGATAACAACTGAACCATGATGTATAGGGCTCCTTCCACCAAAATCATTACGATAGTATATGGCAGGAGCCTATCCATGGTTAATGTTATTCTCTTTTCACTCTTTTACTTTTTCGGTTCTGCTTCGATTTTTTGGCATTGAGGGCAGTAATGAGTTCCTCTCCCACCAACAGTTGTTTTTTCTAAAGGTGTCCCGCATCGTTTACACTCTTCACCGTTTCGACCGTAAGCATATAATTCAAGCTGGAACATTCCTATTTCACCTTGAGAGTTTACATACGAACGGATTGTACTTCCTCCCTTTTTGACTGCTTCACTCAAGGTTGCTACAATCTCACGATGAAGAAGGGTAACTTCGCTGTTATCCAGAGTGTTAGCCAAACGCTCTGGATGGATTCCGGCCCTAAAAAGTGCTTCATCCACATAGATATTACCAAGTCCAACAAAGACTTTTTGGTCTAATAAAGCTGTTTTAACTTTCCGATTCGTTTTTGCCAGCTTTTCAGCTAAATATTCGATGGTGAATTCCTCCGAAAATGGTTCAGGGCCAAGTCCGATCAAGGGCTCCGTTAAAAACTCATCCCCTTTTTTATAAAGATGCATGGTTCCAAACTTGCGAACGTCCCGATATCTTAACTCTGTCCCATCTGTAAAATGAAAGAGAACATGTGTATGTTTATCATAGGGCTCATCCTTAGGATATAGACCATACTTTCCTTCCATTCTCAAATGAGAAACTAAGGCGAAATTTCCTGTATAAATAATTAAAAATTTCCCTCTTCTTCCGACATCAAGAATGGTCTCCCCAATCAAAGCATCGACAAATTGTTCCACTTCCAGTGGATTTTTTATGATTTTCGGCCAATAGACCGTTATATCTTTGATGGTTTTATTCACTACTAATTTTTTTAATGTTTTTCGAACAGTTTCTACTTCCGGAAGTTCTGGCATTGTAGCCTCCTCCTATTATTTAGCGTCAAACCAAGTTGGCCCGTAAGCATAATCCACTTTCAATGGTACCTTTAATTCAAGGGCATTTTCCATCACGTCTGGGACTAATTTCTTTAAAGTTTCCAATTCTTCCTCAGGTGCTTCAAAAATTAATTCATCATGTACCTGAAGTAAAAGTCGTGTCTTTAACCCCATATCCTTTAATGCCTCATCCATATCTATCATTGCTTTTTTTATGATATCAGCAGCACTGCCTTGGATCGGTGTGTTCATTGCCGTTCTTTCTGCAAAGCTTCGGATATTAAAATTACGCGCAGTAATTTCAGGAATATATCTTCTTCTTTGCATTAGGGTTGAAACGTACCCCTTCTGCTTGGCTGAGTGTATAATTTCATCCATATATTCTTTGACACCTGGGTAAGTATCTAAATAGCGTTCAATGAATTGACCGGCTTCTTTCCTAGTTATTCCTAAGGATTGGGATAGTCCATAATCACTAATTCCATAGACAATTCCAAAGTTTACAGCTTTTGCCTGTCGCCTCATATTTGAGGTTACCTCATCCTTATTGACATGGAAAACCTCCATGGCAGTCTTCGTATGAATATCCATATCTTCCTTAAATGCTTGAATCAGCTTATCATCACCAGCAATATCAGCAAGTACGCGAAGTTCAATCTGGGAATAATCCGCAGCAAAAATGATCCACCCTTCCTCAGATGGAACAAAGGCTTGACGAATTTTCCGACCTTCTTCCAAACGAATCGGGATATTTTGCAAATTAGGGTCAATCGAACTTAACCGCCCTGTCGCTGTTAAGGTTTGTTGATATCTAGTATGGACTTTTCCCGTTTTAGGATTAATCACCTTTAATAATCCTTCTATATAGGTAGATTGCAGCTTACCTAATTGTCTGTATAAAAGGATGTATTCAATAATTTCATGATCCTCCGCCAATTTTTCCAATACATCTGCCGAAGTGGAATACCCTGTTTTCGTTTTCTTTAATGTAGGCAGGTTTAATTTTTCGAATAAGATAACGCCAAGCTGTTTGGGTGAGTTGATATTAAATTTCTCTCCAGCTAATTGACATATCTTCTCTTCAATTTCAATTAGTCTTTCATTTAGTTCTTTTCCCATTGTCTGAAGGCGTTCCTGTTCCACTTTGATTCCGCATGATTCCATATCCGCTAATATAAGCGATAATGGCATTTCAAGTTCAGTAAACAACTGATATTGTTCATTTTTCTTTAATTCATCTTCAAGTTTTCCTCTTAAATCAGACATGGCAAGACTTTTACGGACAAGATACTCTGCAAGCTGTGTTACTTCAGGGACTTTTCGCTTCGCCCCTTTCCCATAAAAGGATTCATCTGTTTGGATTGTATGTACATCAAATCGTTTCGTAATCGATGCGAGATCTTCAATATTTTCTGAAGGATTTATGATATAAGATGCCATCAGAATATCAAAATCGACACCTTTTAAATGAATATCATACCTTCGTAAAGAGACCTCAGAACGCTTGGCATCATAAACCGTTTTCTTTTTACTTTCATCCTCCGCCCATTTTTTGAAAGCCTCTGATTGCAATACCTGATTTGTAGGAAAATAAAAATGCCCGTTTTCATTGACAAGGGAAAAGCCAATAATTTCTGCAAAATGATAATTATCATCCAACATTTCAACATAAAAATAATTGTCGTCTGCAAATAACTCTTCCGTGATTTCTGCTGGAGTTTGAAACTCAATCTCTTCCAGTTCTGGCACATCAGCCATCTCTGGACCTTCACCCAGCTTTTCCAATAACGAATGAAATCCTAATTCTTTAAAGAGAGCTACTAATTTATCGCGCGTAAATCCCTCATAAGCAATCGTATCTAAATTTACTTCGATAGGTGCCTGCCTTTCAATCGTTGCCAGCTCTTTACTCATTATGGCTTGATCCTTAAATTCTTCCAACTTCTCTTTAAGCTTATTACCATTAACCTGGTCAATAGAGGCTAATAAATTTTCAAGCGTAGTAAACTCCTTTAAAAGTTTGATCGCTGTTTTTTCACCAACGCCAGGTACACCAGGAATATTATCGGAAGGGTCCCCCATCAGCCCTTTCATATCAATGATTTGCTCTGGTGTAAGTCCATATTTTTCAGCGACATGTTCAGGGGTATATTCCTCAATATCTGTAATACCTTTGCGCGTAATTCCTACTGTAGTCGTTGGTGAAGAGAGTTGCGTTAAATCTTTATCTCCGGAAATCACCTTTACTTCATACCCATCATGTTCAGCACTTAATGACAAGGTACCAATGATATCATCTGCCTCATAATTTTCAAGTTCGTACCTAGAGATTCCATAGGCATCTAGAAGGTCACGAATGAACGGAAATTGTTCCGATAGCTCAGGCGGCGTTTTTTGTCTGCCGCCTTTATATTCACTAAAGGTTTTATGTCGAAAGGTCGTTTTTCCTGCGTCAAATGCGACAAGGATATGGCTTGGCTTTTCATCTTCAAGTATTTTCATCAGCATCATCGTAAAACCATATACGGCATTCGTGTGAATTCCTTTATCGTTATTAAGCAAGGGTAGTGCAAAGAATGCCCGGTAAGCAATACTATTACCATCGATAAGGACAAGTTTCTTTTTTTCCATTTATATATATCCACCTTCCAAAATCACCTTAAATATTTATATAATTCAATTATAAACTCGCTTCCTTCACCCAATTCACTTCTAACACTTATATTTCCATGATGGGCTTCAATTAAATGCTTAACGATCGCTAATCCTAGTCCAGTCCCGCCGGAGTTCCGGCTTCTCGCTCGGTCAACACGGTAAAAACGTTCAAAAATACGTGGAATTTCTTCTTTACTAATTCCAATCCCAGTGTCTTTTACATGTACTCGTACCTTTTCACCGTGTTCGAGTAGGATTATTTCCACATTCCCTTCAGGCGGAGTGTAGTTCATGGCATTGGCAATCAAGTTAATAAACACTTGTTTTAAACGGTCTAAATCACCCTGGATCATCACTTGATCTTGCTTACAAAGAAGGCTAACCCGGATATTCTTTGCTTGGGCTTTTCCACTAAGAATCGTAATAACCTCTTTTAACAGCTCGTTCAAATCTAGTTCCTGAATATTTAATCTGAAACCCTGTTGTTCTATTTTTGAAAGATCTAATAGTTCTTGGATGAGGGTTTGGAGTCGGTCACTTTCTTTTAGAATAATGGAAAGAAACGCTTCCAAGGTTTCTTTATTATTCATGGCACCATCCATCAGTGTTTCAGTAAATCCTTTAATAGAAGTGACCGGGGTTTTTAATTCGTGCGATACGTTGGCCACAAAGTCCTTGCGCATTTGCTCGAGTTTTTTAATTTCAGTAATATCATGAAATACCAGCAATACACCTTTCCATACATTGTTGGTTCCAAGAATCGGAACACCATAGACAACAAAGTACCTACGTTCAATGAATAGTGGAACAAGTATTTGTTTGCTGACCTTTTTTTCCGTTCGAAAAACTTCAGCCACTAACTGACAAATTTCTTCATATTCAATAACTTCATAATAGACTTTATTTAAATAATCGCTAGAATTGACATGAAAAATATCAATAAATCCTTTATTAATTAGGTTGATGTACCCTCGACTATCAATTAGAACTAGACCAGCGCCCATATTTTCAATTAGTGCACTTAGTCGGTCCTGCTGCATTTCTTGCGCTTTAGTGAGTTCTTGCAGGTTTTCGGCCAGCATATTGATTGATGACCCAAGCATCCCCGTTTCATCTAATCTACTTACTGTAGTTCGAGCACGGTAATTTCCTTTAGCCAGTTCAATGGCAACGTTGGTTGCAGCCTCAATTGGTTTGGTATACTTTGAGGTAATTCTTACACATAGAAAAAGAATAATAATGATGGCAATCCCAAGACAAATGGAAAGAACCCATAAAACTTCAAATTTCAAATGTTGAGTTAGTGACTCTAGGTAATAGCTTTTAAAAAATTGACCTATCAAAATTCCTACCCCAACTAATACAATAATAACTAATATGATTAGTGATATTAGCAGTCCTTTTCGGAATTTGGTCATTCTCCCTTAGGCTCCTCCAATTTATAGCCCAAGCCCCGAATTGTTTTAATATAGGCCGGCTTTTTTGTGTCCGCTTCAACTTTTTCTCTTAAATGTGAGATATGTACATCGACTATTCTAGTATCGCCAGCAAAGTCATAATTCCAAACAGCACTTAGTAATTGATCACGGGTCATAACACGCCCTTTATTTTGGGAGAGGTAAAGAAGCAATTCAAATTCTTTTAAGGTTAACTCCAACAACTTGCCGTTAAAATAAGCCTCATATTTATCAGAATTGATTTTCAGATTACCTATTTGCAGCAATCCCGTCTCTTCTCCACCTGCTTGTCCAGCATCTGTTTGAATTTGAGTCCTTCTAAGTATGGCTTTGACACGAGCGATTACTTCTCTTGGACTGAAAGGTTTGACCATGTAATCATCTGCACCAAGTTCCAACCCCAAGATTTTATCGAATTCATCCTCTTTAGCGGTTAACATTAGAATCGGAGTCATAATCTTGTTTTGTCTCAACTGCTTACAAACTTCCATTCCATCCATTTTAGGCAGCATTAAATCTAATACAATGATATCAGGTGATTGTGTCTCTGCTAATTGTTTTCCCTCTTCACCATCCATTGCTGTTATTACATCAAACCCCGCTTGCTCCAAGTTATATTGTAGTAAAGTAACAATCGACTGTTCGTCATCGACAACAAGCACTCTATTTTTCATAGTAACCCCCACTTTATTAGTTACCTCCATTATAATAATAAAGTTTGTGTATTTTCTAGCTTTACAAAACTTTAACAAATAAAAGGAATGTGAACAGGTCACATTCCTTCTTAATAACATTATTAAAAATTCTCTAAAGCCCTGCCATGAATTTCTTCTAATCGGTGTGGCGGACAAACCTTGACCTTGCCTTGAATGACGGTCTCGTTCTTTTCATTAGTTCCTGCCACACTAATCACAATGGTATGCTCATTCCTTGTTACTTCAACGACTTCGAATAATAACTCAACAGCTCCATAATGAAAAACAGGTTTAGGAAAACTGATTTCTTGGCTTAAAATATGGCTTCCAGGGCCGGGTAAATATTTTGAAATGGCTGAGGTGATCATACCTGTCAGCATAATGCTCGGAACGATCGGCCTTTCAAATGGAGTCTGTGAAGCATAATCATGCTGAATATAGAGGGGATTTGCATCATCAGTTAATCCTAAATAAAGAAGCAGATCCTTGTCTTCTATTTTTTCAGTCATAGCTAATTTTTCACCGACAGAAATTTCTTCAATTTTACGTCCTAACCTTCTTTTTTTACCTAAAAGCAAAAAACTCCACCTCCATGTAAGCGATTTCAAATGTATACAAAGAAATTCGGGGAACCATTGTAACCCCGAATTTCTCCTTTATCCTTTTTTACGCTAATACTTGCATCACATTGCGAACGGATTCAACTGATTTATCTAAAGCAGCTTTTTCGTCAGCAGTTAATTCAAGCTCGATGACTTTTTCAATACCATTTGCACCAAGGATAGTCGGTACACCAAGGTAGATGCCATCGTAACCAAATTCGCCTTCAAGATAGGCAATGGATGGAAGAACACGGCGTTGGTCTTTTAGAATGGCTTCACACATTTCAACTAAAGAAGCAGCAGGAGCATAGTAGGCGCTTCCATTACCTAGAAGGTTAACAATTTCACCGCCGCCCTTTCTTGTACGTTCTACAATAGCTTCAAGACGATCTTTAGGAATTAATGTTTCTAAAGGAATACCGCCCGCATATGAGTAACGTACAAGCGGAACCATGTCATCACCATGACCGCCTAAAACGAAACCAGTAATGTCTTTAACAGAAAGGTTTAATTCTTGAGCAACAAATGTACGGAAACGAGCAGTATCAAGAACACCAGATTGACCAATTACACGGTTTTTAGGGAATCCTGATTCTTTAAATACTGTGTATGTCATTGCATCAACTGGGTTAGTTAAAACAAGAATAGTACAGTTAGGGGAATACTTCACGATTTCTTGAGTTACACTTCTCATAACCTTTTGGTTTGTCTGAACTAAATCATCTCGGCTCATACCAGGTTTACGAGCAATACCCGCAGTAATCACGACGATATCTGAATCACGCGTATCTTCATAATTTGAAGTACCAGTAATATTGGCATCAAAGCCTTGTACTGGACTTGCTTCAAGCATATCTAGTGCCTTACCTTTTGTAGGGTTTTCCATTGGAGCGATATCTACTAAAACTACATCTCCAAGTTCCTTTTGAGCTAGTAAAAATGCCGTAGTTGCTCCAGTAAATCCTCCGCCGATTACAGAAACCTTTTTACGTTTTAATGACATTATAACTCTCCCCTTTTAACGTATTGTTGTTCTTGAACCATAAAATGCAGGAAGGGCTATTTAAAGAACAGCCCACATCTGCATCAACCCTTTACTCCATGTTCTTAATAAGCTCGCTAGCAAATTCAGAAGTTTTTACTTCTGTTGCGCCTTCCATTAATCGAGCAAAATCATATGTTACAACTTTAGAAGCAATTGTCTTTTCTACTGATTTGATAACCATTGAAGCGGCTTCGTTCCAGCCTAGGTGCTCAAGCAATAACACACCTGATAAAATAACAGATGATGGATTCACCTTATCAAGACCTGCATATTTAGGTGCAGTACCGTGTGTTGCTTCAAAAATCGCATGTCCTGTTTCATAGTTGATGTTAGCACCTGGTGCAATACCAATACCGCCAACTTGTGCAGCAAGTGCATCTGAAATGAAATCTCCATTTAAGTTCATTGTTGCAACAACATCAAACTCACGTGGACGTGTAAGAATTTGTTGTAAGAAGATATCAGCAATGGCGTCTTTTACGATAATTTTGCCTGCTGCTTCTGCATCAGCTTGAGCTTTATTAGCCGCTTCTGAACCTTGCTCCGCTTTAATACGGTCATATTGTGCCCATGTAAAGACTTTATCACCGAATTCCTTCTCAGCAAGCTCATAGCCCCAGTTTTTAAATGCACCTTCAGTAAATTTCATGATATTCCCTTTGTGTACAAGTGTAACTGACGTACGGCCTTCTTTAATGGCATAGTTAATTGCCGCACGGACTAGACGAGAAGTACCTTGTTCAGAAACAGGCTTAATACCGATACCAGAAGTTTCTGGGAATCTAATTTTGTTAACGCCCATTTCATTTTGTAAAAAGTCAATTACCTTTTTAACTGCTTCTGTACCTTTTTCATATTCAATACCTGCATAAATATCTTCTGTGTTTTCACGGAAAATAACCATGTCTGTATCTTGTGGACGTTTAACCGGTGAAGGAACACCCTCAAACCATCTAACTGGACGTAAGCAGACAAACAAATCTAGCTCTTGACGCAGTGCAACATTCAACGAACGAATTCCGCCGCCAACAGGTGTAGTTAATGGTCCTTTAATGGCAATTAAATATTCATTGATTACATCAAGTGTTTCAGATGGCAGCCATTCGCCAGTTTGGTTGAATGCTTTTTCTCCAGCTAAAACTTCTTTCCAGATTAGTTTGCGTTCACCTTTATACGCTTTTTCAACAGCTGCATTTAAAACTCGCTCAGAAGCTGCCCAAATATCTGGTCCGATTCCGTCACCCTCAATAAATGGGATAATTGGATTGTTTGGTACGTTTAATACTCCGTTAGTAACTGTAATTTTTTCGCCTTGCATAGTTGATTTTCCCTCCTATTATGTAAAAAAGCTACGTTATGACTTATGGAAAGGTTAGAGATGTTTGTCTCTAACCTTATCATACATTCTTATTAGACCAATTATTGCGACAAAAGTAAATAATTAACCTCGTTGCTCAATTGGAACATATTTTTGCATTCCAGGACCTGTATAATCTGCACGCGGGCGGATTAAGCGGTTGTTTTGATACTGTTCAAGAATATGAGCAAGCCAGCCGGATACTCTGCTTACTGCAAAGATTGGTGTCATTAAATCATGGTCAATCCCTAAGCTGTGGTAAACAGAAGCAGAATAGAAATCCACGTTAGGCGGCAGATTCTTTTCCCCTGTTACAATACTTTCAATCTTTTCAGACATATCATACCATTGTGGTTCGCCTGTTAATTCAGTCAATTTTTTAGACATGGCTCTTAAGTGCTTGGCACGTGGATCTCCTTTTCGATAGACACGATGGCCAAAGCCCATGATTTTTTCTTTCTTCTCAAGCTTACCACGTACATATGGTTCAACATTTTCGAGCGTACCAATTTCTTTTAACATTTTCATGACCGCTTCATTTGCTCCACCGTGTAATGGTCCCTTAAGAGCACCAATTGCAGCAGTTACACCAGAATAAACATCGGATAATGTAGCTACACATACACGGGCTGTAAATGTAGATGCGTTTAATTCATGGTCCGCATGTAATACAAGCGCTTTATCAATCGCTTCAACAGCGATTGGGTCTGGTACTTTCCCAGTCAACATGTATAAGAAATTGGCTGCAAAGCTTAATTCTGGTTTAGGTGCAATTGGCTCTAACCCTTTTCTTATACGGGCAAATGTTGCAACAATCGCAGGCATTTTTGCCTGAAGGCGAATAGCTTTTTGATAATTTGAATCAGCATCCATTAAATCTGCTTTATCATCATAAATACCTAAAAGAGAAACGGCTGTACGAAGGGCAGCCATTGGATGTACTTCTTGAATTGGAAACAATTTAAAGTGTTCAATTACTTCCTGTGGCAATGCTGAATTTTCAGCAAGTTGTTTTTTCAATTCAGTTAACTGGTCTGCTGTCGGCAATTTACGATGCCATAATAAATAGATTACCTCTTCAAAACTAGCATTTACAGCTAAATCGTCAATGTCATAGCCAACATAAGTAAGCGTATCATCAATAATTGAGCTGATGGAGGAAGTTGTTGCCACTACCCCTTCAAGACCGCGTGTTACTGTCATAGTAAATCTCTCCTTCTCATTCTAAATTTCCCCATACCAGTAAAGTGAAAAAATCCCATTGTCCATCCTTTAAATTAACTGAGCGACTGCTCGGGTAAAAAGCAAACAATTAAAATGCTATTTCTTTAGGCTAAAATTAGTTAATAAGCAATCAGCATATATAAGTGGTTTATGTAAAAAAAGAAACGCTTACAAGCCTATTATAAACAATTATCAGATTTTTGTGAATGGAAAGGCTTAGAAAAGTGAAAAAAATATTATTTTACAAAAAATCTACGAAAAAAAACCATAAATTTTCATTGCGGTATAGGCGATTCCAGCGCCAATTAAGGGACCAACTGCTACCCCTTTGAAAATAGACACAGATAGGATTGTTCCAAGAACTAATGCTGTGGTAATCTGGGGGTCATCGGCTAATAATTTTACCCCTCCTTTTGCAAGAAGAGCGACAATCATACCAGAGATAAGGGCAATCCATGCAAAGGAGGATTTAAACGCACCAGTTAAGTCTTTAAAACCGATTTCTCCACTTGCAATCGGTGCTAATACGGCAATGGTTATAATTGTTACCCCCCAATTGATTCCTTTCGACTGTATAAATGAGAATGCTTTAGTATCTAATCCTCCAATTTTTAAAACTAGGAGGACAGCAATTGCGATTAGTAATGAACTATTTTTCGCGATAAAACCTATGACTAGCAATAATAGTAAAAATAAGACTGACTCGTTTAACATGACTTCACCCTTTCTTATCAAAATTATCGTAACATAATGTAAATCCATGAGCGAAATTTATGTTAATGCCAGACTTCCGTTATATTCCATTACGACTGTTCTTCCAAAAAGTGATTGTAATATTTTCAAAAGGATATTTATTAGTTAAAATATGCAGATTATTTCGTAAAATGTTAAACTGGAATTATGATAATTTCCGTTATAAGGAGGTTTGTCTTTGAATTTAAAGTATGTAAACCGGACAATACGATTTATCATTGTCATTGGAGCAATTGTTTTAGGACTTTTATGTTGTTTTTATATATCAAAACTGATTTATCCATTTTTGATAGGTTTAATTATTGCCTTTTTGATTAATCCGCTTGTTGACATTTTTGAAGGAAAGGCAAGGATGCCTCGTGCCTTGGCAGTTTTTATAGCACTCATTATTATTTTTGCTTTATTTGCAGGACTTATTACACTCCTTATCGCTGAAATTGTTTCGGGTGCAAATTATTTATCTACTGTGGTACCAAAACATCTTGATACGTTAATAGAGTATATAGAGAATTATTTCACAGCGCAGATCCTGCCGATTTATGAACAATTATCTAGCGTCTTTAAAAAACTTGATTCTGGGCAGCAGGATACCATTATTAGTAATATTCAGAATGTCGGGACTAGAATCGGCACCACTGTTGGGAGTTTTATTCAAAATTTATTCGGGATTATTCCCAATATTATTGCTTGGCTTCCGAATGCAGCGACAGTTTTAATCTTTTCTTTATTGGCTACGTTTTTTATTAGCAAAGATTGGTACCGATTTTCGACATTCGGCGGCAAACTTCTACCCGAGAAAGCAAAAGCAAGTAGCAGATCGGTTTTTATCGATTTAAAAAAGGCGCTTTTTGGATTTATTAAAGCCCAATTAACATTAATCTCCATTACAACAGTAATTATTCTAATCGGCTTACTTATCCTTCGTGTTGATTATGCAATAACAATTGCTTTAGTCACTGGCATTGTCGATATTATTCCCTATTTGGGAACAGGTGCTGTTTTTGTTCCTTGGATTATTTATGCGGCGATTGGTGGAAATATGGGGCTAGCCATCGGATTAGGCGTTCTTTATATCATTGTTCTCGTCCAGCGGCAGATTATGGAACCAAAGATCCTTTCATCTAATATTGGCCTCGATCCATTAGCCACACTGATTGCCTTATTCGTCGGTTTTAAATTAATTGGATTATTAGGATTAATTGTTGGTCCTGTCACTCTAGTAATCATTAGTACTCTTTATCGGGCCCATGTTTTCCATGATTTATGGGGATTTATCATGGGGAAAGAAAAATAAATGCTTTTAAGTAAAAAGTCAGCTCCCTAATCGGAAGCTGACTTTTATTTTATTATTTTTATATTCCCTTTATTAATCTTCCTTTGCCACATTTTTATGATTAATATTTTTATTGGCTTACGGGTTGGTGGAAAAAGGAAGAAGAAACCGGATACATCAGTCATAAATCCGGGTGTTAAAAGCAGTGTTCCACCAATTAAAATGCATATTCCATCTAATAAAGCATCTCCTGGAAGTTGTCCATAGCTCAACTGTTCTTGAACCCTTCGGATCGTCTGCAAGCCCTCTCTCTTGGCTAAATACGCCCCAATAACTCCAGTTAAAATAATTAAGGCAATGGTAGGCCATACACCAATTGTCTTTCCTGAAAAAAGCAGTACACCAATATCCAGAGCTGGAATTACTATAATTAATAGAAATAAATAACGCATAGATTGTCCCCTTTCCAAAAGGCTTAGTTTCATTATATTACGAATGGGGATCTTTTTGTCAGATATAAAAAAAGAAGGGTTTCCCCTTCCTTTTTTTACAAACAGATTATAATACGCTAGCGTGACCGTTGTAAATAACACCTTGTTTAGCATCAACGGTTATTTCTTGACCTTCTTTAAACAAACCAAAAGCATTTTCTACCCCTACAACCACAGGGATGCCTAGGTTTAGACCAACAACAGCCGCATGGCTTGTTAATCCACCTTCTTGGGTAATCACGGCAGCGCATTTTTCAAGAGCTGGGACCATGTCACGATCGGTACCTAGCGTTACCAAAATGGAACCTTGTTTTACCTTATCCAAAGCCTCTTTAGCATCATGTGCGATAACCACTTTCCCAAATGCAGACTTACGACCAATGCCTTGTGCTTTAGTAATGATATCTCCAACCACATGAATTTTCATTAGGTTCGTGGTACCAGCTTCACCAACAGGGACACCTGCTGTAATGACAACTAAATCACCACGGTTCACTATACCGCTATTTAAGCTCGCTTCAACCGCATTATCGAGCATTTCATCTGTTGTGGTCGCAATATTGCCAAACTGCGGGTAAACACCCCAAACAAGGGATAGCCTACGGCAAACATGCTCAATAGAAGTTACCGCTACAATCGCTGCTTTCGGGCGATATTTAGAAATCATTCTAGCCGTGTGTCCACTTTCCGTTGGGGTAATAATGGATTTCACTTCAAGATTTAAGGCAGTGTGGACAACAGATTGTCCAATTGCATCGGTAAGATTGTGCTCTGTATCTTTACTGCGGCTTGAGAGAATTTCTTTGTGATCTAATGCGGATTCTGCCCTGGAAGCAATATTGTGCATAGTTTGGACAGCTTCAACTGGATATTGTCCTGCTGCTGTTTCACCTGAAAGCATAATTGCATCGGTACCGTCGAAAATCGCATTCGCTACATCACTTGCCTCAGCGCGAGTTGGGCGTGGATTTCTTTGCATGGAGTCAAGCATTTGTGTTGCTGTTATCACAGGTTTCCCCAGTGCATTACATTTCTTAATTAACATTTTTTGAACTAGCGGAACTTCTTCAGCAGGAATTTCAACGCCTAAATCACCACGTGCTACCATTAAACCGTCTGAGAATTCCAGAATTTCGTCGATGTTATCAACACCTTCTTGATTCTCAATTTTAGGAATAATATGGATATGTGTTGCTTTATTCGCTTCTAAAAGCTGACGAATTTCTAATACGTCCTTTGCACGCCGCACGAATGATGCAGCAATGAAATCAATTCCTTGTTCAATTCCAAAAAGAATATCTTGTGTGTCTTTTTCTGTGATACCCGGCAGGTTAACAGATACACCTGGGACATTCACGCCCTTTTTATTCTTCAATGTACCACTATTTAAAATTTTCGTATGGATCTCTTTATTTGTTTTATCTACATCCGTAACTTCTAGACCAATTAAGCCATCATCTAAAAGAATTTTAGAACCAACATGGACATCATCAATTAATCCAGGGTATGTAACGGAAAACTTATCAACGGTCCCTTCAACTTCTATCATAGAGACAATTATATTATTTCCAGCCTCAAGCTCAATTGCACCGTTTACCATATTATTTGTCCGAATTTCAGGACCTTTTGTATCAAGCAAGATCGCCACTGTTTTCCCAGTTAGTTTTGCTGCTTCACGGATATTTTTAATTCGTGCTCCGTGTTCTTCAAAATCACCATGAGAAAAATTCAAACGAGCCACGTTCATTCCCGAATTGATTAATTGAGTTAATTTTTCTATACTTTCACTTGCTGGACCGATCGTACAAACAATTTTTGTTTTTCGTAACATCCGTGATTTCCTCCTATATTAAAAAAGCACTTAAAGTTTTCTTAATTTAATATTCTTAAATTGATAATTCCATCGAAAGTTTATATAAATCAAGGTCTAAGGTATGTTCACGACCAAGAGCCTCAATTATGTCATAGTCCACTAGTTGATTTTTCTCAATCCCTACCGCACGACCGCCTTTTCCTTCAATCAAAAGCTCAACTGCTCTGGCTCCTAATCTACTAGCAAGGACTCTGTCAGCAGCTGTTGGTGATCCACCACGTTGAATATGCCCTAAGACAGAAACTCTGGTATCAAAGTTGGTTGCTTCTTCTACTTGCTTCCCAAACTCTACACCACTGCATACACCTTCTGCTACCACAATAATACTATGCTTTTTACCACGTTCATGCCCTTTACGAAGTTTGTCGACAATATCATCCATGTCATAACCTTCTTCAGGAATCAAAATTGTTTCTGCACCACCCGCTAGTCCTGCCCATAGAGCAAGGTCACCTGCGTTTCGTCCCATTACTTCAATGACAAAAGTTCTTTCATGAGATGTAGCGGTATCCCGAATTTTATCTAATGAATCAATCACGGTATTTAATGCTGTATCAAACCCAATTGTAAGTTCTGTTCCAGGAATATCATTATCAATCGTACCAGGAACCCCCACACACGGAAAGCCATGTTCTGTTAAAGCCTTCGCACCCATGTATGAACCATCGCCGCCGATTACCACTAATCCTTCAATTCCATGTGCTCTAAGCTGTTCAATTCCTTTTTGTTGTCCTTCTTTGGTTTTAAATTCTGGACAGCGGGCTGATTGCAGCATAGTTCCTCCGCGTTGAATAATATCGCCAACCGAGCCCAACTCGAGTTTTTTAATATTTCCAGAAATTAACCCCGTATAACCTCCGTAAATACCATATACTTCTAAATTATGATAAATGGCTTTCCGTACAACAGCACGAATCGCTGGATTCATCCCCGGAGAATCTCCACCACTTGTAAGAACTCCTATTTTTTTCATAGCTTTCACCTCAGTTATTTGATTAGGAAATTATGTATAAATCCATATGTAGTAAAAAAAAAAGGAACAAAGAGTTTTATAAATTACTTCTTTTATTATTTACATAAAACCCGCGAATATTTATAAAATAACACGAAGAAATAACTATAACAACCTTATGATATTAGTAAATTTAAGAGTCGGAATAGTCAGTTAAATGAAAACGTTTCATTCCTATGTGTAAGCGGAAACATTGGTTTTTTTGTGGAATTCTCGTGAACATTTTGTGAAATGGTCAAAAAAATAATGTGCCCATAAATTATGAGCACATTATTTTTAATTCACACCAATGTAATCATTAATGGTGGCAAATTCACCAATGGTTCTGAAACGATTGTAACGATCCGAAATAAGGTCCTCTTCTGAAAGCTTAAGAAGCTGCTGCAGAGCTTTTTTCAGTATATGATCGATTTCCTCTGCTTGTTTCATGACGTCCCTTTGAGCTCCACCCTTAACCTCTGGAATAATATCATCAATAACGCCTAGTTCCTTTAGATCAGGAGCAGTTATTTTCATCGTTTCGGCTGCATTTCTAGCTAATGATGCATCTTTCCACAAAATAGCTGCAGCACCCTCTGGAGAAATAACCGAGTATGTGGAATTCTCGAGCATATATATCCGATTACCTACTCCAAGTGCAAGTGCACCACCGCTTCCGCCTTCGCCAATCACGATACATATAACAGGAACCTTTAATCCAGCCATTTCAAATAAATTGCGGGCAATCGCTTCACTTTGTCCTCGTTCTTCTGCGGCCTTCCCAGGATAGGCACCCTTAGTATCAATGAAACAAATAATCGGCCGATTAAATTTATTCGCTTGATTCATTAATCGAAGTGCTTTTCGATATCCTTCTGGATGTGGCATTCCAAAGTTTCTGCGAATATTTTCTTTTGTATCTTTTCCACGCTGATGACCAATAACTGTAACTGGTAATCCTCGATATTTAGCAACCCCGCCTACAATTGCCTCATCATCAGCAAAGGTACGGTCGCCATGACATTCAAAGAAATTCTCAAACAAATAAGGTATATAATCTAAAGTTGTCGGCCTGTTAGGAAGACGGGCAATTTGTACCCGGTCCCATGGCTTAATATTTTCATATATGCTTTGTTCAAGTTTTTCAAGTCTTTTTTCTAATTTTTCTATTTCTGAACTTAAATCAACATCAGCTGTTTTGGTGAACTCCTGTAACTCAGAGATTTTCTTCCTTAATTCGATTACAGGGCGTTCAAATTCTAATTCTCCTACCATCCGAGCTCACCTCCAGGTTGATGGATTTCTAGAATATTGGTGATCTTCTCAACTAATTCCGTCCGATGAATGATTGCGTCCAGTTGCCCATGTTTTAGCAGGAACTCGGATGTTTGGAAATCCTCTGGCAATTCTTCACGTATGGATTGTTCGATTACTCTTCGTCCCGCAAAAGCAATAAGCGCACCGGGTTCGGAAAGGTTGAAATCACCTAATGAAGCAAAGCTTGCAGAAACCCCGCCAGTTGTTGGATGAGTCATAATTGAAATGATTAGTCCACCATTATTACTAAATTTCTTTAACGCAACACTAGTTTTTGCCATTTGCATCAAACTTAGTGCACCCTCCTGCATCCTGGCACCGCCTGATGCGGTAAAAATAATAAAAGGGAGATTTAACTCATCCGCTTTTTCAATAGCTTGTGTAATTTTTTCGCCGACAACGGAGCCCATACTTCCCATTCGAAACGAAGCATCCATGATGGCGAGGACAACCTTATGATCGTTAACTGTTCCAATTCCAGTTACAACAGCCTCATTTATCTTGCTTTTTTCCCGATCTTTTTCAAGCTTTTCAAGATAGTCAGGAAAATTTAATGGATTTTTAGAAATCATACTTTCATTAAATTCTACGAAGCTTCCTTCATCAATAAAGCTTTCTAAACGTTCCCTTGAGTTCATTGGAAAATGATGTCCACAATTCAAACAAACCTTTAGATTTTTTAATAATTCTTTAGTATACATGATTTTCTTACATGATGGACACTTTGTCATTATGCCTTCAGGTACATCACTTTTTGCAGTTTCCGTCGGTATTTGAGCGTATTTCTTCTTTTTTGTCTGGTTCTTTGAAAACAGATCTTTAAGCGCCAAAATTCTACCTCCTTTGTGCTACGGTAACGCCAAATGTTAGGTTTCTCCAATAATTACATATTAAAAGTTTTTCTATTGTTGCTTTACTTCATACCTAATAGCTTCTCATGGGTGGTCAGACCACTTATAGTTAAAAAACACCTAGTTTTCTTTGGACTTGGATAAACTTCACTATAAAATAAAATGTGTTCAAAATCTGTTAGTATTTGTCGTTAAAAACTGACAAATTCCGTAAACCGTTATAAGCAGTCAATAATTTTGATTCATTTTTTTCAGCTAAAGCCTCAAGCAAGCTTAAATAGTTTTCACGAGAATAGATCATCTTGCTTGAACCAAAAGAGTCGTAATAATCCTTTAAGATGGACCAAATTCTAGCGAAGAGGTGGTTATCTGCGATTTCAACTATTTGATAAAAAAAATCATTATCATCTATAATTCCTTGCTGATTCACCCATTTTTTTAAGTGCTCAATACTTTGATCATCTATTTTATGAATGGCTAATCGAAGGCAATCCATCTCAATAAAGTTCTTTGTTTCAAACACATCTCTTTTCGCTTTTTCATCTTGCAAAATAAATGTACTAAGCAACTGAACGAGATGATTTCCCCTAAAATCCCGAATAAACGTCCCTTCACCACGTCTTGTTTCAATTAGACCAAGCAATTCTAATGCTCTAAGGGCCTCTCTAATGGAAGAGCGCCCGAAATTCAGGCGCTCAGACAATTCTCGTTCAGAAGGAATCTTATCTCCAGTTTCTAAACCATCATTGGTAATCATTTCTCGTAGTTGCTTAACAACTTCTAAGTAGACCTTGGTGTTATTTACCACTTATCGATCACTCACTTTTACCAATAATAGCGAGCCTCTTTGTTTTTTCCTTTATTTCTTCTGGATCAACCTTAATACGGGCAACACCTGTTTCCATCGCTGCTTTTGCCACAGCTGCGGCTACATCTGGTGCTACTCTTGGATCAAAAGGTCCAGGAATAACATAATCCGCATTAAGTTCATCCGGGCTGATCAGGTTGGCAATAGCTTCTGCTGCCGCGACTTTCATTTTTTCATTTATATGTGTAGCGCGAACATCGAGTGCACCACGGAAAATTCCTGGAAAGGCTAGAACATTGTTAACTTGGTTTGGAAAATCTGAACGACCAGTTCCTACCACTTTTGCTCCAACAGCTTTTGCATCAGCTGGCATAATTTCAGGGTCCGGATTGGCCATTGCAAAAATAATAGAATCAGAATTCATGGACGCGACCATTTCTTTAGAAAGTGCACCTGCAACTGAAACCCCAATAAATACATCCGCACCTTTGATTACATCTTCAAGGCTTCCTGATAGATTATCCCGATTTGTAAACTTTGCAACTTCTGCTTTCACCGAATTCATACCTTGTGGACGCCCTTCATAAATGGCTCCTTTGGTATCACACATAATTATGTCCCTTACACCATAACTATATAACAATTTAATAATTGCAATCCCAGCAGCGCCGGCACCGTTTGCGACAACTTTAATTTCGGTCATTTTTTTGCCAACTAACTTTAGTGCATTAACAAGCCCTGCTACTGTTACAATAGCTGTACCATGCTGGTCATCATGGAATATCGGGATATTTGCTTCCTTTTTCAATCGTTCTTCAATGACAAAACAATTGGGAGCAGCAATATCTTCCAAATTAACGCCGCCAAAAGTAGGTTCAAGCAATTTCACCGTTTCAACAATTTTGTCTACATCGGTTGTGTTTAAACAGATTGGAAATGCATCAACACCGGCAAAACTTTTAAACAATACTGACTTACCTTCCATTACAGGCAGGGCTGCTTCTGGTCCAATATTCCCCAGTCCAAGAACGGCTGTTCCATCGGAAACAACGGCAACCATATTCCCTTTCATGGTATATTCGTAAACCAATTCTGGTTTCTCATAGATATCTTTACATGGCTCTGCAACACCTGGTGAATAAGCTAAGCTAAGATCATGTGCATTTCGGACTTGAACTTTTGATTTCGACTCTAACTTTCCCTTGTTAATTCGATGCATATGTAATGCTTCTTCACGTAATGTCAAGATATCCACCCCTCAAATTTTTACAAACATTTACAAACTTTCCCTCTTATGCAGCCCGCTATTATTAGTGGTCAGACCACACTTGTCTCATTATCACTATAACATATCTGTGATAGTTGTAAAGAATTATTCCTTCAGGACGACATTTTTCGGGCCAAGCATCCCTCTTAATAATTGCAATAATTCAAAGGTTGGATTGATATTATTTTCTTCACCTAACTTTATTGTTTTGCGGCTTTTTTCATAGTGTAAAATGACGGATGCAGTTCCTTGGTTTTCTTTAATGAGCTGGTGAATTTTGAAAAGTAATTTGTCATCTTGTTTTTCCTCTATTATTTTCAAATATAATACTGATTGTTTACTTGTTTTTGTTTTTAGCCACTCTTCTATATGAAAAACGTGTTGAATGATAAATTGCTGTTTCCCATCACGTTCTTCGATTTTCCCCTCGATCAATGTAAACTTCCCATGTCCTAATAGGTGCGAATATTTCTTGTATACATTAGGAAAGGCGACGGCTTCCATTTCACCGCTTGAATCACTGATCGTTAAAAAGGCCATTGAATCACCTTTTTTGGTGCGAATTGATTTCATTGAGGTGATATATACTCCAGAAGCGACCCGCTGGTTCTTATGAGTTATTCCAAATAAGGATTGTGCACCACTTCGTTTCAGCTGCTCTTGGTAAATAGATACCGGATGGTCAGAAAGATAAAAACCAAGGGCCTCTTTTTCAAATGTCAGCTTATTCTCCTGGCTGATTGGATCCACTTGCAGGTATTTCGGCTTTGGCATGAATTCATCTTCAAACAAATCAAATTGGTTATTGTCAGCTGGTTTAAATATTTGTGCATGTTCCATCGCCACATCTAAACTAGCAAGCAATACAGCACGATCTTCACCAAATTCGTCGAAGCAGCCAGAGTGAACCAGGAACTCGAGCGTCTTTCGATTGATGGCTTTAGTAGATACCCGAATACAAAAATCAAATAAGTCAACAAACTTTTTCTTTTTCCTGGCCTGAAAGATTTCTTTTAAGGCAGCAGCCCCCACACTTTTTATCGCTGCCAGGCTAAAACGGATTCCCTCTTGTTCCACTTGAAAGGAGTACCCGCTATAGTTGATGGATGGCGGCAGGACTGTGATTTCTTTTTGTTTCGTCTCCATCACGTATTGTGCTATTTTCGTGTCGTTTCCTATTGCCGAGGTAAGCAGACCAGCCATAAAATAAACCGGATAATTTGCTTTTAAATATGCTAATTGATAGGCGATCATACTATAGGCAACGGCATGACTTCGATTAAAGCCATAGTTAGCAAAGCGAACGATTAAATCATAGATATCATTAGCTAAGGTATGTTCATATCCTTTTTTTAGGGCTCCTTGAACAAAATGGCTGCGCTCTTGATCAAGAATATCCTTTTTCTTTTTTCCAACTGCCCGTCTTAATAAATCGGCTTCACCAAGTGAGAATCCAGCCATTTTTGAAGCTATTTGGATAATTTGTTCTTGGTAGACAATAACACCATATGTATTCTCAAGGATTGGCCGTAAATCAGGGTGTGGATAGTCAACTTTTTGAATACCGTGTTTCCTATCAATAAAGAGCGGGATATTTTCCATTGGTCCTGGGCGGTATAAGGCATTGACTGCAACAATATCTTCAAATCGGGAAGGCTTAAGACGTGTTAAAACCTTGCGCATTCCTTCTGACTCCAGCTGAAATACACCCGTTGTTTCACCTTTGGCTAATAGCGCAAAAGTCAATGTGTCATCTAATGGTATCGAACCTATATTTATTTTCTTACCTGTTTTACGTGTGATTGAGGATACAATTGAATCAATCAATGTAAGGTTCCGCAAGCCTAGAAAGTCCATCTTTAAGAGGCCGATTTCCTCCAGATGTTCCATTGAAAATTGTGTTAGAAAAACATGGTTAGACCCTCGTTGGATGGGGATTAAATCAATGAGCGGCTTCTCACTTATGACTACACCAGCTGCATGTGTGGAAGTATGACGCGGCAGTCCTTCTAGTTTTAAAGCCGTTTCAAATAGGCGTTTATTCATAGGACTTTCATTAATAAACTTTCTTAGGGCTTCTGATTCTTTATAGGCACCTTTAAGGTCAATTCCTAATCGTGACGGGATCATCCTTGATACATGTTCAAGCTCCTTGGAATTTAACCCGAATACCTTGCCAATATCTCTAAGTACTGCCTTGGCTGCAAGCGTTCCAAACGTAACGATCTGTGCGACATGCAGTTCACCGTATTTTCCAGCAACATAGTTAATCACTTCATCACGGCGATGGTCTGGAAAATCAATATCTATATCCGGCATAGAAATTCGTTCAGGATTTAAAAACCTCTCAAAAAGTAGATTATGCTTTAGTGGATCCACATCTGTAATGTATAAAACATAGGCCACCAATGAACCCGCTGCTGAACCCCTCCCAGGTCCAGTTAAAATCCCATTCTCACGTGCGTATTTCATAAAATCCCAAACAATTAAAAAATAATTGCTAAACTTCATCCGTTTAATGACCCCTAATTCATAGGACAACCGTTCAAAATGTTCCTGTGAAGGCGAGGAAAAACGGTCACTTAATCCCTGTTTGCACAACATTTCAAGGTAGTCCTCAGCAGGAATCCCTTTTTCCGTTGGAAATGCAGGTAAGTAGGTTTTATTTAACTCAATGTTAAATTGACATCTGTTAGCAATTCGGATTGTGTTTTCTAATGCTTCGGGGAAATCTGAAAAACAATCGACCATTTCACTTGCAGTTTTTAAATAGAACTGATCGTTTTCTAACTTTTCTCTGTGGTCATCTTGCAATTTATCACCATTTTTTATGGCTAACAAACACTCATGGGCAAACATATCTTCTTTTTCTAAATAATGGACCTGATTTGTGGCTGCAATCGGGACATTCATTTCTTTGGACAAACTAGTAAGCATATTTCTCATTTTTGATTCTTGTTCGAGTTGGTGATTTTGAATTGCTAGGAAAAAGCTATTCTTGCCAAAAATGGAATCTAGTTTTCTAATTAGTTCTTTAGCCCTTTCCTCGTTGCCATTAATGAGCAACTGCTCAATTTCTCCTTCGAGACCAGGAGTAAGCGCAATGAGACCATCTGAATAATGTTTCAGCCATTTCAAAGGGATTCCATGATCCGTTTTCGTTTGAACGGTACTTGATATCTTTAAAAGATTTCTATAACCAGAATCATTTTCAGCGAGTAAGACTAGTGGAAAGGATTCATTAGAGGTGTACTCACTTTCCACATCCACTGTTAATCCAATAATAGGTTTCATATTATTTTTTTGGCACAATTTATAAAATTCAATGGTTCCGTACATGACGTTCCTGTCCGTTAAAGCAATGGCAGAAAATCCTTTTGACTGTGCATTTTTTATTAAATCCGGGACTGATGCCGTACTTGATAATAAACTATAGGCACTATATACATGCAGGTGAATAAAAGACATATTGTCACCCCCTTAATTCGAAAATCTCTCCCTCTATTATAAAACTTAATTCAAAAAAAGGAAAATATGTTCTCATTCTAAAAAACATATTTACACATGATTGTCCATATACATGAGTATTGGGTATTGACTATGTGTAGAGGCGGTTGACATGATGAAAGAGATTGGTTTTTTTCCTGCTTTTATTGAAAGCTACTTTATTGCCTTGGGAGTCGTACTCGGCGGATCACTTATAGGGGGAATTGCTTCATTCCTAACCGGGCAGCCTCCGCTGACAACTGTTTATCGCTTATCTTCAGCTCTAAGAATCTGGGCCATTGTATCCGCTATAGGTGGAACGTTCGACGCGGTTTATACATTTGAAAGAGGTTTATTTAACGCCGATACAAAGGATCTTTTTAAACAGTTTTTATTAATCCTCTCCGCCTTAGGTGGTGCCCAGACTGGAGCCCTTATCATTAATTGGTTAACACAGGAGCATATCTCATCATGAGAATTCCGCCATTATATCGAAAACCTGCCTGGCAGCGTTTTTTTGCAGGAATGGCCGTCGGGGGCGCTATAAGCTGGTGCATTTTTTTATATATTTACGGAGTCTGGCAGGAAGAGAACACCGAATTAATTCGGAAACAAGCCCAGGAGATTGTGGACTTAAACGAGGAGAAAAAAATTTGGCAAGAAGAATATAAAGAAATCAACAAACGGAATATCGAACAGCTGACGGTACAGAAAATCAATATTCGAATTACAAACTGGGAAAAGTATAAACTTGATTCATTAAGTGTTTTAGAGACAGAAGACTCAGTGAAAGATGATATTAGTATGATGCTAGCAAAAGATATTGAAACCGTCTATAAAAGTAAGGACCTTCTGAAAAAGATTATTGAAAATAAACCCGTAAAAATAAATGATAAAAGGTATAAACTCAAAGTTAAAGAAATGGCTTTTTTTACAAATCTATCCATTCAATTAGAGATTCAATTTGAATAATAAGAAATCGGCCCCTTCTACGAGGGCCGATTTTTTCTATTTGCTTAAAGAATAGGTTTCACAAACTTCACCAAGTGCTTTTAATACATCGTCTACTTCGTTCCACGAATAGATGGAGGCTCCGGAAGCTAGTGGATGTCCTCCTCCTTTGAACTTTCTTGCAACTACATTAATAACTGGGCCTTTGGAACGCAGCCGGACTCTTATTTGTTCGTCTTCCTCAATAAAGAATACCCATGCCTTAATCCCTTTTACATTCCCTAATATTCCGACAAGCAGTGATGCTTCTGCTGGTTTTGCATTGTATTCTTTGAGAAGTTCTTTTGTTAATTTAACAGATGCAACACCGTTTTCCTGAAGTTCAAAATTTTGAAGTATATATCCGTTTAATTTAACGATATTGAGATCTAATTCATACATCTTGTCAAATAACTCGGTACGAGAAAAATTATAATGGATCAATTCTCCAGCATAGCCCAGCGTTTTTTCTGTTGTACTCGGGAATAGAAATCTGCCCGTATCGCCGACTATTCCAGCGTATAGTAGTCTAGCTGCTGAATCGTTCATTTTTAGCCCTTTGGCTTGTCCCTTTAGATAAAATTCATAAATCATTTCACTGCATGAGCTGGCACTTGTATCCACCCATAGTAAATCACCATATGGGTCTTCATTTGGGTGGTGATCAATTTTTATTAATTTATCACCAAGTGTGTAGCGTTTGTCACAAATTCTTTCCTCATTTGCAGTATCACAAACGATTACTAATGCCCCATTGTAAACTTCATCTTCAATCACATCCAGCCTGCGCATGTAATGAAGAGTTGGTTCTTCTATACCAACAGCATAAATCTTTTTATCCGGAAAGGATTCTTGTAAAATAGCTGCCAAGCCGCCTTGTGAACCATATGCATCCGGGTCTGGACGGACGTGACGGTGAATTATTATGGTTTCATATTTTTCAATCTCTGCTAATATTTGCTCAATCATGGGCGCTTCTCCTTTACCAACTCATAAACCATGGTGGTATTTTTTTGTTTTTACAGGTACAATAATAGAAGATTTTCTATGCTTGGAGGAAATAATATGTTTGTACTTGTTATATTAATTGCTATACTCTTTGCTTTCTACCTATTTTATAAAACAAAATACATCAGAAGCAACCGTTTAGTAGAAAAGAAATGGCTTGCGGCTAAATCAAATATTGCATTAGGTCTTTTTGTCTCTTTATTCGGAATTAATCACATGTTATTTATTTCCGAAACAACGGTTATGTATATTGTTGCCGCAGTTTTTATTGTTTATGGAGCTATATTCAGCTGGATTGGTTTCAAAAAATACAAACATTACCTTCCTTTCGCAATCGAGGAAGCAAAGAATTTTGAATTACAAAAATAAAAAGTCTGAAGCCGCTTCTCTTTGAAGCGGCTTTGTTTATTTCGATAACTATCTAGATCCAGTGCCAAGTAACTTCCGCTTTTCTTTCTAACTTCGATCTAGCAGTTGACACATCATCATCGCTTTCCCGACTAATACGCCTTCATTGAAAACCTCAACATCCACTTTTCCAAATTTGCGCCCTACTTCAAGGACTTTTGGATATATTTCTAATGTACTTTCCATCTGAACTGGTTTAATAAAGTAAATGGTCATATTTTCAACAACAAGGTCACCTTTTTTATATGATCGTAACACTCGATTGGCAGCATCTGAGACGATCGTAGTAAAAACGCCATATGAAATAGTTCCCAGTTGATTAGTCATTTGTGGTGTTACTTCACAAGAGTAAACCTCTTCTCCTTTAGCTTTACCCTGAATTAATGCCATTTGGTTGGTAACGATATCATCAATGGTTTCTCCCACCTGTGGCTGCCGTTGGTTCATTTGTAAGGCCTTTAATACGTCCTGCCTGCTGATGATCCCCTCTAGCCGGTTAGCATCATCCGTAACAGGAAGAACTTCAATTCCTTCCCAGACCATTGTATGCGCTGTTGAGGCCACACTTGTTTTCCCATTAACAGACATTGGGTGTTTGGTCATAATCTTATCGATAGTAGTATCCATACCTTGACCTAAAATATCTTTGCTTGTAACCATCCCTTGTATTTTCATATTCTGATCGACAACAGGATAGCGACTGTGAGCAGTTTGTTGATTAAATTCGTGCCATCTGGACACCTTATCCGTGGTTTTGAGATAAAAAGTATCGACAAGAGGCGTTAGAATATCTTCAACCAGTATTATTTCTTTTTTAATCAATTGGTCATAAATCGCCCGGTTAATCATTGTTGCAACCGTAAACGTATCATAGCTAGTTGAGATCACCGGTATTTCGAGTTTATCTGCTAGTTTCTTAATATGTTCTTCCGCATCGAATCCACCGGTAATGAGTACAGCGGCTCCTGCTTTTAAGGCTAGTTCATGTGCCTGCGTTCGATTTCCAACAATTAACAGGTTTCCAGCTTCCGTATAGCGCATCATGGCTTCTAATTTCATCGCACCAATCACAAACTTACTTAATGTTTTGTGCAACCCTGTTCTTCCGCCTAACACCTGTCCATCAACAATGTTTACTACTTCTGCAAAAGTCAGCTTTTCAATGTTTTCTTTCTTCTTCCGTTCGATTCTAATCGTTCCAACGCGTTCGATGGTACTAACATATCCTTTATTTTCCGCTTCCTTAATCGCGCGGTAGGCAGTACCTTCACTTACAGTCATCGCCTTAGCAATTTGCCTGACAGATATTTTTTCCCCAATTGGGAGTCCATCTATATATTGTAAAATTTGTTCATGCTTTGTGGCCAAGACCTTCACCCTTTTTATAGTCAAGTTCCAATCATTCAGTTACGAATAATCCGGATTACGTATAAATTTTATTATAGAGTGTTAAAAGCCTTGATTCAATGCGGATTCTCACATTGCCGTTAATTATCAATGAAAGGATCTGGATTTCCTCTTTACTCGTCGCTCGACATGAGGTTTTTGACCCTGCCTTTTTGGGCTATAAAGCAAACCAGTTAGATTTCCGGCAATGACCATTAACGCAAATACAAGCCAGGCTACTGAAAATATCCCTTCGGCACCATCGGCATAAATGGATATGCGCGGGACTCCATAATAAAGCAAGAAGCCACAGAGTAACAGGCAAAGTAAATATCTGTTCTTTTTCATCTTCATTTCCTCCCCTATAAAGACTGCTTGTTCCATATTTATGCATAGGGGAGCGAAAAAAGTATGTAATTTACCTAGAACATTTAAAATTCAATTGCTTCACCGGGTTGGAGTACTTTTCCGTTTTTATCTTCCAGCTTTTCTATAAACTTGAAAGGATCCTGTTTAATTGGCGGGAATGTATTAAAGTGAATTGGTACAACTGTTTTAGCTCTTAGCAGTTTTGCAGCATATGCTGCATCTTCAGGACCCATGGTAAAATTATCACCTATTGGCAGGAACGCTACGTCAATCGGATGGCGGTCACCAATTAGTTTCATATCTGAAAATAATCCGGTATCTCCAGCGTGATAAATGGTTTTTCCCTCATTCATAAATAAAATCCCAGCAGGCATGCCACAATAAATGATTTCATTATTTTCCGTTGTATAGCTTGAACCGTGAAAAGCTTGCGTTAATTTAACTTTGCCGAACTCAAATTGATGGGCTCCGCCAATATGCATGCCATGGGTGTTCACTCCCTGCCAGCTTAGGTAAGTGGAAAGTTCATGGTTGGCCACAACAAGAGCATTATTTTTCTTTGCTAACTCGACCGTATCCCCGACATGGTCGTTGTGTCCATGTGATAAGATAATGACATCAGGGCTTGTTTCATCCACTTTCAAGTCTGTTAATTGATTCCCATTAATAAATGGGTCAATTATAATGTTTTTTCCATTTGTTTGAATTTGAACTACTGAATGTCCGTGATATGATATTTTCATCACATTCGCTCCCCTCATTTTCTTCCTTTACTTATTTCCATACAATGAATGGAATTCCTTCCATAATCTCTAGTATAATCCTAGATTATCGAAATTAAGCAGGTAGACCTAAATGTATCGAAAGTTTACTTTTCATGTTTTAATTGATACTCTCAAATAGGATATGAATTACATAGGGGGAGTTAACATGAATCAACGATTAACTAAACTTCAATCATGGATGAGGGAAAACGATATAGAAGTTAGTTTTCTAACCTCTTCAGAGAATGTATTTTATTTAAGCGGATATTACACCAATCCACATGAACGGCTGCTCGCACTTGCAGTCTTTCAAACGGAAGAGCCATTCCTTGTCTGCCCTGCAATGGAAGTGCCCGATGCCAAACGTTCAGGCTGGGACCATGAAATTCTAGGTTATAGTGATATCGAAAACCCATGGGAAATGATTTTAAATTCTATTAATAATAGAATAAAGAGTGTATCAAAAGCAGCTATTGAAAAAGCACATATGAATGTAGAACGCTATGAACACCTCTCAAAATTATTCCCACAAGCAGCCTTTGTTTCTGCTGAAGAAAAATTGCGCATGCTTCGAATGATTAAAGACGCCAAGGAATTAAAAATTATTGAAGAAGCATGTGCTCTTGCTGATTTCGCCGTTGAATTCGGAGCTAGTGAAATTAAGGAAGGCAAAACAGAGCTGGAAATACTAAATGCTTTAGAGTACGCCTTAAAACAAAAGGGCGTTACCGAAATGTCGTTTTCAACTATGGTTCTTGCCGGAGCTAATGCCGCTTCTCCACATGGAAATCCAGGAGAGACGAAAATTCAAAAAGGAGATCTTGTCTTATTTGATTTGGGTGTGGTTGTTGATAGGTATTGTTCGGATATCACTAGAACTGTTGCTTACGGGGACATTGATGACAAGCAAAAAGACATCTATGACACTGTATTAAAAGCTCAGCTGGCTGCAATTGAAGTAAGCAAGCCAGGAGTAACAGCTGCAGAAGTAGACCTGACTGCCCGTCGAATTATTTCTGATGCGGGCTATGGAGAATATTTTCCACATAGACTCGGTCATGGGCTCGGAATTAGCGTCCACGAGTATCCATCATTGACAGAAACAAACCCACTCATTATTGAGGAAGGTATGATCTACACGATTGAGCCAGGTATCTATGTACCAAATGTGGCCGGTGTTCGGATAGAAGATGACATATATATTACTGCAGACGGGGCAAAAGTTCTTACAAAGTTCCCTAAAGACTTGCAGATCATAAAATAATTTCATTTGTAATTTTTTTACATTGAAATTTAAGCAGAATTGATATATTATACTAATACAAGCTGCGTTGTTCGTAGTCATAATAAAGTTTTAACCTTTAAGCTGTAAAAGGGAGTTTAACCATTGGAGCTGGAATGACAAGCCTCTGTCTATAAGACTTGGAGGACATGCAGGAAGGGTTTCTGAGAACACCCACTTTGAGGAGTGGTGGTTTAAAACTTTCTTATATTAATACGGCAAATGCGGCTACATAGTATGTATTTTAAACCAGTTCCTTTTAGGAGCTGGTTTTTATTTTATAAAAAGGCTGGGGTAAAGGTTATTGTTGATTTTGGCACCCTGTTGATTGGAGTGGAAGGTACGAAGACTCCTGCGGGAGTACGGGGCAGGGGAGACCCCGCAGGAGCGCAGCGACGAGGAGGCTCCCCGGCACGCCCGCGGAAAGCGAAGTGCCTGGAACGGAAATCAACAGACTAGTTTAACACAGCCTATAAAAAGTAGAAGAGGAACATCCTGTCCCTCCTCCCTTGTAAAATTATTATTTTTCTAGCAATGTTTTTGTATCTAAGAATTCCAGCCCGTGTGCTTCTGCGACTGCCTGATAGGTTACGTAGCCGCCCAGTGTGTTGATTCCTTTTAACAATGCTTCATTGCTGAGACAAGCTTGTTTGTATCCTTTGTTGGCAATTTGCACGGCATAAGGGACCGTTACATTTGTCAAGGCAATGGTAGAAGTTCTTGGGACCGCCCCCGGCATGTTTGCAACAGCGTAATGAACAACATCATGTTTCACATAGGTTGGATTGTCGTGCGTGGTAATCCGGTCAGTGGTTTCAAAAATCCCTCCCTGATCGATCGCAATATCCACAACAACACTACCTGGTTTCATCGATTGAATCATTGCTTCCGTTACGAGTTTCGGGGCTTTTGCTCCAGGAATAAGAACGGCACCAATCACCAAATCCGAATCCTTCACTGCTTCAGCGAGATTATAAGGATTGGACATAAGGGTCGTCACTTCTGAGCCAAAAATATCATCTAATTGACGAAGACGATCTGGATTTAAATCAATAATAGTCACTTTAGCTCCTAATCCAATCGCCATTTTAGCCGCATTCGTTCCGGCCACACCTCCGCCGATAATGGTAACAGTTCCTCTTTGGACCCCCGGGACACCAGATAAAAGAATTCCCATCCCCCCATGAACTTTTTCAAGGAATTGGGCACCTATTTGTGGTGCCATTCTGCCAGCTACCTCACTCATCGGCGTTAACAATGGTAAGCTTCTATTTGGCAGCTGCACCGTTTCATAGGCGATACCTATTACTTTTTGATCAATTAACGCCTTCGTTAATTCTGGTTCAGGCGCAAGATGTAAATATGTAAATAATATTAATCCTTCACGAAAGTATTTATATTCGCTTGGAAGCGGTTCTTTCACCTTCATCACCATTTCCATGGACCATGCTTCTTCTGCTGAATCTACAAGTTTTGCACCTGCTGATTCATAATCCTCATTTAAAAAACCAGATCCAAGCCCAGCTCCATTTTCAATAAAAACCTCATGACCAAATTTAACCAGGTTGATTACTCCGGCTGGTGTCATGGCTACACGGTTTTCATTATTTTTGATTTCTTTAGGTACTCCGATCCGCATGTACTTACCTCCAAATAAATTCAAATTAGTAAAATTAACCAAGACAATTTAATTATAACCTTTTTCCAAAGGAAGATGTAACTTCGTAACATTAACGAAGGAACATTAGATTTCGACAAAAACTAATGCAAAAGCTTTGCCAAAATGGCAAAGCCCTTTTTTTTAATAATACCAAGGATAATATGGGTATGGGTATGGCGGGTAGTAAGGATATCCGTATCCCCAACCTGGAGTTAATAAAGCACCTGCTGCTAAACCAGTTAAGAATGGGACCCCAAAGCCAAATCCACCAAAACCAAATCCTGGGCGGCCAAATCCAAAGCCAGGGCGACCAAATCCAAAGCCCGGACGGCCAAAACCGCCAAAGTGGCCAAATCCTCCGTGGAATCCATGTATCCTTTCATCCGCAGGATCTACCATATTATAGTTCACATCTACGTTATTAGGCATTCCATACATTTCTGTGCTCATGTTTCTCCTCCTCATTTTTATTAATAGACACACTAAAGAATATGCATAAGTAAATGCATATTCTTGGGTATTTGCCCTTGATTTCGAAAATTCCAAGACATTTGTCCATAAAAAAAGAACTATCCCATATAAGGACAGTCCGTACGACATTACATTAATTCTCGGTTCCTGCAAAATCATCACTATCAGCAATCGCTGTACCTTCGCCAATAAATCCACTGTTATATGAGTCCAAAATTAGCTGGCTAACTTCATTGGCACCATGCTCATTAAACTCAAACAAAAACTTTTTGTTTTGTTCATTTTTACCCATCATTCAATTCTCCTTTCCATTGAGGTTACCTCTATATTGTTCGAAAAGTTGCAACAGTTATTCCTTGTTAAATAATGTATAATTTAAGTAAGGAGATGATTAATCATGGGACTTAAATATAGAAATATTTTAGTCGCTATTGATGGTTCAAAAGAGGCTGATTGGGCTTTTAAAAAAGGGATTGAAATAGCCAAGAGAAATGATGCCGCCCTATTATTAGTCCACGTTATTGACACTAGAACATTTGCATTAATTGAGGCTTATGACACGGTCGTTGGAGATCGAGCGGAAAAGGCTGCAAAAGATATGCTTGAAAATTACCGCAAGCAAGCCGAGGATGCAGGCTTAACTAAAGTGCAATATGAAATTGATTATGGTTCTCCAAAAATACGTATCCCAAAAGATTTAGCTAAAAAACACGAAGTGGATTTGATTATCTGCGGTGCAACTGGATTAAATGTTGTTGAGAGGTTTATAATCGGCAGCGTTTCTGAACATATTATTCGTTATGCACATTGTGACGTACTCGTAGTTCGCACAGAAAAAGATATCGCCTAAGAGTCGAAAGCACGCAGCTGATTTTAAGCTTCGTGCTTTCTTTACAAATATTAAACTTAGATTTGTAGTGAATGGGTGGTAAATCTATAGTAAAATAAAAAGTAGTCAGTCGGATTGGAGGCAATCGTATGAAAGAATATTTTTCTTTTGATCATCGTCTTGGTATTCCAGTACCCGAATTAACTTTGGAATGGGACCAATACAACGAGGAAACACAACAAAAGATTCTCTTTTACTGGGAACAAGTCCGCGGTTCGATCCCTGACCGGATTAGTGAACTTGAAACTGAAATTAATTTGAAACAAACACTTCTCTCCAATGAAAGTAATTTTCCACGTTCATGTCAACTGAACACGGAAATCGCAGAACTCGCTTCCAATATTAATGATTTATGGCTATGGTACCGAGCAAACGAAGTGCTTTCAACAAAAGCCCATCAATAGAAAACTCCCTTTCCATCGAAAAAGGGAGTTTTCTCTATTTAGAGGTCTTTTTGTATCTCTCTAACTACATGCCCTAGTTCAGGCAGAATTAATTTATTCATGGCGAGCTTCACGGCACCTGTGGAGCCAGGGGTAGAGAATACTGCTTTATTTTTTACCACACCAGCAATAGCCCTAGAAAGAATAGCTGCCGAACCAATATCTTCTTGGAAACTCAACATCCGGAATATTTCACCAAAACCGACAATCTCTTTATCAAGTAATTTTTCTACCGTTTCAATCGTTACGTCCCGCTTGGCAATCCCCGTTCCGCCATTTGTTATAATGACATCAATTTCTTCCATTGCACATCCTTTTACGATTTCATCTTGGATGGGCTCAGCTTCATCTTTTACAATGACGTAATCAACAATCTTGTGTCCTGCATGTTCAAGTAATTCCATCATTAACTTTCCACTTTTATCTGTTTCCTTTGTTCTCGTATCACTAACCGTTATAACTTTGCAATTAACTATTCTAGGTGCGGCCTTTTTATGTTCTTGAGTACTCATCCCATTAACTCCTCTTTTTCTCGTAGGTAACGTAGTTGATAATATTTATGTGCCACATCCGTTACTTTTCTAGTTAACTGATAATTTGCACCAGCACCAATGGCCATGCTGACAAGCGGTATTCCTTGAATCGTTTTTTTTCTGAACAGCGAAATGACCAGCGCTTTCATAAGTTGTTGAACTGGTTGTTCAAGCCAGGTGATATCAGTTATTTCTTCATTTCCTTCATAAAAATAATAGTCTTCCTGCGCCTCTAATTCTTCCATCAGCGAGGTCCAGCCTGCTCTTTGCAGTCTTGGAGGTAGTGTAGCCGTGTGAAAGACCTTCAGAGAGGTCATCATTTCAAATGGGGTATTCACTTCCACCCCGTAAGTCATCGCTATTAATTGGACAACCCTTAAATTAATTACTGCTATCGCTGGTATATCTGTGCTTAATAGCAGTGGACCACCAGTCCCAGCTAATCCCCCTTGCGCAAAGGAATAAAAACGATGACGGGCAATTTGCTGCTCAGCAATATATTGTAATTGTTCAATGCTTAATTTTTTTAGATCTGCAATTTCTTCTAGATCCTTATAAAAGATTCGCCCCGATGAAAGAATTCTCTCCTTTGCATCCATTTGCAGCTGAGAACCTTGGATCATGCTATGTAAATGAAACAGCCAGCTATCGATCACTGAAAAGAATTGGCTTTGAACCTTTTCAGGCAATAATGAGAATGATTGCTGCAGAAATTTTTCATAGGTTAATTGGAAATCATTCGGCTCGAATTCAAATAAATTTCTTTCCCATTCCTGTATTTCATTCAAGACCATTGCTTCACGGTCTGTTAATGGCATGTTTGATTCCTCCCAGTGCAAGGCTTTCTTTTTCAAGTATATCATAAAGAATTACCTTGATAAAAAGACAAAAGACAAAAGCTATGCCCTAGCTTTTGCCTTTTAATATTATCAATTAATGAATGTTACCAAGACGTATAACGTCGCGGGCAATCATTACTTCTTCGTTTGTTGGGATGATTAAGACTTTTACTGGTGAGTGTGGGTAGTTAATAAATGCTTCTTCGCCTCTAACTTTGTTAAGAGCTGGATCCCAATAAACACCCATAAATTCTAGACCTCTTAAAACATTTTCCCTAATTGTGTCACTATTTTCCCCAATTCCTGCTGTGAAAATAATTGCATCGACACCGTTCATTCGTGAAGCATAAGAACCGATGTATTTATGAATTCGATTAGCAAAAACATCCAAGGCAAGTTTCGCACGCTCATTGCCTTTTTTCGCTTCGATTTCAATATCACGTAAATCACTTGAGAAACCGGACATGGCTAGCATACCACTCTTTTTATTAAGGACATCAAGTACTTCTTCAGCTGTTTGATTGGTTTTTTCCATAATATATGGGATCAATGCTGGGTCAATATTACCTGAACGAGTACCCATGGTCACCCCGGCAAGTGGTGTAAAGCCCATAGATGTGTCAATGGACATACCGCCTTCAATTGCTGCAATACTTGCACCGTTTCCTAAGTGACAAGAAATTAGACGCAATTGTTCAACAGGTCGCCCAAGAAGTTCTGCTGCACGTTGAGAAACATATTTATGAGAAGTTCCATGGAAACCATACTTACGAATACCATACTTTTCGTAGTACTCCATTGGTAAGCTGTATAGGTAAGAGCTGTCCGGCATCGTTTGGTGGAATGCCGTATCAAATACAGCTACTGCTGGAACATTAGGAAGTACGCTCATGAATGCCTTAATTCCTGTTAGATTGGCTGGGTTATGCAATGGCGCAAGTTCAGATAATTCATCAATTTTCTTTATTACTTCGTCAGTAATGAGCGCAGAATCATTAAATGTTTCTCCACCATGGACCACACGGTGTCCCATTCCAACAATTTCATTTAAGGATTTGATAATACCTAGAGTTGTTAATTTATCTAGTAGCATTTTTACAGCTACTTCATGATCAGGAATATCAATTATTTCTTGGATTTTTTCACCATTAACCGTTATATTAAAAATTGAATCATTTAAACCGATTCTTTCAATTAATCCTTTTGTAATGACATCTTCACTTGGCATTTCAAACAATTGAAACTTCAAGGAAGAACTCCCCGCATTAATTGCAATAATTTTTGACATATTGTTACCGCTCCTTTTATATAACAACACTGGTTTGGCATTTTTTTTTGAGTAGTACAACATTATTTTGCTCAAACCACTCTTGATTATTTCCATCCTTAATTGAATCATTGTGTATAGTTTATTTCAAGGCAAATTTCTCGTGGCAGCGGTTACATTACAAATGAAAATGTATTCTGATATTTCTTATTTTACAATATTAAAAAAAGGATGAACCTAGAGAATAATCTCGGTTCATCCTTTGTTTTCTTGAAACCATTTATCCATTTTGAATAGTATTTTGTCCATCTCTACAGCACTTGAAAGATTTGGTAATTCAACCAGTAATGCTTGCTTAGGAGGAATTACACCTTCTCCTTTTTTTTGCAAGATAATGATACTTTTCGCTGTATTTTTATTTTTAAACATGCTTATTGGTAATTGGAGTAATCCTTGAACAATCACATGCTTTTTAAAAAATTCATGTAATTGTGGTGCTTGGTCACTTTCAAATAATCCATTTGGAATAAGAAAGAATAAATACCCGCCTGGCACTGTATGACGGACACTTTGTTCCATGAATAGATGATGAGAGTAAGTATGCCCTTCACTTACACTGACTTGATAATCTGCAGCTCTGACATCATTTGGATAAAAGCCTACGGGCAAATCTGCGATTACTGCATCAACAGGATCAATAAACATCGGTTCAAGACTGTCTTGATTGAAGAGTTGAATAGGATGAGCTTGTAAATTTGCATTAACATAGGCAAGCTTTATAAGAAGGTCATCAATCTCAACGCCGACAGAATCAATTTTTCTTTGAAGATGATTTAAAACAGTTGTTAGCAAATTTCCCGTCCCCACTGCTGGATCAAGCAAGCGGAAGTTTGACTGTTTCATAAATCTTTCAACTAAATAGCCAATAAGTATCCCAACAGAATCAGGTGTCATTTGATGGTTCGGTTGAACACTATCGTTCATCCCTTTTAAAATAGCCAGCTGAAAAGCTTTCCGAATTTCATCGTTTGAAAACTTTTCTAAATGAATCTGTTCATATTGTTTCTTCATTCTTTTTTCTGTTAGTTCGCTGACCTCATCTTGCAGGATTGATCCTTGGAATAAATTCTCTCCTGTCTCAGCGAGTGCCTCTAAATATGTACAATTTAATTCTTCCTGCAGAAGAAGTGCAGTTTCATTAAATAACGTAAACAGTTGTTCTACTGGAGAAACTCTCATTTGATCCCCACCCTCATTAATTTCCTTATTCATTTTAATGAGTATCGACATATTATACAAGTTTTAAGCATAGAAAAAGGCCCTGCAATACACAGAGGCCTTTTAAATCATTATATTATTTAGCTGCTTTAGCTGCTTCAAGTGCTGCTTCGTAGTTCGGGTGGTTGGTTGCTTCACTTACATATTCAACATATGTAACTGTATCGTTAGAATCAACAACAAATACGGCACGAGCCAACAGTCTTAATTCTTGGATAGCAACACCAAATGCTTCACCAAATGAGAGATCACGATGATCAGATAGTGTTTGCACATTTTCAATTCCACTAGCAGCACACCAGCGTTTTTGTGCAAATGGTAAGTCAACACTTACCGTTAATATTTTCACGTTACCTAAACTGTTTGCTTCTTCATTAAAACGACGTGTTTCCGCATCACAAACACCCGTATCCAATGAAGGGACAGAGGTAATTAAACGTACTTGACCTTTGGTACTTTCTAAGGTAACTTCTGACAAATCATTTGCCAATACAGTAAAGTTAGGTGCTTTGTCCCCTACCTTTACTTCATTGCCTAAAAGTGTAATTGGATTCCCTTTAAATGTTACATTTGCCATTTTACATCCTCCTTTGTCATGTTCAAGTTCTAGCGGATAATAGAAAACCGCTTCCCTTCAAATATGTACAGTGTAAATATATCTTTTCAAAATCTGATTTGCAATTAATAAGCTTTTGAATTTTCACATATTGCATGAAAAAAGTTAACCTTCCTCATCTTCCGGAAGATTAACCTTTTCTGCTATAATTCAAGTTCTTCTTTTGGTTTGTGCTCGTTTTTCAAACCTTGCAAACTATTTTGCTGTTGGCCTTGGTCCTTTTTTGAGAACATTTGCTGAATTTTATCTATCGCCTGAGGTGCCAGCTCTAATATTTTTTCATACAAATGAGTGCTTTCATCCAAATGCAGCATTTTTACGCCATGAGAGTTGACAATTAAAAAGGCAATTGGGGTAATCGAGACCCCGCCCCCGCTCCCGCCGCCAAATGGATGGGATGAACTTTGACTTTGACTTTGACCTTGCCCTTGACTTTGAGACCCCTCAAGCTTAAATTCACTACCACCTGCGGCAAATCCAAAACCTACTTTTGACACAGTCAGAATAACACTACCATCAGGGGTTTCAACAGGATCACCAATGATCGTATTCACATCAATCATTTCTTTAAGGCTTTCCATTGCAGTTGTCATCAAACCTTGAATTGGATGGTCAGACATGGCTGTTTCCTCCTTTTTCAAATGGATTTTGTTTTATCATTTGCAAAATTTGTTTTCTTTTTAAAGTGCGGAAGTCCGCCCCTCCAGAATATAAACAGTTTTAATCCTGCTAGAATAGCATGCCCGATACGAAACTGAATAATACATGTAAGTCTTGTTTGAATTACGGCTGCCTGAAAATGTGGAGTCACTGTTATTTTTGGCATTTCCTTCAGTTTTAAATAATGACTAATAAGACCTATGATACTCCCTTTAAATGCCCAAATGGCACCCGTTATCGTCCCTGTGTGTGCTGCATCTCCTAAACCTATCAAAGTATTCCACTCAAATCCTTTCATTGTAACTTTTTGAAAAAAATTCCTTACAATCCGATGCAGCCCAAATACATGATGCAGTAATTTTTTTGCATTTGATAAATTATTTTCAACTTCATCAGCTGTGATTTGCTTGGAGTCTTCGCTAGTTGATTCAGTTGAGGAATCCCCCATTTTAGATTTACTTTTTACAACAATGCTAGGAGAATTATCATCCACTTTTATTAAAGGTACATTAATTGTATATTTTATTAATCCAAACCAAATCTTAAATTTTATCTTTAAATCATCATTGTCATTATGATGATAATAATTAATTAGTATTGTTAATTTAGTAAAAAGAATGAGAATGAAAAAGAGCAATAGAATTGATAAAACTACGAGCACCCAGAACACTTTCAATCACAACCTTTCAGCGGGTAGTATTTGCTTTTTCAAAAAAAAATAAACCTACCAACAAATGTTGATAGGTTTAAGATCACCGTTCCACATGTACGACCGTTGTGTCAGTGAATAGATCATGCAATCCTTGCTTTTTGGGTAAAAAAGCAATAATTATATATCCAACAATAATTGTTGATGAAATAAAACGGCCAATCCATTCACGAAAGAGAATCGTCCCCCATGTCATTTGGTCACTTCTTAAATCAACTACTTTCAATCCAAACACCATTTTTCCTAGCGTTTGATTTAGATACTTGGTCATTAGTACGAAATACAGGTAGAAGATTAACGCCGATATGATTGAGATTGGAGCAAACATGGACGATTCCGATAAAGAATAATTCACGATTCGAAAAACTGGTTTAATCAATATCCTAACGATACTTCCCACTACCACCAAATCAAGAAGATAAGCCCATAGGCGCATCCAGAAGCCCGCATATCGAAAGGAAAGTTCATCTTTTCTGTCGTTCGGGTATTCTTGATACTCATTCGTTTCCATGGATACTCCCCCTATTCCGCATACAGGTACATAAGCCGCGGAGAATTCGGTCTCGATAGAACCTTCAACAAGCCTGCCATTTCCATATCTTTACCCATTAATTTTTTTGCCTGCATTGTAAATAAGGATCCCAGCCCAAGTGAGTCTGAATAACGGACAACTTGTGCACCTTTAAGTTTCTCTTGTTTTTTCATATGTTTCACCACATCATCTAAGTAACCAAAACCATCAATTAACTGCAATTCCTTGGCTTGACGGCCATCATAGACACGACCATCCGCTATTTTTTTCACCTGCGTGATTGGGAGGTTTCGTCCCTCTGAAATAACTTTAACAAATCCTTGATATGAATTATTTATCATCGACTGTAAAATCTGTCGTTCTTCCTCGGTCATTTTTCTTGTTGGACTCATAATGTCCTTATACTTACCACTTTTAATCGTAACGAAATCAACACCATATTTATCGGCAAGCCCTTTATAATTGACCCCTTCCATAATCACACCGAGACTGCCAGTCATTGTCTCGGGACTGGCATAAATCTTTTTAGCTGCTGTTGAAATATAATAACCTCCCGATGCAGCCATGGATCCCATTGAAATATAGACTGGCTTTTTGGTTTCTTTTTGGATTTCAGTTAATTTATCATGAATTTCTGCACTTTCAACCACTCCGCCACCGGGGGAATTGACTTTAATAATTATTCCCTTCACCGTATCATCTTTTTTAATATGGTTTAACTTTTTCATAAAGTCCTGATGATTGAAACTAGAGCTTTGCAGGATTGAACCTGTTTCCCCTGTATCCTGGATGACCCCATTTACATCAAGAATCACTATTTTCTTTAATTCATTCCCTTCATTGACAACCTCTTCTGTAAAAGGCTGTTCCGCAGAAGCCATAAAATCGGTGAAATTTGATTCCCATCCTTTAAAGGCAAAAGAGGATAAAAAATTAATGACAACCGAGATGAAGAATAACGCTGCTGCAATCCCTAGTGCGGCCCACCGCTTTCCATTCATAAATACGTAAGTCCCCCTTTTTGTTTATCTCAAAAAATCAAGTCCTATTTCATATTGTCTCAATAAAATGCTAAACTAATTTCAGACTAGCATTATTTCTTAGAGAAAATTTTTGTGATGGGGATAATGTTACAAAAATCTCATTAACTAGGGAGGTACATAATATGGAGAATAGACGCAATATTTACTTTTATCACAAACGCGATTCGGACATGCTGTCAAAAGTGGCTCCGCTTGTAGAAATAGCAAATCGATATGGATTTACAATTGTCACTGATTACCGAAACGCAAATATCATTGCTAGTGTCGGGGATGATGGAACATTTCTCCAAGCAGTTAGGAAAACTGGCTTCCGGGAGGATTGCCTTTATACGGGGATTTCAACCGAAGATAACCTGAGTATGTATTGTGATTTCCGAATTAATGATAGATCTAAAATGATTGATGCGATTGTCACCAATGAAAATGTAAAGGTGCGCCGTTATCCGTTAATTGAAGTAGAAGTTGATGGACAAGGGACGTTTCCTTGCTTAAACGAATTCAGTATTCGCTCTTCAATCATTAAGACACTAGTAGTAGATGTCTATATTGACCAGCTTCACTTAGAAACCTTCCGCGGCGATGGACTTATTGTCGCAACACCAACGGGTAGTACTGGCTATAATAAAGCGGTGAATGGTTCGATCGTTGATCCCCTTCTACCTTGCATGCAGGTGAGTGAAGTAGCCTCTGTTAATACCAACAATTATCGAACGCTAGGTTCCTCCTTTATTGTTGGCAGTGAAAGAACCCTTACGCTTAAAGTAATCTCTGAAGGTAATGACCATCCAACAATGGGAATGGATAATGAAGCATTAAGCATCCGTCACGTAGAGAAAATCAGTATAAAAATAAGTGATAAAAAGTTAAAAACTCTTAAACTAAAAGACAATTCCTTTTGGCAAAAAGTGAAGCGGTCTTTCCTTTAAAAACAGGCATTTCTCACAAAAAACCTTATCCAAGAAAGCGGATAAGGTTTTTCATTATATGCTAGTGCCCTTTTCTTTTCGTAAATGGAACCATTGTGCAGAAAATAGCTTTGTTTTTGATAAAGAATAAATCGTTAATGCGGACCATATGAACATAAAGGATAATAGCTGTATTTTTGAAAAATGTTCATGGTAAACAAATACGCCTAAAAGTAAGGTTAATGTTGGTGCAATATATTGGAGAAAACCTAATAATGATAAAGGGATCTTTTGTGCGCCTTTTGCAAAAAACAGGAGCGGTACTGCGGTTGCTATCCCTGCACCTATTAATAAAAGGTCGGTTTGTATCCCTTCCTTTAAAAAATCATTAGACCCATTAAGAAATAAGAAGCCTATATAAATCACAGCAATCGGTGTAATCACTAGAGTTTCTAACGTTAACCCTACTTCAGAATCCACATTGATTAACTTTTTGGCTAATCCATATAATCCAAAGGAAAGAGCTAATACAATCGCGATCCACGGAAACTGCCCATGGGAAATAGAAATGATTAATACACCAATGGCTGCTAGGATAAATGAGACGTATTGATAAACCGTCAATTTTTCTTTTAGCACAATCATCCCTAATAAAATACTAATTAATGGATTGATGTAATATCCAAGGCTTGCTTCAATCATATGACCGCTGTTAACCGCCCAAATATAAATGAACCAGTTCACACTGATTAACAGGGAGGCAATCGTCAATGCAGCCATTTGTTTTTTATTTTTCGCAAACCCTTTAATGGTTTGAAGAAAAAGTCCCCATTTGTTGGTTAGGAGAAGAATGACGACCATAAAAATAAACGACCAAACAACACGACTGGCTAAAATTTCTTTAGCATTAACATGGTCTAAAAGCTTCCAATAGATTGGTAATAATCCCCAAAGTAAATAAGAAAATCCGGCATGTATTACTCCTTTTTGTGTTTCTGTCTTATTCATATGTGTACGAGCCCCTATTCTTTCTAGTTTCGAAATAATTTCTATTATAACGCGAAACTTCGTAAATAGGGGAATTTTTTACTTTAAAGAAAGGCTGTGTTAAACTTGTCTGTTGATTTCCGTTCCAGGCACTTCGCTTTCCGCGGGCGTGCCGGGGAGCCTCCTCGTCGCTTTGCTCCTGCGGGGTCTCCCCTGCCCCGTACTCCCGCAGGAGTCTTCGTGCCTTCCTCTCCAATCAACAGAGTGCTAAAATCAACGTTAACCTTTAACACAGCCTAAAGAAAAAAGCAGACGAAATTCCGCCTGCTCGCTCTCCAACAAACTTTATGCTTGTTTCGCTCCCTCAAGTTCTTTTTTCCGAAGTTCAATCCGGCGAATTTTCCCAGAGGTTGTTTTTGGTAGTTCTGTGATATATTCAATTTTCCTTGGATACTTATATGGCGCTGTAAGCGTTTTTACATGCTCTTGTAATGTTTTTGTTAATTCAGGGTCGGAGGAATCAACATCTTCTTTTAAGACAACAAATGCTTTGACAATAAAGCCGCGAATCTCATCAGGACTTGCCACGACTGCACATTCCTTTACAAATGGATGTTTAACAAGTGCATCTTCCACTTCAAATGGTCCAATCGTATAGCCAGAGCTGATAATAATATCATCTCCACGTCCTTCAAACCAAAAATAGCCTTCTTCGTCCATCTTTGCTTTATCACCGGTTACATAATAATCACCCCGGAACTGCATTGCTGTTCTTTCCGGGTCTTTATAATAGTTTTTAAATAAGGCTGGCGTTTCTACATGGACAGCGATATCACCCACTTCACCGACTGCACACACCATGCCCTCTTCGTTTATAATTTCAACTCTGTTTCCAGGCGTCGGCTTGCCCATGGAACCAGATTTCAATTCCATTCCTTTGGTAACGCCTACAAGCAAAGTATTCTCTGTTTGTCCATAACCGTCACGGACATCAATATTAAAATGTTTTCTAAACGTGTCAATTACTTCTCGATTTAATGGTTCCCCTGCCGAGACAGCACTATGAAGATTTGGTAATTGGTAATCAGCTAAGTTATCAACCTTCGCCATTAGTCGATATTCCGTCGGTGTACAGCAAAGGACATTTACATCATATTTTTGGAGGAGACTCAAATATTTTTTCGGTTCAAATTTTCCGCTGTAAACTAAGCCAGTACCACCGGAGCCAAGAACGGATAAGAAAGGACTCCAAATCCATTTTTGCCATCCTGGGCCAGCAGTTGCCCAAACTGTGTCACCATCTTCAATACAAAGCCACTGTGGTGCAGCTGTTTTTAAATGTGCATAAGCCCAGCCATGTGTATGGACCACCCCTTTAGGATTCCCAGTTGTTCCAGATGTATAGGATAAAAAGGCCATATCTTCTCTTAGAGTGTCTGCTTGTTCAAAGGATTCGGAAGCAGTTGCCATCTCAGTGTCCAAGTCAATCCAGTACGGTTCAGTTCCACCAATCGTAAATCTGAGCAATGGCTGGGTTTTATTGATATTTTCAAATTGATCCGCGTATGGATAATGACTTATTACACCCTTTACATCACCGTGTGTTATCCGATATTGCAAATCCTTTTCCTTTAACATTTCCGAACTTGGAATAACGACCAATCCCGCTTTTAAAGCAGCCAAATAAACGACATATGCTTCAATGAGACGCGGTACGATGACAAGGACTACATCTCCCTTATTTAAGCCATTCCTAGCGAACACATTTGCCGCTTGATTCACTTTCCTCATTAGTTGTTCATATGTAACTTGCTGGGTGTCACCTGCTTCATTCTCCCACTTTAATGCCACTCTGTTTGGATTCTTCGCAAAATGCTCCACTTCTGAGACTAGATTATACTTTTCCGGTGCAATCAAATCTTCCCGCTTCATGCTTCTCCCCCTAACAATATGTTATTTTTATCCCACAATATTAATTATACAAAATTATTAGATAATTTTGTATTATTATTCAGATACAATTATTTTTTACTATCTGGACTATAAAAAGAGAGCGTGGGGAAACCCCCACGCTCTCTGTAGCCATCGTATTAATTTTTTATTAACGAGAGAATCCGCCGCCTAATTGTGATTCAGCCATTGCTACTAGACGTTTTGTGATTTCACCACCAACAGATCCGTTAGCGCGTGAAGTAGTGTCAGCTCCAAGATTTACACCAAATTCAGAAGCAATTTCATATTTCATTTGGCTTAGAGCTTGTTCAACACCAGGAACCAATAATTGATTTGAGTTGTTGTTGTTTGCCATGTGATATCACCTCCTTGTGAGTATAGAATGTGTAGAACTTAAGAACTTCATTCTATCTTACAATTGGTAATTGTTCACAAATTGTTCGAATTTTACCTTCTTAAAATAATTCGCTAAATTCTGATTGCTGTTTTTGATCCGGTTTGACGACAATTGTCTCTGTCCCCTGTACTGCTTCATGGATCAAGGGTTCAAAATCAAAAAAACTTTCAAAATGCTGAACCTTTTCTCTTTTTGGCTTTGTTTTCGGTGAGGAAGGTACAAAGATGGTACAGCAATCTTCAAAAGGCCTGTTTGAGATTTCAAGTGTATCAATTTCTTGCGCAATTTTTATAATATCTGTTTTGTCCATTGTAATCAATGGCCGCAAAATAGGCGTATTGGTTACTTCATTGATTGCAAACATACTTTCTAATGTCTGGCTCGCCACTTGACCTAGGCTTTCACCGGTAATAATCGCCAATCCTTCGTGTTTTTTTCGAATTTCATCTGTAATTCGCAGCATCATTCTTCTTGTGGATGTCATCGAGTAATTTTCTGGTATTTGTTCACGAATCGTTTGCTGAATATTTGTAAACGGGACAATATGCAATTTCAGTGAGCCATATATTTCAGCTAGTTTTTTTGAAAGATCAATGACCTTTTCTTTTGCCCTTTCACTCGTAAATGGAGGACTGAAGAAATGGACTGCTTCGACTTCTACTCCTCTTTTCATTGCCATATAAGCTGCAACGGGGCTGTCAATCCCACCTGAAAGCATGAGCATTGCTTTACCGCTTGACCCAACGGGAAGCCCGCCAGCACCTTGGATGGTTTGACATGATAGATAAATGGCTTCTTTTCTGACTTCAATTCGTAAATTAATATCAGGATTTTTCACATTCACTTTCAACCCTGGGATATTCTGCAATAAATAGCCGCCGATGGTATGATTGATTCCATCAGTATCCAACTCAAACGATTTATCCGACCTTTTAGGTGTTATCTTGAAGGTTTGTCCATCCCTATAAAGAGAGCGAACTAATTCTAGCGAGCTCTGCTTTAATTCCTCCAAACCTCTTTCTACCTTAATCGCTGGGCTAAAAGACTGGATTCCAAAAATATTCTCTAATTTATCAATAACTTCTTCGCAAGCTTCACCATTTAATAAGACATACATCCGGTCACGGCCTGCTTCCACTTTCACGTTCGGAAAAGGAGCAAGCGCGATTCTTACACTTTTTTTTAACTTATCAACAAATTTATTACGATTTCTGCCTTTTGTTGAGATTTCACCATAGCGTATTAGTATTCGTTCGTATTCCATTTATTTCATTACCTTCCTTAATTGGTCTGCAGATTCTTTGAAGCCCTCTAAAGCCGTAATTGCTTCTTCTATACTATTTTCAAAGGAAAGACTTATTCTGATGGCACTTTCCGCTAACGTCTCAGGAACACCCATTACTAGAAGTGTCTTACTAGGCGATTTTTTCTTTGAGGAACACGCACTTGTTGTTGAAACATAGATGCCTTTCTGCTCAAGCGAATGGATAAATACCTCCGACTTAATTCCTTTTAGTGAAAAATTTATGATATGTGGGGCTGCATGTTCATGTGGCGTATGAATTTGAACATCTTCTATTTCAGTTAATCCATTCCTGAGCATGCTTTGAATCTTCTTCATTCTTACTAACCCGGTTTCCGCTTTCGTTAAGGTCATCCTAAGTGCTTTGGCCATCGCAACTGCACCTGCCACATTTTCCGTACCGCTGCGAAGTTTCCGTTCCTGATTCCCCCCAGAAAATAATGGAGCGAGTCTTGTACCTTCACGAATATAAAGGGCACCAGTCCCCTTTAAACCATGAAATTTATGGCCGGATATCGAGCAGAAATCCACCCTGCCTTCCTTTAGTAAAAGAGGAATTTTCCCTATACTTTGAACAGCATCCACATGGAATAAAATCGTCGGATATTTTTTTAATAGGTCACCAATTTCTTCTATCGGCTGAACCGTTCCCACTTCATTATTCACATGCATAATCGAAATTAAAATAGTATCTTTCCTAATCGCGCTTTCAAGGTCAGCGACACTAATCCTTCCATACCGGTCCACAGGCAGGTAGGTAATCTCAAAACCCTCCTGTTCAAGCTGTTCCATCGCAGATCGTACGGATGGATGCTCTACACTTGATGTAATCAAGTGGCGTCCTTTATTTTTATGCAATAATGCAGTCCCTTTAATTGCTAAATTATTTCCTTCAGTGCCTCCAGAGGTAAAATAAATCTCGGAGGGCTTCACCTTTAGAAGCTTGCTCACTTGTTCTCGTGCCTGGGATAACAACTTTTCTGCTTGTGCACCCATATTGTGTAGTGAGGACGGGTTCCCATAATATTCACTCGATACTGTAACAAAAGAATCTAACACTTCTTTAAACGGTTTAGTCGTTGCACTATTATCTAAATAAATCATTTTTTCTCCTCCGAACTTCCGAACCATTACACTTACAAAAATAAATCTTATCATAAAGATAAATAAAAGGAAAAACAAAAAACCGATTCAGCCAAAGAGTGCACTGATCGGTTTTAATTATTTACTCACTGACAAATGAAGCTTTTATTTTTTTCAAAGCATCGGGATCAATAACGTCCAGTGTTGCTGCCGCTCGTTCAAGAGCCTGTTGGTAATCATAATGTCTAAACGCAATTTCTGCTTCCTTTAAGCCTTTAGCTACTGCTGGGTACTGAGTTTTATATCGATTCCCATATTGAATAGCTTTTTCTGCAAGCATCACATTTTCTAATAGCTCAATCGTTGAATTAGTAAGTTTATCCACTGTTAAAACAGCAATTTCTAAATACTGATTTAATGCGGAAATGTTAAGCGGTTTTTCTTCAAGTTGGTATTTCACATTTTGAATACTCTCATTTGTATCCTCAAACAAATACTTATAATCCTCTGGTAAGCCTGGCACATTGCCCTTCGTCACGAGACGAACGGTCTCCCCCACTTTTTTAGTAAGTTCTTTAAGTGTCTCTCTTGCTTCAAATTCATCTTTCCTAAGGGCCTGGAGTTTTAAAGCAAAATCTTGCTGTCCCTCACGGATAATATCCAGCTGTTCTTTAATCTGAGCCAACTCTTCGCTTATGACACTTTGTGCTATTTCGTTTAATTTTACTTTTTCTATTAGGATTTCAAAATGTTTATAGACACTAGAAAGTTCCTTTTCCAGATGACGCTGTGTTTCAAAATCACTATCGGACAACTGGTAACTTTCTTGAACATGAAGGAGTTCATTTGAAAGATGACTATTTTCCTCATAGGCGGAAAGGAGGAGATCACTCGCAATTTGTTCATTTTTTAACACAAAATGCTTAGCATGAACTTCTTTTTCCAATTGATCGAATAGGATATCGATTCTTTCCTTTATTTCTGCTATACCTTCCACTGCCTCATCAATCTTCGTCGCTTCGATGAGTACTAAATTCTCAGACAGCTTTTCCTCTAAGCGTTTTAGCTCTTCATCCACGTTGATATGTTCTAAGTAATATTCTTGGCCAGACATTTCACGGTACCCTTCAAGAATATCGGATAGCTGATTCGGAAGAAGCGATTGACATTCAATTAATAACTGCGGGATTAATTCCATATCTTTTTTAATCGTCCCCAGCTGACTTTGAATAGACAAAACTACTTCACGGGCTTCAAGATAATTACCTTGTTCCGTTTTTTCATCAAATTCCTGAAACTTTTGTGACACGCCATTAAGTTGTTCTTCTAAAGACTTTTCTGAATTGCCAAAACTGTGGCGGTGGGCAAGCAGCATTTTCTTAGATTCCCGATACTGATCTTTTAATCCCTCGATTTCAACACGGTTCTTTTCCTCGCTGCCAACCAATTCATGTAACTCTTCTAAAATACTTTTTATCTGATCCTCTGTTTCTTGTAACTTCCCTGCGATGGCTAGTTGGACACCTTTAGCTTTATTAAAACGATACTTATCTATGTACTCTTCTGCATCGAAAAGCATTTCTTCTAATTTAGGAAGTTGCACCGTAACAACCTCGTCCCACTGATTTCGCCAACGTTCGAAAAGCTCTTCCGTTTGCCCTGTCATATTAAGCAGCTTAACCTTTGACATTTCATCCAGTACTGGACGATTCATTAAATCGATTTTCCAAGCTTCCAATCGATCCATTTCCTTAAAGTACTTTTTCTTAATTAGATACCCTACTACGATTAAGGCCAGTATTAGGATAAAAAATCCAATGAAAAATTTCACAAGTAAGCCCCCTATTTCCAAAAACATTCTTTCCAAATGCAGTTATCGTACATCTATTTTAAATGAATCTAATAATGTTCTGTTCAATGCTATTATGATACCATGTAAACGACATTTTTTGACTATTAATTTCATTTTTTTTGTAAAATAAAAAAAAATAGCGATTGCCGCTATTTTACGACTGCCCCTAATTTCCTTGGCACATCCGAACATAATGTTTTATCAATCCATAAATTTATATCTTTTAAATATTTCTGTTCAAAAAATGGTTCATTAGGAAAAACATATAACACTTCCCTCATGTAATGGGTGTTCATAAATGGCATCATAAGTAATCCTTTTAATTGAATAATTAAATAGGGAATCGAATGAGGACGAAACTCATTCCATTCAAAACCTCTCTCAAAGATTAATTGAAAATAGTATTTTTCTTTAAGTAAATAAGTAGACATGATTTCTCTTACTATTTGTGAGTCCATCGACATTTCTCGGTAAACCAAACTAGCCAATTTACTATTTTCACATTGATAGTGTAATAAATCCGCGACAATTCGTTTTAAACATTCCTTTGCTCCCCTTTCAATGGATGCATAGGCTTCTTCCATCTTACTAATATATTGTTCAAAAAAATGCGTAAAGCAATATTCTAATAGACCTGGTTTGTTTTCAAAATGGTAGGCAATGGTTGCCGTATTTACGTTAGCAAGACGGGCGATATCCCTTATGGACGTTCCTGTGAAACCATTGGACGTAAACAATGTGATAGCAGCCTTTACTATTGCTTCTTTAGCATTTTTCTTCATAATAGTGGCCCCTTTCTGGAATACCCGATAATCCCCTTACTTAAAAATTCTTTGTTACACGACAGATTCCTTTATAAAAATATCGACAAAGTCTGCTTATATTCCTGTAAATTTGATAAAATACTTATATTAAATTGTTGAAACAAAGGGGAAATTTCATGTTTAACGTCGAAATGTATTCAGGGAGCCGCGAAGAAAATTATAATCTTGTCATAAAACAGTTGCATGCTCTCATTCATGATGAGGACAATCAAATCGCCAATCTTAGCAATGCAAGTGCCGTGTTGAATCAATTTCTTGATCGAGTTAATTGGGTTGGATTTTATTTAATGGATAAAAACCGACAGCTTGTCCTGGGGCCATTCCAGGGTCTTCCTGCGTGTGTCCGAATTCCGGTTGGTAAAGGGGTTTGTGGAACGGCTGCCTTAAAACAGGAAACGGTTCTAGTTGCTGACGTTCATCTGTTTCCAGGCCACATTGCCTGTGATGCTGCGTCCCAATCAGAAATTGTCGTTCCGTTGATAAAGGATGGAGAGCTACTTGGTGTTCTTGATATTGATTCCCCAGAAAAGAATCGCTTTGATGAGTTAGATCAACAAAAACTAGAAGAGTTTGTCGCTATTCTGGTTGAACATATATAGAAAGAGCACAGAGGAAGTTTCCTAAAGGGGTGCGTTTTCGGGTGCTTTATTATTAAAAGACAAAAGAATTGACGTATGAATGGCCATACGTCTTTTTCTTTATTCATCAAGGTTTCTTTCAGGTTAAGCACTCGAGCTAATAAATAACCGGAAAAATTCCGCTTATTTAGAAATTATCATTAAAAATAACCAAAATAGGCGGAGAAATTCCGCCTATTGACTCGAAAAACGTGAAAATGAGAGATTTTGCCTTGCATAAGCGGAAAAACTTCCCTTATTTACCCCGAAACGAGCTTCGTTATGCATTTAACCGGAAATTCTCCGCCTATTTACTTTTATGCTCTTTCTATTATATCTTATCCAGCGCTTGTTCGAGGTCTTCTTGAAGATCCTCCCATGCTTCTAGGCCAACAGATAGCCGCAGCAAGGTATCATCAAAGCCCATTTTTTTTCGTTCTTCCTCTGGTACAACTGCATGGGTCATCGTCGCAGGATGTTGGATTAATGACTCAGCATCACCGAGACTAACAGCAATTTTTATTAATTGGAGTTGATTCATCAACTGTTGTGCTGTTTCCTTTGTTCCCTTGATTGTAAAAGAAATAAGCCCGCCTGGTTGTTTCATTTGATTTTTTGCAATTGAAAAATCTTGATGCTCTGGATCGCCAGGAAAATAAACTGTTTCGATTTTCGGATGGTCTTTCAAAAATCGAAACAATTTCCTGGCATTTTCACAGTGGCGGTCCATGCGCAGTGGCAGTGTTTTCATCCCTCTTAATAAAAGCCAAGCATCAAAAGGGGAGATAATCCCACCAATGTCTTTTTGAGTCGTCTTTGATACTTGTCTAATAAACTCCTTCTTTCCAACGACAAGCCCCGCAATGACATCTCCATGTCCGCAGATATATTTGGTTGCACTATGAATGACAACATCGCACCCAAGTGTAAGAGGAGTTTGAATATAGGGGGAACAAAATGTGTTATCCACCACAACAGGAATCCCTTTTTCATTGGCCACCCTCGCCACTAATTCTAAATCTACCAACTTCATGGTAGGATTTATCGGCGTTTCAATATAGATACATGCGGTGTTTGGACGGAGTTCTTGTTCTAATAAATCCGCCGAGTTCATTAAAGAAAAGTGGTGGTCGATACCATATTTCTCTTTTAATAGCTCTAACAAACCAAAGGTACAACCATATACTCCTTGTGAACAAAGAATATGATCCCCCGTCTTTGTTAAGGCCACTAACACGGCACTGACGGCTGCCATTCCAGACGAAAACGCTAAGCCCGCTTCACCTTGTTCAAGAACGGCTATCCTGTCTTCCAATATTTTCACGGTTGGATTTCCCAAGCGTGAATAAATAAATCCCTCTTCCTGACCAGCAAACCTTCTTTCCCCTTGTTCGGCGTTTGCAAAAATGAAGGTGGATGTTTGATATAAAGGGGGAACTAAACTGTCTTGATGTTCATCCGCCTTGTAGCCTGAATGAATAACTTCCGTTTCAAACCGTGATTTCTTTTTCTCCATTTTTGATTCCTCCTGTTTGAAAACGTTTGCATTTTGTTAATTTATAATATGTCAGTTTGATAAATATCGTTAGGGCACTCTTCATATGAGTGCCCTCTCCTAACAAACTCTAATACTTTGCTTTTGAATGACAACCTTGTTCTTTCCTGTCCCCTTTGCAATATACAGTGCTTCATCTGCCCTTTTAAATAGGTAACTGTAGGCATCAACCTGTTCCTTATTCCAATAAGAAACACCACAAGACACCGTAATATGCGGCTCAGAGGATTCAGCAATTTTTTTTACTAATCTTTCAGCTACAGCCGCTCCTTTGTCTAATGGAACTTCCGGAAGATAAAGAGCCAACTCTTCCCCACCCCAGCGGGCACCGATATCTTCTCCACGAATATTGTTTTTTATCAATTTTGCAACCTGTACTAGAACTTGATCTCCCACCTGATGGCCATATGTATCATTTATTTCTTTAAAATTGTCAATATCGAGCAGGATAAAAGTACCTTCTCCGGACTCTTTCATTGACCCCTGAATCCTCTCATCTAAAAATTTACGTGAATAGAGCTTTGTTAGATGATCGGTAATAATCATATGCTCCAACTCTTCTCTGAGCATGGAATTGGTTAGTGCAAGCGATGAATGATGAATAAGAGACTGAAGGAGTTTAAATGTATCAAAAGAAAAGAAATAGGGCTTTTGATGCATTACAATGGAAAAACCTTTTAATTTTTCGCTATGAATCATTGGCACTGCAAGAATCGAATGAAATCTTGGTGTATTTTTTATGGTTTGGAGGTTGAAATCTCCAATAAATAAAGGATTTTTTTCTCTTTCAATTTTTCCCTTTAAATAATCAATATAAAATTTGGCTTGTGGTGTGTAAAAGTAAGGAGTTGAACCTGGGAGTATTTTTACCTTAGCATGTTTGTTTGTGAATAAGAAAAATCCAACTTCTTGTGCATCAATGGATGAAATGATTTTTTCTGACATATATGTCATTGTATCAACTAATCGCAAGTTAGAATTTAAGCAATGCGAAGTTTCGTTGATGAATTGCAAATTAGCGATTTCCTGCCTTGATTGTTGATAAAGATAGGCATTTTCCAAGGAACAACCTGCCGCACTCGCAAGTAAACAAATAAATTCCACCTCAAACTCATCGAATTCATCCGCGGTTGCTGACACTACCTGTAAGACACCATAGGTTACTTGTTTTCCTTGGTAGTGTCAAAACTTCTATGAAAAAGTGACCTGAAGTTTTTTTCTTCTCTCTTTTTTGTAGTGGAGGTACCCGCAATCGCTCTTGACAAACACACCAATGGTTTGAGGTTCCTTTAACAAGGGCGA
>NZ_JBHHJU010000050.1:0-16603 GCF_042136325.1 Neobacillus sp. KR4-4
TTAGGTGTTCGGTGTGGTAACCTCACTTTTAACCTAATTTCACGGGGGTGGCAAGTTTTTTGCATTTAAATCCCTTTAAATCAAGGATTATTAACTTTTTTAATATAAAAGTTTTGACAATACGTTATCAATACGAGGGGTTTTATTATGAAAATAAAAAGAAGGGTTGAAAAAACCTTTATATACGGTCTTTTAATCTTTTTCTCGCTGTTATTTCTGGCGCCATTATTCTGGATGGTGACGACTTCGTTAAAATCACCAGAAGAGCTCTATCTGTTCCCGCCGAAGTGGATTCCTTCCAGCCTTCACTTTGAGAATTTTAAGGAAGCGTGGGTTTCTCAGCCATTTACACAATTTCTAACAAATTCACTCACGGTGACAATTTTAGCAACACTTGGTCAAATGGTTTCGTCTGCACTCGTTGCTTATGGGTTTGCAAGGTTTACCTTTAAGGGAAGAGATTTCTTATTTATGGTGCTCCTTGCCACGATGATGATTCCGTGGGAAGTGACAATGATTCCTTTATATATGGAATTTAATTTCCTTGGCTGGATCAATACATTAAAACCGTTGATTGTTCCCGCTTGGTTCGGTGCTCCATTCTATATCTTTTTGATGCGCCAGTTTATCATGGGCATACCAAAAGAGTTGGATGAAGCAGCGAGGATAGATGGTGCAAACTCGTTCCAAATTTTTTATAAAATTTATCTTCCACTGATGAAGCCAGTTTTAATCCTAGTTGGAGTGTTTAGCATGCTGAACTGCTGGAATGATTACTTAGGGCCACTCGTGTTTCTAAATGACCAGAGCAAATATACTTTGACTCTTGGTCTTGCACAGTTCAAAGGAATGTTTGGTGTAGATATGGAGGGAATCATGGCGATAACCTTCTTAATCAGCATCCCGCCGCTTGTTCTTTTCTTCGCTGCACAGCGCTACATTGTCGAGGATGTTTCTAAGTCAGGGGTAAAGGGATAATGAGTTAAAACAAGGACTAATTAGAAGGGAGTTATCCCTTCTGATTGGTTAGGTTTATTAATGGGATATGACTATTCCAATAACTTTTGGGTGAATGAAAGGTTGAACGCTCTATGATACAGTCGTTACGATTTCTTACATTACCGTCTGGTGTGAAACGTTTTTTAGCCACAGAGTCTCTGTACGGGCTGAGCATTGGAATGTTTACCTTAATTTTGAATCTGCATTTAATTGAAATGGGTATGACAGAAAAGCAAATAGGACTCATCACCTCAATGGGTATTTTAGTAATGGGAATCCTTGCAATACCTGTGAGCATCTTGGCTAAAAAAACTGGTCGGAAAAAGCTGCTGGTTACAGGGATTACAAGTATTGCCATTGGATGCAGCATTTTTGCTTTTGCAGAAGGCTTTGCATTCTTTTTTTGTGCCCAATTTGTGGTTTCCATGGGTCTAACGCTTGTAGAAACAACGGAAATACAATTGTTATTCCATTATAGCCGGACAAAAAGGGAAGAAACCCAGGCTTATAGCTTTTTATTTGCAGTGTTTACTGCTTTTCTGGGAGCGGGAACGCTAATTGGCGGCTTTTTGCCACATTGGATTGAGCTTTCGGAGAGAGGCTACCAAAATACATTAGTAGCTACATCCATATTGTTTCTATTATTAGCCTTTGCAAGGGGAAGTTTGCTGCCAACTGAGCAACGAAGGAAAACGGTTGGGCGGGAAGATCAAGATTATCAGCGGATGATAAAAGGTCCTGAACCGAAAACATTGATTCAGACTAAAAGTAAGCCTACGAGGGATTTAAAGCAAAAGTTATTGTTCTTTGCTGTTTTCGCACTAATTACTGGTGGTGCAGTTTCCTGCCTGCAGCCTTACTTGAATTTATTTATAAAGTTTCGTTTCGATTTCTCGAATGAGTCTGTTTCGCTGCTGCTGGCTTTAAATGGTCTGGCGCTGTTTATCGGTTCTGTTTTTTCACCAGCACTGATCGACCGTTTCGGGGTGAGAAAGACATTTCTTTATATTTACATGGTGAATATCATTCTTTGCTTTCTGTTATTTTTAAACATCAATCCTTATATCTTTTCCACGCTTCTATTAGTAAGAGGCGGGGTATTTACGATGCTGACCAATCTGGCTGACAGCTTATCCATGTCATCATTTAAGGATGAGGAAAGGGATTTGTATGCAGGAATGAGAGCCGTATTTCGAAGCGTTGGTTCGGCGTTAGCCGCATTTTTTGTCGGTATTATCCTAGCTGGAAAAAACTATACCCTTCCATTTATTTTGGCGGGCCTGCTTCTCCTTCTCGGCTATGCATACTTTACTTATTTAATCAGACCGAAATTCTTCGAAACGGATCAAGAGTTCCGGGTAAATACGAATGATCGGATAACAAATGAATGTTGAAAGTGAGTGGATCTAATGTTTGATATAAAAAAAATCCCATTCAGCCGGTATGGTTCTTTTATAACCATTTCACCAAATCATCATGAGGATGGGGATAGTCCGCTTTACCTCCGCAATATCCGAAATGGGGACAATGAGTTTGGAGAAGTGTTCCGGATTGATATTACGTTTGAGGGAATCCCAGTTCCTTATAAAGCTGTCCTACTTCCAAGTATGCTCCGGCTCGAAAGTTCAGCAGGTTTTGCAGAATTTTGTATAACGGAATCCCGTGTTTTACAAATTAGAAGTCATGGAGTTGGTGTAAGACTGACGGGTATTACTGGTGCTTATGATTATGCAGTTGCGGTGGAAGAGGATCGCTGGGAAGTTAACCATTCTCGTCAGGAAATGCGATACATGCTTACATCAATAAAGGGACGCCTCGTAGTGGACGCACCTTTCAGAGAGCAGCGCTGTGAAAAAATTATTGTCGATTTTCTTCCGAATTCGGACATGGAGGAAATGGAAGGTGTAATTGAGGAGTTTACGACCACTTACAAAAACCGCACCTATTCCTCTTTTACGAAAGGGCATCAAAAAGTTGCAAAGGAATATGAGACCTGGTTAGCAAATACCCTTGAGATTCCGGAAAAGTATGCAAAAGGAAAAGAGATAGCCTCCTATATTACATGGTCCTGTGTGGTTCCGGCTGAAGGAATGCTGACTAGGCCGGCGATGTATATGTCGAAGAACTGGATGACAAACATTTGGAGTTGGGATCACTGCTTTAATGCCCTAGCATTAGCAAAAAATAACCCTGAGCTCGCCTGGGACCAGTTTATGATCTTTTTCGATTTGCAGGATGAATCAGGGATGCTGCCAGACTTTGTCAATAATAGGTCTGCGTTATGGAATTTTACCAAACCGCCCATCCATGGCTGGACTCTAAGGCGCATGTGGGAACAAAACGGTTTTGTTACAGAGGATAAGCTTCTGGAAGTCTATCAGCCGCTGGAAAAATGGACGAAGTGGTGGATGACGTTCCAGGATAGCGACCAAGATGGGATTCCACAATATAATCATGGAAATGACAGTGGCTGGGATAATAGCACAATTTTCCATAAAGGAACACCAGTTGAAAGTCCTGACCTTTCTTCTTTTCTAATCATTCAAATGGAGGTCCTGTCGGAGATTGCCTGTAAGATGGGGAAATTTGATGAAGCTAGAAAATGGCTGGATGAATCTCAGGCATTGTTAAGTAGGATGATTGACCACTTTTGGGACGGGCAAGGCTTTGTCGCAAAACGGTCAGGTACACATGAAGTAATTGAATCTAACAGTCTAGTTTTATATGTCCCTCTGATTCTCGGAAATAGGCTTCCGCCTAAAATTCTAAATAGGCTGGTAGAAGAGCTAACGAACAAGGGATTTTTAACAAAATATGGACTAGCAACCGAGATGCCGGACAGTCCGTTGTACAGGGAAGATGGATATTGGCGGGGACCAATCTGGGCACCAACCACCATGCTGCTCACGGATGGGTTGTTATCTTCCGGCAAAAAGGAGGCAGCTCTTGATGTGGCAGAGAAATTCTGTGCAATGGCAACGAAATCAGGGATGGCGGAAAACTTTGATGCACTAACTGGGACAGGACTTCGTGACCCGGCATTTACTTGGACTTCGAGCGTATTCCTTCTACTTGGTCACCTTCTTGCTGCGGAGAGCGTGTTAAGGGATAGGTAAGATACTTGAATCTTTACGTTACCTCCGAATGGGAATAAAAACTTGAACGATTGAGGGGTTAAATGATGAAAAAATTAAAAAGATGGGAAGACATCCATACGGATGGTATAAACCGCTTGAGTGCCCGTGCTCACTTTAACAGCTATCCTTCTCTTGATGCGGCTGAAACGGATGATGCGGTCAATAGCCACTACTATCAAAAACTAAACGGTATATGGAAATTTACTTTTCTAGAAGCCCCTGAATATTGGCCAGATGGCTTTTATGGCGAGGATTTAGATACAAAAGATTGGGATGAAATTGCTGTGCCCGGCAACTGGCAAATGCAAGGATACGGGAAGATGCATTATTCTGATCTGTGGTACAATTTTCCGATTATTCCACCGCGTGTCCCTACAGAAAACCCAACAGGCATTTATCGACGAGAATTTGAGTTTGATCGAAATATAGAAGGAGAACAATTAATCCTTCGTTTTAATGGGGTTGATTCTGCCTTCGAATTTTATATCAATGGAGAATTTGCTGGTTATAGTAAAGGTGCTCGGATTCAATCAGAATTTGATATTACGAAATTGTGCAGACAGGGTACAAACAGCTTGACTGTCCGTGTATTTCAATGGTCAGATGGGACGTATTTAGAAGACCAGGATATGTGGTGGCTAAGCGGAATTTTCCGTGATGTTGAACTATATACCCGACCAGTTTCTGGACTATATGACTTTACCGTTACCACAGAGTTTGATAAGGAGTGGAAGGACGCGACCCTCACCGTTTCAGTTGTGCTGACGCAGCAACGCAACCAAAATATTACTTATCAATTAATGGATCCAGATGGTAAGCATGTTTTTATCGAGGAAAAAAGAGCTGACGAACCTTTTAGCATCGATATAGTATCCCCCTTGAAATGGAGTGCGGAGGAGCCCAATTTATACCACCTTTATATGACAGTGAAGGAAAATGATGAAATCATAGAGGTTATCCATCAGCAAGTAGGATTCCGCTCCATTGTCATGAAGGATGACACATTCCTCGTAAATGGTGTAGCAATTAAGTTCAAAGGTGTAAATCGTCATGACTACAACCCTAGGACTGGTCGAGTTGTTACGAAAGAGGAAATAGAGCGCGATATTAAGACAATGAAACAATTTAATATTAACGCCATCCGAACGGCACATTATCCAAATGCTCATTACCTTTATGATCTTTGTGATCAATACGGGATGTACGTGATTGATGAAACGGATTTAGAATGTCATGGGTTTGAATTGACAGGGAAGTATGATTGGATCAGTAATGATCCAGCATGGGAAACTGCGTATGTTTCAAGGCTGGAACGGATGATTGAACGAGATAAAAACCACCCTTGTATTATCATATGGTCGCTTGGAAATGAATCTGCTTTTGGTCATAATTTCCGAGCCATGGCTATGCGTGCAAAGGAAATGGACCCGACTCGCCTTGTTCATTACGAAGGAGATTCTGCAGCAGAGGTGACCGATGTATACAGCACGATGTATACATGGCTCGAACATAAGGAAAGACGAACGATGGATCAGGTGATTGAAAGGTCCAAAAAACCACATATTCTCTGTGAATATGCCCATGCCATGGGAAATGGACCTGGAAATTTAAAAGAATATCAGGACTTATTTTATAAATATGATAAGCTCCAAGGTGGATTTGTTTGGGAGTGGTTTGATCATGGAATTGAAACGGTGGCAGAAGATGGTACGGTTTATTACCAGTATGGCGGCGATTTTGGTGATGACCCGACGAATGGAAACTTCTGTATCGATGGGTTAATCATGCCGGATGGTACACCGTCCCCAAGTCTACATGAGTATAAAAAAGCGATTGAACCTGTTCAAACAGAATGGATTGATAGAGAGAAGGGCATTTTCCGGCTTATTAATCGATATGACTTTTTATCATTAGATCATTTGAATTTAACATGTTCGTTATTTGAAGATGACCGATTGATTGAAGCCTTTGATATAGAGCTTCCAAAGATGGTGGGACGGGAAACTGCAGAGATTCAGCTGACAGCTGGTCAGGATATTGAAAAAGTAAGCGGAGCCAATTATTATTTGGTATTTTCATATAAACTAAATCAGGATACATCTTGGGCAGCGAAAGGACATGAATTAGCGAACGCTTCTTTTGTGCTCTCTGGCAGGTCAAAACTGCCTAAAGCGCATGGTGATGGCGAACTCCAGGTTAAAAAAGAGGGGGCGTTCCTAAACGTAAGTGGTAATGATTTTACCATTACCTTCGATTGTGTCAAAGGAACACTAAAACAAGTAACTCGGAATGGGAAAATACAGATTGAAAAGGGCCCGCAGTTTAACTTCTGGCGTGCACCAATTGACAATGATATGTACTTGCTTAATGATTATCGAGGAAAATATTTCATGCATCTCGGCCATGAAATCGTTGAAGAGATCCACTACGAATTGAAAGACGGCGTATTTGAATGGCATGCAGATGCATTGTATGGTACAACAAACAGTTCTTGGTATTATGACCTAAAGTATCGATATAAGATCTATCCGGATGGAGACATTCTTTGCCACATTGTTGGAAATGCTTCCAGTATGAAAGATAATGCTCCGGATATGGTGCCACGCCTTGGTCTGCACCTGCAGTTAAATAACGATTTTAATAAAACGCAATGGCGCGGAAGAGGTCCTGGAGAGAGTTATCCAGATTCAAAACAAGCGAATCCCCTTGGTGTTTACAGTAAAACGGTTGATGAGCTGTTTACTAATTATGTGAAGCCTCAAGAAAATGGCAATCGTTCCGACTGTGACTGGGTCAGCTTTACCAATCATGATGCAAACGGTCTTATTTTTATCGCGAATGAAACCTTTAACTTTAGCGCATCCCACTATGAAGTTAGCGATCTAGAAAAGGCCAAGCATACTATCGATTTAAAGCCCAGGGACTATGTCGTCTTAAATATTGACTACAAACAAAATGGCCTCGGCAGCAATTCGTGCGGACAGGATCAACTAGAAAAATATCGTTGTAAATTCGAAGACTTTACCCTCACATTCCGGATATCTTCCTTCAACGCTGAAAAAAATACAGCGGTAGAGCTAGGAAGACAACAATGCTAAGGGTTTCATTTTAATGGTAGTACCGTTATCACAAAAAAGAAGGCCCCCTCTCGAACGGGGCCTTCCTCATGAGAATTCCTTATCCACTAATACTTCAGACCAAAGACTCTGATCGAAAACTTTTTCCTCTCCATATGCCAGTGTAATCACGGTTGTTTTTGAATAATCCTTTAATAGTTCTTTTAATTCCTTATCTTTATCAATCATAAAGTCTACAACTGGAAAAGCCTTTAACAATTGAGTTAATGATTCAGGAGAGGCTGCTGTTTCATTTGTTGGAAAGGTATGACTAGGAATCACATATTTAACTTTCAGTAGTTTTTTAACAGCGTATGCTGCTTCTCTCGGCCCCATTGTAAAATGGCCAGATGAGGAGAGGATTGCAATGTCAGGCTCATACACATCTTGAATTAACTTCATATCGTACATCAATGCCGTATCGCCTGAATGGTAAACCGTATAATCATCCTTAAAATCAAAAATATAACCTGCCGCCTCACCGGCATAGACGGGAGGACCTTGGGTTTCTCCATAGGAAGAGGTATGTTTTGCCTGGACCATCGTGACAGTTACATCTTCAAAGGAAACGGAAACTCCCAGATTAATAGGAAGCACATTCTTCATTCCTTGCTTCAGAAGGATAAGTGCTAACTCATATTGGGCCACAATCATAACGTCGGGTTTGTGCTCAACCAACTTCGTAAGTCCGCTAGTATGATCGAAATGGCCGTGGGTTAGAAATACACAATCAATGGATTGGTAGAAATCAGCCGTATCTAAATGCGGTGGAAAGCCGGGATTTAAATCAAAAAAAGGATCAATGAGATACTTTTTTTCTGTTTTACTTTTTAAAACATACATGGCATGCCCAAGCCGTGATATTTTCAGCAGAAACACCTCCAAAACTCTAAATTAGCACATCTTAATCCATTTTATTTTTTTACGTTGGTAATAAGAACTTGGTATGAGATTTTCTCATGAGATAAATTCCTGTCGATTTTGTTCATCGATAACATTTGTGTAATGCCAAATAAGATCTTCAAAAATCTGATCCCATCTCTGTGTCAATGCATATTCCCTTCCTGCGCTTCCCATTTGTTCACGTAGTCCGTCATTCCTCAAAAGCTTAATAATCGCATCGCTAAATTCCAGTGCATTACCAGGTCTACATAAATACCCCGTAACTCCGGCTTTAATGATATTCTTAACACCCCCAGCTTTCGCACCTATAACAGGTGTTCCACTAGCAAGGGACTCTAAAACAACATTTCCAAATGTCTCTGTGGGTGAAGGGAAAACGAATAAATCAGATGCTGAATAGACTTCTGCCAAGCATCTCCCAGTTAAGAATCCAGTAAAGGTCATATTTCCTGCAGCTTGTGCTTCCAATTCCTTTCGTAATGGACCGTCCCCAACAATTAACCAATGTATTTTCTCTTTTATTTCAGCTGGGAGTGATTTAGCGATAGTTAATAGTGTCCTTATATCCTTTTCAGGGGCTAATCTGCCTACATATGTAAGCAGATATCTTTCTTCTATAGAGTAAAGGTTACGAACTGCATTTTTATCATAATGAGGGTGAAAAAGCTGGCAATCTACGCCTCTTGGCCAAATTTCTAAATTTGAAAATCCATGGTGCTTTAATTGTAGGTGGGTTTCAAGTGAGGGAACGAAGAGTTTTTTACAGGTTTGATGAAACCAGTGCATGTAATTCCAATGAATCTTTGAAAGAAAATGAAGGTGATAATGGTGTAAATAATCTTCAAAATTGGTGTGATAGGAACCGACAAGCGGTATGTTTAATTTCTTTGCAAAATAAACACCACAAAGGCCGATATTAAAAGGAGTGGCAACATGAATTAGATCTGGAGAGAAAGCTTTTAATTCCGATTGAATATGAAGAAGGTTTGGAAAAGCCAAGCGGCATTCTGGGTATAAGAAAACAGATAGGCTTTTAAAAAGATGGATATTAGTAGAATGATATTCATTGGAATATGAGCGAGGTGCAAAAATCTTAAAGGCAATGCCTTCTTGGGCCTCTAAATAATTAGTTAACCGTTTAAGTGTCCTGGCAACCCCGTTGATATCAGGATGAAAGGTATCTGTGAAAATGGCAATTTTCATAAAATCCCTCCTTATCGTAATCCTCATAACCACAATAAACAGAAGCAAAGGCTCCCCGTAAGTGAACCGAGTATCCCCCCAGCAATTACATCAGAAGGATAGTGAAGGCCTAAGTAAATTCTGGATATGCCCACAAAAAGCCCTAAAGGGATCAAGATAAAGGAAAGGTGAGGTATGAATAAGACATATGGAATGATAACGGAAAAAATGGCAGTGGTATGTCCCGATGGGAAAGAATGATCTTGTAATGGATTTTCAGGGACCTTTGTTTTTTCTATGATTAAATAGGGTCTTTTTCGGGAAAACAGCAGTTTTACAAAGTGTACAGGTATGTGACTTGCGGATAAAGCAAGTGCACTGGCTATGGCAATCAACCTAGCCTCCCGCGGCGAAAACATGATGAGAAGTAAAGTTGCAGCAATCGTAAATCTTGCCCCACCAAGGTGCGTCACCATGCGGAAAAAAAGATTTAATACACTTTTATCAAAATGACGATTCACCTGCTGAAATAATCGGCATTCGAATAATTTTCCAGGAAAAAAATGTTTTTGTAATGAAATTAGGGAGGGATTCTCTTTTCTTTTTTAATATAATTCTTTCAATAATTAGATGGCTCTTTTAAATAGATATATCATAGAATCAGTATTGTAAGCGTTACCATATAATCTGATAAGTCGTAAGTTTCAGAAATATTTAAATAAATAGAATAATATACTAGACGAAAGAGATTAATTGTACTAAAATAATATTTAATAAATCACCTAGACAATCCAATCGTTGTTCATGTTAGATAATCTATCAATCTACGATGTGATTTGTCAGAAAAAATAGAAAAAAGGGGTCCTTATGATGAAAAAGAATTGGGCAAAAATGTTTATGGCCTCCACTTTATTGGCGGGAGTGCTTGCAGGGTGTTCTGGAGCAAAAGAAAGTTCAAATTCAGGCGGCGATAGTAAAACCATTAAAGTTGGTGTAAACCTAGAGTTATCCGGTGGGGTTGCTTCTTACGGGGAGTCACTTGAAAACGGAATTGATATTGCAGTTGATGAAATCAACAAAAAGGGCGGAGTAAAGGGCAAAAAGATCGAGCTTGTTAAAGTAGATAACAAGTCAGAGGCTGCTGAAGCTACAAACGGTGCGATTAAGTTAACCAGTCAAGACAAAGTAACAGCGATTATTGGTGCAGCAACAAGCGGTAACACCGTAGCACAGGCACAAATCGCAAATGATACGAAAACAATCCTATTAACTCCATCAGGAACAAGCCCGAACGTAACTGTAGCGGATAATGGAAAATTAAACGAATATGTTTTCCGTACATCATTTATTGATCCATTCCAAGGAATTGTAGCTGCTAATTTTGCTTCAAAGGAATTGAAATTAAATAATGCGGCAATCTTTGCAGATAGTGCCAGTGATTATGCTAAAGGTTTAGCAGCGTCATTTAAAGAAACTTACGAAAAGGCAGGCGGCAAGGTTGTTGCTGAGGAAGCTTATGTTGCAAAAGATACAGACTTCCGTGCTACATTAACTCGTATTAAGGCTAAAAATCCACAATTTATCTTTATTCCTGGATACTATGAAGAAGTTGGATTAATTGTAAAGCAAGCTCGTGAATTAGGAATCACTGTTCCGTTAATGGGTGCAGATGGCTGGGATTCACCGAAGTTAGTAGAGTTAGCTGGAGCTGACGCTTTAAATAATACATTTATCACAAACCATTACACATCTGGAGATCCAGATGAAACAATCCAAAAGTTTGTAACGACATATAAAGAAAAGTTCAATGGAGAATCTCCTAATGCATTTAATGCACTTGGCTATGATACTGTCTATCTATTAGCTGATGCGATCGAGCGTGCGGGTGGTACAGATACAACTAAGATTAAAGAAGCATTAGAGAAAACAAAAGATTTATCTAGGATTACTGGTACGATTACGATTGATAAAGACCACAATCCAGTTAAATCAGCAACTGTCCTAGAATATAAAGATGGTAAACAAGTATTTAACACAAAAGTAAATCCGTAAGACCAAAAAGTGAAATGGAAGGACGATCCCTTCTGTTTCACTTTTTTTATTTATTGGTTAGATTCAGAATAGTTGTGATACAATTATTTTAGTATTAGGTACTAATATCAGGTGTTGATTAATAAACGGCCAAATAATTCGCGAATTTTTAAAAGGGCATAAATGGACCATTTTCGCCTTTTAAGAATGTTTGTACGGGAACTAACGAATTTTACAACAACGGAGGATTATGATGTTAACAAATGATTTAGACTTTCGATTGGAGCCTAAACTTATAGATTTATATGAAGAACATAAAAAGCGATCTGAAAAAATAGATTGGGGTTATCATGACTACTTACCGTGGGATAAGGCAATGGATTTCAGGCGTGTTCCCTGGGATGAAAGTCAGGTCACACTGCCCGCGTCGATTATAACGGCGGTTGAAACCGCCCTTTTAACCGAAGTAAACTTGCCATGGTTTACTTCGCATCTAGATCAAACATTTAAGGGTTCATTATCGGTTATAAAAGATTTTGTCCATACTTGGACAGCAGAGGAAGACCAGCATTCAAACCTGATTGAAACGTATTTATTAATTACTCGTAATGTAGACCCGAAGCGGCTCCACCACTTGCACAAACAAACCGTTGAGAATGGCTGGAACCCTGATTATCACACGCCGTTTGAAACCATGGTATATACCTCGTTACAAGAACTGGCAACGATGGTTTTTTACTATAACGTTGCGAAAGTAGCTGGTTCACATGATAAAGATTTAGCTAGTCTGCTCCGCCGTCTTGCAAAAGATGAAACGTTGCATTATGCCTTTTATCGAGATGTGATTAAATTTCATCTCCAATTGGAACCTAATTACTGTTATCATTTAGGACATGTTATTAAGAACTTTCAAATGCCTGGTACAGTAATGCCTGATTTCGAAGATCGCATGGCGATTATTGCAAAAGAGGCAAACTACGGTCCATTGGAATATTTCGATCAAGTTCTAGATGTGATTGTTGATTATTGGGAGCTGGAAAAATTAAGACCGATTGCACCAGAAGCCGAAAAAGCTAGACTGGACATTTTAAAATACCACGCCCGGTTGAAAAAAGTACGAGATCGTTTTTATAAAAATAAATAAGGTACGTCCGAATGAAGAGGAAAATATATCCGGTTCAATCGGAGGTATAAAGGGTTGACAATAAAAATAGAATTTATTATTCTTTAGCAATAGTAATTTAATAAATACTTTCGTATAACTCCAATGATATGGTTTGGAGGTCTCTACCAGGAACCTATAAATTCCTGATTACGAAGAAGATACATGAATTTGTATTTTCTTCGTAATCAGGAATTTTTTTTATTTTCATTAAAATTAGGAGGTAATTATCGATGAATTTTGCAACTTTACCTAAAATAGAACTTCACTGCCATTTAGATGGGAGTCTTAGACCGGAAACCATCCTTGATATTGCAAAGAAAGATGGAATCAGTCTGCCTTCGATGAATAGGGACGATATTCTAAAAGAACTCATTGCGCCATTAGAATGCGAATCCCTTGATGAATATTTAGAGAAATTTTCTATACCAAATTTAGTTATGCAGTCAGAGGAAAATCTTAGAAGAATCACCTTTGAACTTTTTGAGGATGCGGCCCGCGAAAATGTGAAATACATGGAGGTAAGATTTGCTCCATTACTTCATACAGCAGGGGGATTAGACGTTGAAGAAATCATCCAAGCGGTCTTAACTGGAATAAAGGAGGCAGAAAAGCAATATGAGATAAAGGGGAACTTGATTCTTTCCTGCATGAGGACAATGTCTGCTTCCCGTGCTTTTGAGGTTGTAGAGAAGGGAAGAAGATTCCTAGGCGAAGGGGTAGTTGCCATTGATTTATGTGCATCGGAAGAGGAAGGGTTTTGTGGGAAATTCGTAGAACCGATTGCCTTAGCTAGAGAATATGGTTATCGAGTAACCATCCATGCAGGTGAAACGGGCGTAGGGAAAAACGTATTAGAGGCAGTTGAACTTTTGGGAGCAGAGAGAATTGGCCATGGTGTATTTATAAAGGACTGTGGTGAGGCATATAACATCGTGAAAGAAAAGCAAGTTGTGCTCGAAATGTGTCCAACAAGTAATGTGCAAACAAAAGCGGTAAACCAGTTTAGCGATCATCCCATTTATCAATTTCATAAAGATGGAGTCAAGGTAACTGTTAATACAGACAACCGAACTGTTTCAGATACTACCATGGCAAATGAATGTGACATCGTATTTAAACAATTTAATATAAGCGAAAATGACTATAAGCAAATTTACCTTACTAGTGTGGAAGCAAGCTTTGCCGACTACGAAACAAAAGAAATGCTGAAGAAGTATATAACTGGATGAAAAGAAGAATGAAGGGTGTCAGGCACCATGTTCACATGGTGCCTGACACCCTTTTTGTCTTTTTTAAGTAAACTTGAAGATTGTGATGCTAGATAGGGTTCCTAGAGATGATTTTACTTCTTATAAAATCAATCGCAAAGGAGATAATAGAATGAAAATTTTATTAGTAGGGGACGATTTGCGTCTGACAGACGTTGATTAAATGAAGGTCTAACATTTTAAGAACCATCCTTCTTCAATGGTTATATTGCTTCGTTTACATATTCCGCGGCTGCGTCTTTTTCTAAAAGGCCGACCTGGATGAGACCATTGAGAATCCCATGTTTAGAAGATGTTGTGGTAATTAGATCGGCTGCGGCCTTTGCTTCAGGAACCCCATTGCCCATAGCGATCCCCGTACCAATCATGGATAACATCTCCGAATCATTTAAACCGTCGCCGAATGCAAAACAGTTCTCGTGATTGATATCTACGAATTCAAGCAGTTTGCGAATACCAACCGCTTTTGAGGCCCCCTTTGGCAGGAAATCATAAGCATAATCATGCCACTTGACGAAGTCTAAATCAGGAAAATGGTCGTCGTATTGATATTTGTCCTCGTGGTTGCAGTAAAGATGTCCCTGAAATATTGGCCGATTTATATAAAATGAATCGTCAACTATAGGATAAGGCATCATTAATGAATCGAAACTCGATTCAATAAAGGGATGGTTTTCTTTGCTGACTTTAAAATCATCGTGGCTGCAGTAGGCAAGGGCATGGCCTTTGTTTGCTGTCAAAGTGGAAATCGACTGAAGCAGCTCAGGGTTAATTGGATTGGCATAAATTTCTTGTCCTTCATATACAACATATTGTCCGTTCATGGAAATGAAAGAACTAATATTCAATTCTTTTTGAATCCAAGAAAACATCTTCGGAACACGACCAGTGGCAATTACCGTGTGCACTCCTTTTTCCTGAAGTAAACGAACGGCTTTTTTTGTGGAATCAGGAATCACTTTATCCTCGTTAAGTAATGTACCGTCAATATCAAAAAACACCATAGGTTGTTTCATTTTCTATCCCTCCATTTAATCACAACAGGTCGTTACGCTCAGAAAATACTGATAACGCCGACCTAATGTTGTGAGTTCTTGCAAAAACAGAATAGTTTATGAAACGCGTTTCAGGTCAAGGGGATTGAAAAAATAATTTCTATTTTTTTTAATTAGGTACGGAGAGTGAAGAAGATAGAAACAATCAATTCGCGAGAATCAAACGGTATTCCGTTCAATTAATGTTACGGGGATTTCGTCTTGGGAAATCTCCTCATATTTGTGGATTCCTTGTAAAAATAGTTTCCTGCCCATCTCCTCAAGTGGAATTTCAATCGTTGTGATACTCATCGTTTTTGCGATAGGTTGATTGTTGAACCCGATAAGTGCAAGATTATCTGGTATAGTAACACCTAGATTTTGTGCACAGGTAACAATCCCAGCTGCAACATCATCGCTTGTCACCAATAAGGCTGTTGGTGGATGGGGCATCTTTCTAATCTGCTCCACTACCTTTTCTCCATCCTCGAATTGGAGACAATCCTCAAAAATATAGGAAGGATTATAGGATAAACGATTGGTTTCTAAAAAATCCTTATACGCTAATTCTCTGTTTTTACTATTAGTACCTGATTTACGCCCAATGCAATAACCAATTTTTTCGTGACCTTTTTGATAGAGGTAATCTAATGCAAATAGGAAACTTTTATTGTGATCCACAAATGTGGAGGATACTTTTTTTCCTCTGGTATCCTCGCATAAAATGATTGGTCCAAAAGGCAAATACGTTTCAATTTGGCTCCATGTGGATATTCTCGAGCAAATAATTAACGCATCAATCTGCTTTTGTTTTAACGTTTGTAATGCATCTAATTCTCGGCTTTCCACGTAGTTAGTCTGAAATATAACCAAATTGTAATTGTGCTTTAACGCTTCGTTTGCGATTCCTTTCATTAATAGGGCAAAGTAAAGGTGATCGATAAAAGGAACTACCACACCTACAAGAAAAGTCTTGCCCGTACTTAAATGGACGGCATTAATATTTTGTTGGTAATTACTACGCCTAATCGCCTCTAAAACGGCATTCCTTTTTTCGTCACTTACATAAGGATGATTATTCAACACTCGAGAAACAGTGGTTACAGAAACGCCTGCCATCTTTGCCAAATCTTTAATATTTGTCATTCCATTACCTTCCTAAGCGGTGCCTGACACCATGTAAACTGCATGGCGATCCCGCGTTTTCTGTTCAATTTATAATGTTATATTATAACCGAAGTGTATTAAAGAATCAGCGGTGCACTAGAGCTGAGTCAATGGTTTAATGATGGAATAGTTATCTTATAAAAGAAAATAATATATTTTGTAGAATAATAGTTGACTTTAAAGATACATGATAGTAATATAGTAAATCTGATGAGGGAACAGTATATGAAACTTAGATGTTTCTTAGAAATATAATCCTTCACCAGTTGACAAAAGTTAATGTGGTTGATATGATAGATCTCGCTGATTCAGAAAAAATATTATTTAAAAATAATGTTTGACTTTCTGGTGATGAGATGATAAACTATAAACCTGTCACAAAATAGTTCTTTGAAAACTAAACAAAGCAGAAACGTCAACAAAATTTTATTAGTGAATCTTTCAAAAAAAGTGAAGCTAAGCCAACGTAACAATTGAGCTAATCAACTTTCTTGGAGAGTTTGATCCTGGCTCAGGACGAACGCTGGCGGCGTGCCTAATACATGCAAGTCGAGCGAGACTCTTCGGAGTCTAGCGGCGGACGGGTGAGTAACACGTGGGC
>NZ_JBHHJU010000051.1:0-15067 GCF_042136325.1 Neobacillus sp. KR4-4
TGAGATAAAGGAAACACGAAGAGCGATAGCGATTCGATGTTGACTTATCGTAGGGAAAAGACCGAAGGACACTAGTTGCTGGACGCTGGAGCTAGACAATAATATTAGGTGAACTCAAGTTTACAAACTTCTTCAGCATTATCTAGTTTTGAGGGAATGAAGCCTCAAACAAAATAGTCTGGCAGCAATGGCGAGAAGGTCACACCCGTTCCCATACCGAACACGGAAGTTAAGCTTCTCAGCGCCGATGGTAGTTGGGACACGCGTCCCTGTGAGAGTAGGACGTTGCCAGGCATAGCAAAGACAACCTGAAAAGGTTGTTTTTTTTGCGTGTGAAAATAAATAAGTTACCGAAGAGGATGAAGAATCCTTCCACGGTAACTAAAAATTGTCAATTTGATTTTTCCATTAAATACTGAAAAACCAAGTATGGCCCCTTTTGTAACGTGACATCCAGAAATGAGCAAATGAATGGATAATCCTGGTTTGGCATCATTTTTGTCAACTCACTCCACCACTCTGTTTCATATCGAGCAATCATACTTAAATTGTAAAGTAATAAATAATGAATGAGCAGCTCAGGAAAATTAAAATAATGGTCCTTGTTCAGGGGCAGAGCATAATAATTTTCCTCGAAATGAAACTTCAAAGGCGAGCTTCCAACAGAGGATGCCGGGTTCACCCGAAAAGACAAGCCTTCCTCAGAAAACTCCACACCCTTTTCAAACTTGGAGGCCAAGAATTCCTTAAACCGATTTTCAGTCATATGGAATTGATCTAAGATGGTTTCGGGCACATGAAATTGTTGATGGTCGGACTCTACCTTAATGAATGTCCTTTTCCCCTCAAGTAAAAAGAATAATTCATCAAGCTCTGGTATAAGCTTAAGTAATTCCTCCATTATGACTTTTTCCCCTTCCAATTGTTTCATGTGAAACAATTTTTCAGAGATGAAGGGGAAAAGTCCATTTTTTTGAAGTTTCACTTCATCCTGGAAGAATTGATAATTTTGTTTCTTTCTTTTCCTTGTTGAGACACCATGAGCCAAAACAGCCGTTGTTTCGGGATAAGCAGGATCTATTGTTAATATACATGCCTTAATTAAATGGACAAGACCATAAAAAAGTAAAATTGGTTTAATAATAAGTGGAGAACTGCTGGCTTGTTGATAATAAATTTGCCCATGTTCCAGATAATATAAAAATGGATAACAGTTTTCATAGCTTTTTTGCTCTGGATTCTCGATATTCCGTTTTTGATAACAACTTTTTAAAAATTGCTGGCAATATTCTGCCGAAAAGAAACAAGAGAAGCTTTTCCAATCTTTATATTGAATACCCAAGACTATATCACCTTTTTCAGAAGAATCAGACTAATATTTATTCCTTGACAGTATTTTATCCAATTGATAACCTACAAATAATATTTTTTTTCCTGGGGGCCTGAAAAATGTGGGAAAGTAAGTTTGTAAAAGAAGGTTTAACGTTTGATGATGTTTTATTAATTCCTGGTAAATCAGAAGTATTGCCTAGAGATGTAAATCTGCAAGTAGAACTATCGCCAAGTGTAAAGCTAAATATTCCTATCATAAGTGCTGGGATGGACACAGTAACAGAATCTGAAATGGCCATATCAATGGCTCGGCAAGGCGGCTTAGGGATTATTCATAAGAATATGACGATTGAGCAGCAAGCAGAGCAAGTGGAGAAGGTAAAGAGATCAGAAAGCGGGGTTATTACTGATCCATTTTTCCTAACTCCTGAGCATCAAGTGTATGATGCGGAGCATTTAATGGGAAAATATCGTATTTCCGGCGTACCAATTGTTAATAACTTAGAGGAACAAAAGCTTATCGGGATTATCACCAATAGGGATCTTCGCTTTATCCAAGATTATTCATTTAAAATTTCCGACGTTATGACTAAGGAGAATCTTGTGACGGCCCCAGTTGGAACGACATTAAAAGAGGCAGAGAAAATTCTGCAGCGTTACAAGATAGAAAAACTACCGCTTGTTAATGAGCAGGGTGAGTTAAAAGGATTAATCACAATTAAGGATATCGAAAAGGTGATTGAATTTCCAAACTCTGCGAAAGACAGTCAAGGACGTTTATTGGCTGGAGCTGCGGTTGGAGTAACGAGCGATACGATGAAACGAGTAGAAGCTCTTGTAAAAGCCAATGTCGATGTAATTGTGCTTGATACAGCCCATGGACATTCCAAAGGTGTCCTCGATATGGTAAAGGAAATTAGAGCTGCTCATCCAAATCTCACGATTATTGCTGGGAACGTGGCAACAGCTGAAGGAACCAAAGCCTTAATAGAAGCTGGTGCCGATGTGGTCAAAGTAGGAATTGGACCTGGTTCGATTTGTACAACAAGGGTCGTTGCTGGTGTAGGTGTTCCACAAATTACAGCCGTTTATGATTGTGCAGGAGAAGCGATGAAGCATGGCAAGACAATCATTGCCGATGGCGGCATCAAATACTCTGGGGATATCGTCAAAGCTCTTGCAGCAGGCGGATATGCCGTTATGCTGGGCAGCTTATTAGCGGGGGTAACCGAGAGTCCAGGAGAGACAGAAATTTTCCAAGGACGCCGCTTTAAAGTGTATCGCGGGATGGGTTCAGTGGCTGCGATGGAAAAAGGATCAAAAGACCGTTATTTCCAAGAAGATAATAAAAAGTTTGTACCAGAAGGAATTGAAGGACGGATTCCTTATAAAGGGCCTTTAGCAGAGACTGTATATCAACTTATCGGCGGACTCAGATCCGGAATGGGTTATTGCGGAACCAAAGATCTAGAGGAATTAAGAACAAAAGCACAATTTATTAAAATGACAGGTGCGGGATTAAGAGAGAGTCATCCACATGATGTTCAAATCACAAAAGAGGCTCCGAATTACTCTCTATAACAACAAGACAGAGAAGCGATGACTTCTCTGTTTTTTATGTAAAAATACCTAGAAACTGAAAAAAATAGCCATAAGATGGTTCATAGCTCCGTCTATGATTTGCTATTGACTTATGTTAAAATAACCAAGGTGTATAAATTCATGGAGGGCGTTAAAGTGAACAAACATTTTTATCAGAAATGTATGGCCAGTGCGCTGGCACTTATTTTATTTTTTGGACTATTTGCTGGTGTTGATATAGCGAAGGCAGATGCAGCATTAAATGTGAATGCAGACGGAGCTATTTTAGTTGATGGACAAACAGGTAAGGTTTTATATGCAAAGAATGCTGACAGTCCATTAGGGATTGCCAGTATGACAAAGATGATGACGGAGTATCTTTTACTAGATGCCGTGAAGCACGGTAAGGTCAAATGGGATCAGGAATATACGGTAAGTGAACTAGTTTATAAGATTTCACAGCCAACGGGTTTATCGAATGTCCCTTTACGCCTTGGTGAAAAATATAATGTTCGAGAATTATATGAAGCGATGGCTATTTATTCTGCAAATGGGACAACCATTGCACTTGCTGAAGTAATTGCCGGTTCGGAAACGAATTTTGTCAAGTTGATGAATGAAAAAGCAAAGAAACTTGGATTAAAAAATAGTAAATTTGTGAATTCTACTGGCTTAAATAATAAGGATTATAATGGTGAGCAACCAGAAGGAACTGGTGCTGAGGAAGAAAATGTGATGTCTCCTCGCGACGTGGCTACATTAGCCTATCATCTCATTAATGATTATCCAGATGTTCTAAAAACAGCGAGCACGCCTAAAAAGGTATTTCGTGAAGGTACAGATGATAGAATTGTAATGCAAAACTGGAACTGGATGCTGCCAACATTAGTATATGGATATGAAGGTATGGATGGGCTCAAAACCGGTACAACTGATTTTGCAGGATACTGCTTCACAGGGACAGCGAGCAGAGATGGAAAACGATTTATTACCGTTGTCCAAAATGCAAAAGATGATAGCGGAAAAAATGATGGATATAAAGCGCGTTTCGGTGAAACGAAAAAAATGCTAGATTATGCTTTTACAAATTATGCAAAGGAAGAAATTACTCCTAAGCATTACCAAGTAAAAGGTCAAAAAACGGTTCCTGTTACAAAAGGAAAAGAAGACCAGGTTAAAATCTATACAAAATCAGCCATTAGCATGATGATTCCAAATGGCAGCAAGCAAGACTACAAACCAGTCTTAGTCCTTGATAAAAAGAAATTGACTAAAGATGGTAAGCTAACAGCACCAATTAAGAAGGGTGAAAAAGTTGGTTATGTAACCATCGCACCAAAAAATGGTGAAAAGGTTAGTTTCTTAACTTCAGAGGGTCAACAATCGATTAAGGTTGATGTGATCGCTGCACAAGATGTAGAAAAATCAAACTGGTTTGTGTTGATGATGAAAGGCATTGGTAACTTTTTTGGAGATGTTTTTCATGGTATTTCCTCTACTGTTAAGGGATGGTTTTAATTTATTTTAACGAAAGCTAAGCAAAAACAATTTGTTTAAATTGGTTGCTTTTGGATAATATATATAGTAAATTAATAAATACAAAATCATAAATAATGATCAAAGCAATGAGAGGAACTAGTAACAAGAGACTCATTCTACAAGAGAGCCGGTGGCTGGTGTGAACCGGTGGATGAAACTTGTGAATCCCTCCTCGAGCAAGGTGCGGAACATCTTATCCTGAGATTAGTAAGTACTTTCGGTAGAAACCGTTAACGTTTTTTGAGGTGGACAGTTTATTCTGTCAACCAGGGTGGTATCGCGAGTAACTCTCGTCCCTGTTTTAGGGGCGGGAGTTTTTTGTTTTTTAAGCGGTAATGCGAACCGCACGGCATCGTCTAAAATTAAAAATGAATAAAAAGGAGTGCCATTTTTATGTTAGATATTAAAGTGTTACGAGCTGATTTTGCAGAAGTAAAAGAAAAACTTCAAAAGCGGGGGGAAGATTTATCTGCTCTCGATCAATTTGAAGAATTGGACCAAAGAAGACGCGAATTGATTGTCGAAACAGAAAAATTAAAAAGCCGCCGCAATGAGGTATCTCAGCAGGTTGCATCTTTAAAGCGAGAAAAGCAGGATGCCGACCATTTGATCAAGGAAATGCGCGAGGTTGGTGACAAGATTAAAACGTTTGATGATGAATTACGTGTAGTAGAAGAGTCATTAGAACTTTTGATGTTGAGCATCCCGAATATCCCGCATGAAAGTGTTCCAGTGGGCGAAACTGAGGATGATAATATCGAAATACGACAATGGGGCAAGGTGCGCGAGTTTGAATTTGAAGCCAAACCGCATTGGGATGTTGCCGATCAACTAGGAATTCTTGATTTCGAGAGAGCTGGGAAGGTGACGGGAAGCCGCTTTGTCTTTTATAAAGGGCTAGGTGCTCGTTTAGAGCGTGCGTTAATGAGCTTTATGTTAGATCTTCATGTCGATGAGCATGGCTATACAGAGATATTGCCGCCGTATTTAGTCAACCGGGCGAGTATGACTGGAACAGGCCAGCTTCCTAAGTTTGAAGAAGATGCGTTTTTGATTGAAAACGAAGATTACTTCTTGATTCCGACAGCTGAAGTTCCTGTAACTAATCTTCATCGCGATGAAATATTAAGTGCTGAAGCCCTGCCGATCCGCTTTGCTGCTTACAGTGCATGTTTCCGTTCTGAGGCTGGCTCTGCGGGCCGTGATACACGCGGTTTGATTCGTCAGCATCAATTTAATAAGGTGGAACTTGTGAAGTTTGTTAAGCCTGAGGATTCTTACGATGAGCTTGAAAAGCTGACACGTGATGCAGAAAAGGTATTACAATTACTTGAGCTGCCATACCGTGTGCTAAGCATGTGCACGGGTGACCTCGGCTTTACCGCTGCGAAGAAGTATGATATTGAAGTTTGGATTCCAAGCTATGGAACGTATCGCGAAATTTCTTCTTGCAGTAACTTCGAAGCCTTCCAGGCAAGACGGGCAAACATTCGTTTCCGCCGCGAACCAAAGGCAAAGCCGGAGCACGTTCACACCCTCAATGGTTCAGGCCTTGCGATTGGCCGTACGGTCGCCGCCATCTTAGAGAATTACCAACAAGCCGATGGCAGTGTCGTGATTCCAACCGTACTGCGTCCATATATGGGCAACCGTGAAGTTATAGCACCAATGTAATTTTAGTCTAAGTTAAAGCATATAGTTGGCACCCTGTTGATTTGAGCGGAAGGCACGAAGACTCCTGAGGGAGGACGGGGCAGGGGAGACCCCGCAGGAGCGCAGCGACGAGGAGGCTCCCCGGACCGCCCGCGAACCGCACGTGCCTGGAGTGGAAATCAACAGGCATGTGTAACATAGAAAAAAACTGGACAGATAAAAATTTGTCCAGTTTTTTGATTTAGTATGTTGACATAGAAAAATGAGTATGGTAAATTAGATTCTGTTGATACGGAGGAATACCCAAGTTTGGCTGAAGGGATCGGTCTTGAAAACCGACAGGCGGGTCATACCGCGCGGGGGTTCGAATCCCTCTTCCTCCTCCATAATATTTACTAATCGCGCATAAAAACTGGAGATAAAGGTTCGTTACATCATATGTAACGAACTTTTTTTTTGCTCAATTTTTAGATGCACTGTTTAACTGAGAGCAATATCAGGATATTTGCCTATGGATAGAAGATTGCTGAAGGAAAAAAGGTGCTAAGCGGTAAAAGAAGAGTGTCCCCATTTCCCGGGTGAAGGGAAAAAGGGGTTGAGAGGTAAAAGAAGAGTGTCTCCATTTCCCGAGTAAAGGGAAAAAGGGGTTAAGCGGTAAATGAAAAGTGTCTCCATTTCCCAAGCTGAGGGAAAAAGGTGCTAAGCGGTAAATCAAGAGTGTCCCCATTGCCCGAGTGAAGGAAAAAAGGTGCTAAGCGGTAAAAGAAGAGTGTCTCCATTTCCCGAGTGAAGGAAAAAATGGCGCTAAGTGGTAAAAGAAGAGTGTCTCCATTTCCCGGGAGAAGGGAAAAAGAGGCTAAACGGTAAATGAAGTGCACGGTCTAGCAAAATTCAGAAGTTTCTCCATCGCATCAATCCTATAAATAAAAAAGCACATATTGGATTATCCAATATGCGCTGTTCTTATATTTAGAATTTCTTTCAACTTTTCTTCCACTTCAAGGCAAACTCTAGTGGCATCTTCTGCGCTTTTTACAACGTCTGTTGTATCCATATCAATCACTAATACTTCACTTGATGAGTACTGGTTCATCACCCACTCATCATAACCCTTCCACACTTCGAAGTAATATTCCTTCAGTTCAGGATTTATTTCAAAGCTTCGGCCGCGGGCCATAATCCGGTCAATCACTGTATCAAATGACCCTTTTAAGTACACCATTAAATCTGGTGCCTTTTTGGGAAGTTCATTCAGTTCTTCCAGCATGTTTTCCACTAATTCTTCATATATTTTAAATTCCAAATCAGAAATCCTGCCTAACGATTTATTCACATAGGCAAAATACCAATCTTCATAAATGGAACGGTCTTGAATTGTATAAATAGGCTCTCTCCAGCTAATGCATTCCTTAACGGTTTTAAAACGTTTATTCAAAAAGAATAATTGAAGCAGGAAAGGGATCCTTTTGGCATCTAATTCTTCAGGTGTCAGTTCATAATAGAGCGGGAGAATCGGGTTATCATCCACCGTTTCATAAAACACCTTACTCTCAATTCCTTTATTTTGAAAGTGTGCATTCAATGTGTCTGCCACACTTGTTTTACCGAGACCAATCATACCACCAATAACGATACTCACTAACATCCCCCTGATCTATAATGTTTTAGTCCCGCATTAACGGGCAATAAGCTCGGCCAGTCCAAGGCTCCTAAGTGAACCGAAAAGGATAACAGTGGGAGCAACTGCCCGTAAATGCCCGATTGGCTCAACTAACAATCAATGGGGATGGAACTCCCATTGATTGAAGTTCCACCTTACCCAGCTGCTTTTTTTTAATGCTAATGATAATTGTTCAAAAATGTGGTTTAAATCTTGTTCATTTTTGACAAAATCCAATTCGTCTCCGCTAAAGCGAAGAACGGGTATTTCTGGATGTTCCTTTTCAAAGAGCGTCATTGATTCTTCATAATCGAGCGATAACTGTTCTAAATATAAGGGGCTGATATTCTTTTCCACTTCACGCCCTCTTATTTTAATTCGTTTTAGAAGTGTATCGAGGCTGGCATTCAAATAAATAATGACATTAGGCTTAGGCATATCTTCGGTTAGAATTTGATAAATTTTATCATATTTTTGATACTCGTCTGCATTTAAGGATCGCTTTGCAAATATTAAATTTTTGAAGATATGATAATCCGCTACAACGGATTGATTTTGAGTTAAGTAATGGGTATTGATATCCCCTAATTGCTTAAAACGATTGCAGAGGAAAAACATTTCCGTTTGAAAACTCCATTCTTCAATATTTTCATAGAATTTCCCTAAAAATGGATTTTCATCAACAATCTCTTTAAGTAATGCAAATTTAAATTGCGCTGAAATGGCTTTTGCAAGTGATGTTTTTCCAACACCAATCGGCCCTTCAACGGTAATAAAGGGTGTATCCCCCATTGCAAGTCCTCCTTCGAAAGCTACCTTCACTCTATGTTTCACCAGATCTTCTGGTTATTTAGTCACAAAAAACACGCAAGATTTATTTTATCATAATCTTACTCAGTAAGGGATAAGGAAAATTTAGTAGAAAGTTGTTTTATGTCAAATATATGAAAAAACTGCCGAATCCCGGCAGTTTTTGTAGAAATAAAATTATTTATGTCCAGCTTCAGCGCCTAGCCCCTCGAGTCATAAGTCAATCACTTCGGAAGGCAAAAGGCAGCCTTCTGTCAGCGCTTGTCTTATGCTTGTCGGGGCTGCCCAAGGCGCTTCCGCTTTTCTAGGTCGCACGTTTAGTGACATTGAAGTTGTCGACGATTAACAGCCAATTTTGCGGGAAGGCAAGACCGAGCTTCCAGTAACTCATTCCCCTAATATTTAACTCTTTAATTAAATCAAACTTGGCTTGAATCGAGCGGGCGTCCTCAAACCAAACCTCATGCTGTTTGCCCGCTTCTGTATATCTAAAATGTGGTGCCTGCGCCTTGATGTCATATTGAATCGGGACATTGTGTCTTGCGGCAAGCTGTATGGCCTGCTGTGGACTCACTGCCTTGGCAACCGTTCCTTGCACGAAGGGAAGTGTCCAATCATAGCCGTACAAGTTTTGCCCCATCATAATCTTTCTTGCTGGGATATCTGTAACAGCGTATTCCAACACTCTTCTTACTTGATCGATGGGCGACACAGCCATTGCAGGTCCACCGCTATATCCCCATTCATAAGTCATAATCACGACAAAGTCAACGATTTCTCCGTGTGCTTTATAGTCATGGGCTTCATACCACTTTCCTTTCTGAGAGGCACTGGTCTTTGGCGCCAGTGCGGTTGACATGAGCCAGCCTTTACTGCCGAATAGATGTTTTGCCTTACGTAAAAAGCGATTATAGGCCTCACGGTCGGCCGGACGTAAAAACTCAAAGTCAAAATGAATATCACGGAATCCATATTTATTAGCAGTAGAAACAATGTTATTTAGAAATTTATCTTGAATGGCCATATCATTTAATAAAATTCGTCCGAGTTCGTCACTGAACTGATCATTCTCTTGATTGGTTATAACCATCATTAACACATTGCGGTTGGCCCTGGCGATAGCAGGAAAGTTGTTCAACAGCGGTTCTTTTAGTGTTCCATCACGGCGGGCTTGAAAGCTAAAGGGAGCCAAATAGGTCAGATAGGGTGCTGCCTCGCGGGCGCTGGATTCTAAGACTGGGGCTACGGTAGTGCCGCGCGGTTCAACGTAGGCGTTAAATTCAGCATCTCTTTTTTTGCCTTGGGGAATGTAGAGACGAAAACCTATATTAAGCGGCTGATTCGGGTTGATTCGGTTGATAGAGGCAAGCTCTTGGTAAGGGACGCCGAACTTTCTTGAGATGGTGAATAAAGTATCGCCTGGCTGCACGAAATAAAATTGCCCAATGATTGGAATGACAAGCGACTGTCCAATCACAAGATTATTTGGATTTGGTAAATCGTTAGCCTCTACTATGTCCTGGACGGTTGTTTGATAAGTCCTTGCAATCGTTGTTAAGGTTTCATTACCTCTTACCACATGGATTTGCATCCTAATCCCTCCTAAGCAAATATGCGTTGCAACTATTTTATGAGCGAGGAAACTGATAAATGATATAATGCTTATAAATTTCATCTGAAGCAATTAAAACTCCAATTTGGTAATAATGGGACCAAGGGAATAGTAAAGGGGAATTAGCATGACAGGAGATCAGTCAATTGATGAATATTTTATGAAGGAAGCGATGAAGGAAGCCAAAAAGGCTGAAGCGATAGATGAGGTACCGATTGGTGCAGTGCTCGTCATGGACGGAAAAATTGTCGCTCGGGCCCACAATTTACGGGAGACCGACCAAACTGCTATTGCACACGCTGAGCTAATTGCGATTGATCAAGCCTGTAGAGAGACAGGTACCTGGCGTCTTGAAGAATCTACATTATATGTCACATTGGAGCCATGTCCAATGTGTGCAGGAGCAATTATTTTATCTCGAGTCAAAAGGGTGGTATATGGTGCGGCTGACCCTAAGGCCGGTTGTGCGGGGACACTGATGAACCTATTAGAAGATAATCGCTTTAATCATCAAAGCGGCGTTACTAGTGGTGTTTTGGAAAGAGAGTGCGGGCAGCTGCTCTCCGACTTTTTTCGAAAAATAAGAGAGCGAAAAAAGTTAGCAAAGAGAATGAAGGAAGACAACCTTACAAAAAATGACAATGAATAAAGATTGCTTTTTTACGAAAATATTTGTATACTAAGAAAGCGTCATAGTGACGCATTAAACTTTGGTATCAACTTTGCCGTGCTAGGTGGGGAGGTAGCGGTGCCCTGTACCCGCAATCCGCTCTAGCGGGACTGAATCCCTTCCCGAGGCTAACGACCTGTAGGGTCTGCCTTAAGTAAGTGGTGTTGACGCCCGGGTCCTGCGCAATGGGAATCCATGAACCATGTCAGGTCCGGAAGGAAGCAGCATTAAGTGGACGCTCCCATGTGCCGCAGGGTGGCCTGGGCCGAGCTAACTGCTTAAGTAACGCTTATGGGCGTTAGTCGACGGAAGGTGCACGGCAGTTATATTACATAAATTAACTCATCTCAGACTTGGGATGAGTTTTTTTGCACATTAAATAGATTCATTTTGTAAAAAGCAAAATGATTAAGGTATAATAAAAAGGAATGAAAATTTTGAAGGGGGCGTGTGTCAATTGGCGTATCAAGCTTTATATCGTGTTTGGCGTCCTCAAACATTTCTCGATGTAGTAGGACAAGAACATGTAACCAAGACATTGCAAAACGCCCTGCTTCAGCAAAAGATATCACATGCGTATCTTTTTTCCGGCCCGAGAGGAACAGGGAAAACAAGTGCAGCTAAAATATTAGCAAAAGCAATTAACTGTGAGAGATCACCTGTTTCCGAACCATGTAATGAGTGTGCAGCCTGCCGTGGAATCACCGATGGAACGATTTCAGATGTATTAGAATTTGATGCGGCTTCGAACTCACGTGTGGAGGAAATGCGGGACGTCCTAGATAAGGTAAGATTTGCACCGACAGCTGTGAATTACAAAGTCTATATCATCGATGAAGTGCATATGCTATCCATCAGCGCCTTTAATGCCTTGCTAAAAACGCTGGAAGAACCGCCGAAGCATGTTATTTTTATATTAGCTACAACAGAACCTCATAAAATCCCCTTAACAATTATTTCAAGATGTCAACGCTTTGATTTTAGACGCATTACAGCTGGGGCAATTGTCAATCGGATGAAGTTAATTGTCGAGGAATCTGGAATTGATTGTGATGAACGTGCCCTTCAATTGATTGCACGGGCAGCAGATGGCGGGATGCGCGATGCACTTAGTCTATTGGATCAAGCGATATCGTATAGCCAGGACCATGTTGCCATTGAAGATGCATTAACGGTTACAGGATCGGTTTCGCAGGGATTTTTAAATAAACTTGCTTTGGCATTCCGGGAAAAGGATGTCGCAAACGGCTTAGCAGCGTTGGATGAGCTTTTATTTCATGGAAAAGACCCGATGCGATTTATTGAGGATCTAATCTTGTTCTATCGTGACATGCTTCTATATAAAACGGCACCAAACCTTGAAGAATCGCTGGAACGAGTGATGCTGGATGATGATTTTCGAAACATTGCTGAAACGATATCAACAGATCAGATTTACCAACTGATTGATCTCTTGAATAAAACACAACAAGAAATGCGTTGGACCAATCATCCAAGAATTTTTCTTGAGGTGGCGATTGTAAAGCTATGTCAAATGGAAGTAAAGCAGACATCACAGGCACAGCCTGCTCAAATTGACCAGCTTTTAACAAGAATCGGCCAATTGGAGATGGAGCTCGAGCATTTAAAAGCGAATGGTGTAACAGCTTCTCCGCAAGAGGCAGTGCAGCAAACACAAAAGCCAGCCCAAAGATCAGCGAAAAAGGCATTCCAGCCGGCGGTCGGAAAAATAAATGAAGTATTAAAGCAGGCAACAAAAAGCGATTTGAATCTGATTAAATCGAATTGGGCAGAATTGCGCGCAAGTCTGTTAAAATCACAAGCTGCCCTATTGAACGATGCCGAGCCTATCGCCGCATCAGCAGCTGCTTTTATCATAAAATTTAAGCATGAAATGATTTGCCAGATGGCGATGAGTCGAACAGATTTTCTGGATGCAGTGATCGCCGCTTTATATAAATTAACAGGCAAACGATTTACAATCTTAGGTGTCCCGGAAGACCAGTGGCTGCCAATTCGCGAAAGCTTTTTGAATAGTCATGAAGGTGCTGAGGGAGAAACCAGTGAAGTACCAAAGGAAGAAGAACCACATATTGCCGAGGCGAAAAAAATATTTGGCGAAGAATTTGTGGAGATTATTGATTAATAACTAATTAATTGGAGGTAGATGAACAATGATGCGTGGTGGCGGAATGGGAAATATGCAAAATATGATGAAACAAATGCAAAAGATGCAAAAGAAAATGGCAGAGGCACAAGAAGAATTAGGTGAAAAAAAGATTGAAGGAACTGCTGGCGGTGGCATGGTTACTGTGATTGTTACAGGACATAAGGAAGTGGTCGATGTAATTATTAAACCTGAGGCTGTTGATCCAGATGATGTAGAAATGCTTCAAGACCTTGTTTTAGCTGCTACAAATGATGCTCTTAAAAAGGCTGAAGAGTTAACAAACAGTACGATGGGGCAATTTACAAAAGGAATGAACCTTCCTTTTTAGGAGAGGAATAGCCAAAGATGCATTATCCAGAACCAATTTCAAAGCTGATTGACAGCTTTATGAAGCTGCCAGGTATCGGTCCTAAAACGGCCGGTCGTCTGGCTTTTTTCGTCTTAAGTATGAAGGAAGATACGGTGCTTGATTTTGCTAAAGCACTTGTTAATGCCAAACGGAATTTAACGTATTGTTCTGTCTGCGGTCATATCACAGATCAAGACCCTTGCTACATTTGTGAAGATGTGCGCCGCGATAAGAGTATCATCTGTGTCGTCCAAGATCCAAAAGATGTGATTGCGATGGAAAAAATGAAGGAATTCAATGGATTGTACCATGTCCTTCATGGTGCCATTTCCCCTATGGATGGGATCGGGCCAGAGGATATTAATATTCCAAGCCTCCTAAAGCGTCTTCAAGATGAAAATATAATAGAAGTAATCTTAGCGACAAACCCTAATATCGAGGGGGAAGCAACAGCCATGTACATTTCCCGTCTGTTAAAACCATCGGGAATTAAAACAACAAGGATTGCTCATGGACTTCCAGTCGGCGGGGATCTTGAATATGCAGATGAGGTTACTTTATCCAAAGCGATTGAGGGCCGAAGAGAATTTTAAGAAGACGCGGAGGAATCAATGATGTTTTTTCAGCGTAAAGGGCGGCTTCGTAAAGAGTATAATGAAAAGCTTTTAGTGCAGTTGAATCGATTTAAAGAGCATTGGCAGCAAGAAAAACTGCTGTTAGAGAAAAGTTTCGATCCTTCTGACGAAGTAATTTGTCAAACGAAAATAGCTGAGGCAAAATATATCTTTCTCTTAAGAGAGGCAAAGCAGCGGAACGTTAATTTAATAAAATCATAAATAAGCTATTTCCTTTTTTAGGTCTATTCTTGGCAGCTTGTACATAAGTTGTAAGTAAAATGACTTAAGAAGGGGGATAGCTTTTTTGGAACCAATTATCGTAATATCTATCCTAGGCGGTTTAGTGATTATCCTATTATTTACGGGAGCTCCCTTTAAGCCTGCTCGATTTGTTGGTCAGGCCGCAATCAAGTTAGTCATTGGGGCGCTATTTTTATTCTTTCTAAATGCAGCAGGAAACCGTTATGGTATACATGTACCGATTAATGTGGCCACCTCCGCCATTTCAGGCTTTTTAGGAATACCGGGTCTGATTGCATTAGCTGCTATTCAACATTGGGTACTCTAGATCGAAAACCGCTGAAAAAAGCGGTTTTTCTTTTTGGAAAAATATAAAAAACAATTTCAAAAAAAGTGTTGACCAACGCCTTTATTTGCTGTAATATATGAAAAGTCGTCACTGAGGCGATGCGAAACGAAAGAAAAAAGTTGTTGACTTCTGGTTGGTAACTTGGTAAGATAATAAAGTCGCTTTTGAGTGACGGAGAAATTGTTCTTTGAAAACTAAACAAACAAAATCGTGCAAACAAACAATAAATTTTAGCTTCTTTTAAGAAGCTAAGCCAACGTAACAAATGAGCTAATCAACTTTCTTGGAGAGTTTGATCCTGGCTCAGGACGAACGCTGGCGGCGTGCCTAATACATGCAAGTCGAGCGAGACTCTTCGGAGTCTAGCGGCGGACGGGTGAGTAACACGTGGGCAACCTGCCTGTAAGACTGGGATAACACCGGGAAACCGGTGCTAATACCGGATAATCCTTTTCCTCTCATGAGGAAAAGCTGAAAGTCGGTTT
>NZ_JBHHJU010000052.1:0-9266 GCF_042136325.1 Neobacillus sp. KR4-4
ATTTAATAGTCTGGCAGCAATGGCGAGAAGGTCACACCCGTTCCCATACCGAACACGGAAGTTAAGCTTCTCAGCGCCGATGGTAGTTGGGACACGCGTCCCTGTGAGAGTAGGACGTTGCCAGGCATTTTAAGAACAACTCAATTGGGTTGTTCTTTTTTGTTGTGATGAAGAATTGTCCACTGTTTATTATTCCAGATGAATGCTTGTGTAACTCTATTAAACATAAAAGCCTAGTTCCAATCGGAACTTGGCTTCATTTTGTTTCAATAATTCTTCCCTCGACTAGCCTTAATGATCCGTTTGATAATCCACCAACACACCGGAAAGTTTATAAAAAACGTCATTGCAACAAAGGCTGCCATGGCGATCAAACTATTATTCATTTCATTCCCAGGACTCTGTGAAACTACCGCGAAAAATACCGCATAAAGCAGGATGGTAATCAGCAGCGCTAATACCCCATCAGACAACTTCCTAAACATATTCATTCTGTTTTTCTCTAACTCCTTCTCCCTACGGCTTATTCTCAAAATGCTCAACCCAACCAAACTTTCCAACTAAGTAGATTTTACTAGAAATTTACCATTTTAATCAATTTCGGTGCCTGACACCAGAACATTATCTAAGCCTTAGGTCTTAGTCGAGATTACAGTAACTGCCCGATGTTGGCAGTGAGATGGAAATCTTATAATAAAAAAGGTAAAAAGAACCAGAAAACGAGTTTAGTAGGTTGGGGAAGTAGTTAAACTGAGAAAGTACTTAGATTACGGAGGGGAAAAGAAAAATGAAATCATGGATTAAGTTTTCGTTGAAGAATGCCGGGGTTATTTTTATCGCCATGTTGATGGTGATTGCTGGGGGAGTTTATTCAGTCAAAACGATGAAGATGGAATCGATGCCGAATGTCGACATTCCTTATATAATCGTTCAGGTTCCATATCTTGGAGCGACTCCTGAACAGGGATTAGAGGATATAGGCAAACCGTTAGAAAACATGTTATCGGGAATAAAGAAACTAGATAATTTGTACATTGAGGCACACAGTAATATGGTGGTGGGGATTCTTGAATTTGAGATGAGGAAAGATATGGATGAAGCGGAAAAGGACGTTACGACCGCCGTCGCCTCGATCCAACTGCCAGCAGGGGCGGAAAAACCGCAAATCCTCAAAGACGGTCCGTCTGCGATGCCGGTTTTTACCTTTGCCCTTTCATCGAACACAGCTAATCAATCCGATCTGACCGAATATATCAATGAACGGATAAAGCCGGCATTGACTGGAATTGATGGAGTGGGAACAATTGATATTTCGGGGGAAACGGAAAAAGAAGTGGCGGTAAAGCTCGATCCTGAAAAAATGAAACAGCATGGGGTTACCTATGAGACGGTGAAACAAACATTTGCAGCCCATCATTTTTCTTTTCCAGCCGGTCAAGTAAATGTCGACGATAAAACTTTGAATGTGCAAGCAGATTTCAAGCTGGATTCCGTCGGTGATGTAGAGAATATTCAAATTTTGTCTCAAGGTCCAAATGGTGTCCAGAAGGTAAAGATGTCGGAAATCGCAACCGTTTCTTATAGCAACAAAAAGGAAACTGTCTATACACGTCTAAATGAAAAGCCGGCTGTTCTGGTTGAGATGAAAGCACAGGCCGGTTCTAATACCGTTGAAGTGGTGGGGCAGGCCAAAGAAAAGCTCGATGAATTAGACCTTCCGGCTGGATACACATTAACGAAGTTATATGATACCTCTAAAGAAGTGAAAACATCTGTCGATGGAATGCTGCGGGAAGTGTTGCTGGGAACCCTGTTTGCGGTGCTGGTTACGTTTTTATTCCTTCGTAATATTAGGGCAACGATTGTCGCTGTTCTTTCCATTCCGCTATCAATTTTGGCCTCAATGATTACCTTAAAATACTTAGGCTATAGCTTAAACATGATGACACTAGCGGGGATCGCGGTCGCCGTCGGCCGTGTCATTGATGATTCGATTGTCGTCATTGAAAATGTGTACCGCCGTACTTTAACGAGTTCGCAGCGTGATGAAAAAATGGTTCTTACGGCAGCCAAAGAAGTAGGCGGCGCCATTACATCGTCCACCCTTACGACCATAGCCGTTTTTGGACCACTTTCCTTTGTTCCAGGCATTATTGGACGTTTCTTTGCTCCATTTGGAATTACGGTCATCGTGGCGCTGGCGTTTTCACTGATCGTTTCATTGACCGTCGTGCCGTTACTGGCAAAATTATTCTTACTTCGTATTAAACCGAAAGAGGAAAAAGAATCTATTTTTCAAAAAGCCTATAAGAATACTCTTTCATGGGTCTTAAATAAACGGGCTTTGACGATTGTTTTGGCAGTGGTCATGTTTGTTGGATCATTGGCATTAGTCCCGATGATACCGAAAAACTTTTTACCGCAGGAGAAAGCCGTCTCCTATCGCTTAACCGCTGATTTACCAGAGGGAACATCACTGGAAAAAGCCAACTTGATGGCGGGTGATATCGAAGAAATTTTAAAAGAGGAAAAGCAAATTAAGCATACCCAAACGATTGTGAATGGGGAACATATTCGTTTTTCGATTGATCTAGAGGACGATACCTCAAAGGGACAAACTACTAGTTTTGAAAAAAGGGTACGTACGGCAGTGGAGAATCTTAGCGATGAGATGCAGGTGGCCCTCGCGCCGGTTGGGATTGTTGGAACGAGTGGTATCGCCCTAATTGTGGAGGGCGGAAATGCCCAAGATTTGGAGACCGCTGGGAAGATGATTACGGATAAAATTAAAAACATCGATGGTTTAGAGAATGTTGAATCCAACCTTTCTGGTGTGAAGGAACAGCTGCAATTGGATATCAATGATACAATAGCCGCGGAAAAAGGGGTAAGCCCGATTATGGTTGCCGGATTTGTTCGGGAGTTGATTGCTGGGGACCATCTGGGAGATATTCAAGTAGACGGAAAAACAACAAGTGTGAATTTGTTGTTGGATGGAAGTTCGGTAGATTCTATTGCTGATATTATGAGTCAAAAATTGACCAATCCGATGGGGCAGCAAGTCAGCCTCTCCGAAGTGGCCAGCCTAAAGAAAGCACCAAGTCCGTCTGCATTGTACCGCTTAAATCAGCAGCAATATGTGCAGGTGACGGGCCGAATCACGACGGATAATTCGTCAGGTGTGCAAGCTGAAGTAGACAAACGACTAAAGAGCATTGATCTGCCAAGTGGAGTGAACGTTCGTTCCGAAGGTCAAGCGCAAGCGATGAATGAAGGATTTACAAATATGATGCTGGCAATGGCGGTTGCGGTAGTGCTGGTGTTTATCGTGATGCTTGTCGCGTTCGGGAATATGCTCATGCCTGTGGCGATACTATCGTCGCTTCCGTTCCTATTTTCGGGTGGATTATTAGGATTATATGTGACGAATCAAGCACTAGGGATGCCGGCTTTAGTTGGATTTTTGATGTTAATCGGAATTGTGGTCACGAATGCAATTGTGCTGATGGAGCGCGTGAAACAGAACGAGAAGAAGGGCATGGAACTTACAGCTGCATTATTAGAAGCAGGAAAAACCCGGCTTCGCCCAATTCTCATGACAGCACTTGCCACGATTGGTGCGTTGCTGCCATTGGCCCTATCTAGTGAAGGCGGCTTAATTTCTAGATCACTCGCGATTGTTGTTATCTCGGGATTATTAACATCAACCTTATTAACCTTGGTCATCGTACCGACTACGTACCATGTAATGAAGTCGATTAAAGGAAGAATTGGCAAGAATCGCGTGGATGTTGATGGAGAGAGGGAGACAGCGTAAGAAGGTGTCTATGGATGGTGCCTGACACCACTCAAATTGGTTACTTTTGTCCTTCATCGTATGATGGAGGGCATTTTTTCTTGATTGCTAGGGAGATTTTTCTTATTGACGACTGAGGCGATGAAAAAAGAGAAAGAACGGTAGCCAATAGTAGGTATAGATGATCGAAACTATGAAAAAAGATAAGGAAGGTAGTCAATAGGGGTTATAGATGCCCGAAACTATGAAAAAAGATAAGGGAAGGTAGTCAATAAGGGGTATAGACGCCCGAAACTACAAAAAATGAGAAGGAACGGTAGCCAATAAGGGTTCTAGAGGCGAGAAATGGTAAATGGAGGTCGCTTCTTAGTATAGGGGAGGAAGACACTATAAAGGAACTGTCCTATTTGGCCCCTATTTTTTACCTGTTATCAGATGCTCTTTTTGTTTTCGATACACTTTAATTTCCATGATATGCCCCATGATTCCAATTAACAATCCAAATGCGAGTCCGTTAAAGACAGGGAAGTCTAAAAATCTAATAACGGAATAATGTCTGATCAAGCTAGTGTTATGCCAAAATAATCCGAAATCCATGCCTAATACCATTCCGATAAAGAAGCCTGACAAATATGTCCGTTGGTCCGCATCTTTACCAATCATCTTATGATTATTGGTGATTGCTGCATTAAATGCCTGCCAAATCGCATAACCGTACAGGGATGGGTAAAATAGTGCCCATCTATAATCAATTACGTGGTGGGCAGAATGTATATCCCCGATAAAGGAGTTGATTAAAGATAGGTTTAGATTTGAGTTCAAATTCACGACAAATTCCATGCCGATCAACACAGCTCCAACTATATAATCCTTATTGTAAAATTGCCCGAATCCTGGTAATACACATGACCATAACATTGCTGCATATGGAGATTTATATTGTCGGCTTTGTCTCATGGCGCCATTTCCCCCAAGAAATAAATATGTTATATAATAATAATTTCTTCAAACCTTCTCTAATCCCTCTTTTCATTCCTTTTTTTGGTAAGAAAGACACAACCTATAGGCAGAAATACTCATACATTCAAAGATTAAGATATTTGGATACAGTAGGAAACATGAGGTCAGGTCTGGTGGCCGGCTGAATTTCTTTGGAGCTATTAGAACCGTCCCTTTTTTTAAAATAGTTTCTCCTTTTCACCAAGTTTTCACGAATCTCTATTACTATTCTATACATCAGATAACGATCAGTTTGCAGCTCCGTTAGCTCAGTTTGACGCGGCATACAATAGCTATGTAGGCGAGGAAGAAGAACTCACTAAGGAACTCGAAAAGTTAAAAGGTGAAAAAGAGAAAGTGGCCGCATTTTAATATATGGAAGAGAAGCACCGCCAATTAGGCTGGTGCTTCTCTTTTTATCTGGATACTATATTTTCACTATTTATTCTTTTGTCTTATTAACTCATCTCGATCGGATGCCATTGGAGGCTGCTCCATCCAGCGATTTTTTATCATGATATTGGCCCCATCTTCTGCATACATTTGAACCTCTACGGATAGCCTGTTATACAGTGAAGCCAGATCTCCTCTGGGACTTACACTGACACCTGTACCGTAATAGCCAACACTCATAGCAATTAAACCAGTGGTAAAGTACATCATGAGTTTATCAGAAAATGTACGTGTGGTACTGTTTGTTATTTCCCCATCCCACCCCATCGGTGCAGGGAGTTTACTTTCCTCTAACTTTGCTCTAAATAATCTAATGTGTTTATTCCCAATTTCTAAACCCTTTAGAAAAAATTTTTTAACATCCTTGTCCTGTGCAACCTGACTAAATCCAGTTAGCGCAGCAACTCCGAGAGCATTTCTTTGCATATTCGCAAATAAATTTTCAACTTCCGCTGCAATTAATGGTCTTTTTTCTCCAATTACATCCAACATAAACCATTGCTTTTTCACAAATTCAACCTTCTCTAAATTTGGCAGGTTCGGAGACCTGATAAACAGCCCTTTGGATAATAATAATTCTGTTGACTGTTTATATAATCCCATGGTTTCAGTAAGACAGTCCATGTAATAAGCTTTAATGTCATTTCTTACTGATGCTGCTAGAGCGGCTCCATATAAAGTAAGTCCGACCTTCGACATTTGGTGAATAAAATTGAGCACAAATGCGTCAGAGTAAAGTCTAGGTGCAGTTAAATCTACATCTTCTCCAATGCGAAAACCGTGCGGAACAATATTCTTTTCCTCAGTTAAAATAGCTGTAATCGTTTGAACATGTGATGCAGATAACTCTAGGGCATATTTAATAACCGGCTTAATTTCATCATCCTCCACTTTTTCTAAAAAATAAGTAAGGATACAAATGCTTGCGCTATCATTTAAGTATTGAGCCCAAAGTTGAGCCATTTCACCAGCAGTTAACCTCATCTGGATTCCCTTTGCCTCCATAATTTACCTCCAACGTATAAATAATATAGGATAACTTCCCCATAAATTACCTGTAATATGTATGAGTCTCCTGGCCGGGAAACCCGGTTCTGGTGGTCACCACAAGTCTCATTGGAGCCAGGAGAACCGTCACTAAGTCTCATTTTTTGCGTGTTCCCCTCATAAAATTAACCCCGCTTACGAAGTCCTATAATTAGCTGATCATACTTTCATTTACATCATATCAACTTTGCCAAACCATAAATTTACATGGGAGAGAAGAAGCATGACAGAAGAGACTTATCAATCTCGTGAGGAACGAAAGCGAGCGGAAAGGGCAAGACAGAATCAAGACAGAAGCAATCGAAAACCGAAGAAAAAAGGATCGATTTTGAAAAAAATAATCATTGTCTGTCTCGTGCTGGGACTTGTTTCAACAGGAGCAGGAGCGATCACGTTCGCTTCTATGATTAAGGGTTCGCCTAATTTGGATGATTCTAAGCTGGTGGATCCACTTTCAACGAAATTTTACGATAAAAACGGAAAATTTCTTTATGAATACGGGAAAGAAAAGCGAACGAAAATTACCTATGATCAACTTCCAAAAGTACTGGAGCAGGCGTTTATTGCCACGGAAGATTCCCATTTTTATGAACATCATGGGATCGACATCAAAAGGACTGCTAAGGCTATTTTTGTCAATGTAACCGGAAATTTCGGATCACAGGGCGGTAGTACGATTACTCAGCAAGTGATTAAAAATTCCTTTTTGACGCCGGAGAAAACATTAAAGCGAAAAGTCCAAGAATGGGACTTGGCGTATCAGTTGGAACAGAAATATTCCAAACACGAAATTTTAATGATGTATTTAAACAAAATCTACCTTGGAAACCGTTCTTACGGAGTTGCTGCTGCCGCAAAGAGTTACTATGGTATCGAAGTAAAGGATTTGAAAAAAATGACGCTCGCGCAGGCAGCTTTGATAGCCGGACTGCCGCAGAGTCCGAATAATTACGATCCAACCAAGCCGGAAAACAAAGAAGCGGCCACAAATCGCCGAAATATCGTCTTACGTTCGATGCTTAGAGATGGGTATATAACGGAGAAACAGTACAAGGAAGCTTCAAAAGTTCCTGTTACTGAGGGACTTGTCCTAAAAAGCAACCAACAAACGATTCCTTACGAAGCGTTTTTGGATGCCGTTGTAAAAGAGGTAAAGAGGAAACTGAAGGGTGTCGACATCAGTGAGGATGGATTATCTATCTATACCACCCTCGATCCAAATGCCCAGAATTATGCAGATAAAATGTTGAACACCAATGAAATCATTGCCTATCCAAATGCTGCTTTCCAGGGGGCTTTTGTCTTTTTAGATACAAAAACCGGAGAAGTGCGGGCGATTGGGAGCGGGCGAAACGAGTATAAAGCTGAATTTCTAGGTAACAACTTTGCGGTCGATCTCCGTCGTCAGCCAGGATCGACATTTAAACCGATTTTTGACTATGGTCCAGCGATTGAAAATTTAAAATGGTCCACTGGTCATCAGATTAAAGACCAGCCGACGTCGTATTCAACTGGACAGCCGATTTCCAACTGGGATCATCAGTATCATGGAATGCTGACCATACGGAATGCACTAAACAACTCATATAATATTCCTGCTCTTCTTACACTACGGGCGGTTGGAATGGAAAAGGCAAAGAACTTTGCAGAAAAACTCGGCATTTCTTTTAAAAATAACCAAGTATATGAATCCTATGCGATTGGAAGTAATTCTCTTAGTCCATTAGCCATGGCCGGAGCTTACAGTGCATTTGGAAATAAAGGGAACTACAATAAACCTCATTTTGTCCAAAAAGTGGTCCTGCCTAATGGTAAAGTCGTTCATTTTACCGAGAAACCAAAACGGGTCATGCAGGATTACACGGCGTATATGGTGACTGATATGCTGCGCTCCGTTGTAACAAATGGGGGTGGAGTAATGGCCAACGTTCCTGGACTATATGTGGTAGGGAAGACAGGGACAACGAATTTTGACGCACCGACCCGGGCGAAATTCGGATACCCAGAAAACGCCACGAATGATAGCTGGTTCGTAGGATATACACCGCAATACACCATGGCGGTCTGGACTGGATACGCACAAAACGGCTCTGGTAACTTTATGGACGCGACGACGACACCAATTGCAAAGTATATGTTCAAAAACATGATGCAGTCATTTGGAACGGATGCATCGAGTTTTCAGCAGCCAAGCAGTGTCTATCGAGTAAATAATGAACTGTATATTAAAGGCGTTACTTCTGCAGAGGTACCGCCAAAACCAAAACCAATTATCAACAAAGCGAAACCTGCTCATAATAATGTGGGAATTAGAAATGCGCAGAAACCAAAAAAGGAAGAAAAGAAACAACAAAAAGAGAAAAAGAAAAAGCACCCAGGGAAAGGGAAAGGAAAAAAGAATCATTAGATCGGTAAGACCAGTGAAAAGCCAGGAGATATGCTAATCTCCTGGTTTATTTATTATTGAAAAGAAAACCGTAAGAGCTTTCTAAAAAAAAGAAAAACTTTTTGTTGCATAATTATTAGGAGGGTGATACTATAAGGAAGTCGCTTTTGACAGCAGGTTTTCATTGTTAAAGGTGATTGAAAAAGAGATGAAAATTATATTGACATAGCAATATAGAGTTGATATAATAATAAACGTCGCTTTTGATAAACAGACTTTTAGTTGTTAAAAGTGATTGATAAAAAATAAAAAAATTATATTGACATCATAATAGAAAGTTGATATAATAACAAATGTCGCTTCTGACATAATGAATTGTTCTTTGAAAACTAAACAAACAAAATCGTGCAAACAAACAATATTAATCGTGTTTCTTCTATTATATATAGTTAGAACATGAGCCAACGTAACAAATGAGCTAATCAACTTTCTTGGAGAGTTTGATCCTGGCTCAGGACGAACGCTGGCGGCGTGCCTAATACATGCAAGTCGAGCGAGACTCTTCGGAGTCTAGCGGCGGACGGG